>DCQT01000074.1 GCA_002323535.1 Bacteriovoracaceae bacterium UBA1511
AGATTTAAAAGAATATTTTCTACATCCTCACCCACGTAACCAGCTTCAGTTAGTGCCGTTGCATCTGCAATTGCAAAAGGTACGTTTAAATACTTTGCCAAGGACTGAGCAATGAGAGTCTTCCCTGAACCAGTCGGTCCGGCCAAGAGAATGTTCGACTTTGCGAGTTCTACATCGTCCTTAGTGCTTGATTCGTTTTTTGCAATTCTTTTATAATGGTTATGTACAGCAACGGAGATAATCTTCTTCGCTCGATCTTGCCCAATGACATAACTATCTAAGTGAGTCTTTATCTCATGTGGCTTTGGGACACTATCAAGTGTTGTCTTGGATTGCGCTTGGGAAACATCATCTTGAATAATGTCGTTACACAACTCAATGCACTCATCACAAATGTAGACTCCCGGCCCTGCAATAAGTTTTTTAACCTCTTTTTGAGACTTTCCACAAAAATTACAATTTAAACTTGAAGATGACTTCGCGTTCATAAACAAACCTTATTTTTTAGTTATCACGTTATCAATTAAACCTAATTCGATCGCCTCATTTGGATTGAGATAATTGTCTCTATCCGTGGCTTCTTCGATTCTTTCTCTAGATAGATCTTTAGCACAATGATTTATATAAATCTGATTTAGCTGATCTTTTAAATCTTGAATCTCTTTTGCCTGGATTTGAATGTCGGAGCATTGCCCCTGTGCACCACCGAGCGGCTGGTGAATCATAATCCGAGAATGAGGCATCGCATATCTTTTACCTTTTTCACCAGCCGTCAAAAGAAGACTACCCATTGAAGCGGCGAGTCCAACACAATACGTGTGAACCGGGCAAGAAATGTACTGCATCACATCATAAATTCCAAGCCCTGCATAAACACTTCCACCAGGTGAATTAATATAAAAATGAACCGGTGCTTCTGGGTCTGATTGCTCTAAAAACAACATTTGCGCTATGATTAGATTGGCCACCGTATCATTAACTTGAGTACCTAAAAATACAATCCGGTCTAATAATAATCTTGAGTAAATATCATACTGACGTTCACCGCGCGCAGTTTGTTCAATTACAATGGGGTTAGGAATATAGGACATTGGTGATTTCGACATGAACTCTCCTTAAAGATTATGGTGTTTATCGTCAGAATCCCACCAAACATTTATATGTAAGGTGCGAAAAATTGGATAAATCTACCTTGTATAAGCAAGATCATCAATGACTCGATGAGCTTAATTCAAAAAAATCAATAGACATGATTTAATTCAAATAAATATGCTTGATATTTACTTCTTCCTCTTCTAGTCTTTGGCGAAATAAACTCAACTTCTATTTTAAGGAGAGACACATGACTACAGAAACAAATCCATTAAGACTTGTTGGTAACACAGCTCCTGCGTGGAAAGCAGACGCAGTTGTTGGATCAGATTTTAAATCACTTTCTTCTGATGACTTCAAAGGAAAGTGGAAAGTGCTATTCTTTTATCCACTAGACTTCACTTTTGTATGCCCAACAGAGATTGTTGCTTACTCTGAAGCAATGGAGCAATTTAAAGCTCTTGGTGCAGAGGTTCTAGCTTGTTCAATTGACTCAAAATTTTCTCACCTTGCATGGACAAAAACATCTAGAAATGAGGGCGGAATTGGTGAAGTAAACTTCCCTATCTTAGCTGACACAACAAAGAAAATCGCTAGAGACTTCGGTGTTCTTATTGAAGATGCAGGTGTTTCTCTTAGAGGACTATTTATCATTGACGACAACGACGTAGTTCAACATGCAACAATTAATAACCTTTCAGTTGGAAGAAACCCAGCTGAGACTTTAAGACTACTGGAAGCTTACCAATTTACTGCAAAGCACGGTGAGGTTTGTCCTGCTGGGTGGACATCTGGATCTGACTCAATGAAGCCTGACGTAACTGGCTCAAAAGAGTGGTTTGGAAAGCACGCTAAATAATTTATACTTAAATTAAATTATTCTGAGGGGAGACACTGTCTCCCCTTTTTTTTAGGTGATCTAGTATGGAAACATTCATTCAGTTTATTCAAGAAAATGGGGCGAACGCTCACTTTATTATTTTTGGATTACTTTTACTTGCGGGGTTCAATATCCCAGTTTCCGAGGACGGAATGCTTTTTATTTCCGCATTAATCGCCACCAAATATCCTGAAAACTTTTATCTTCTATTTTTTGGAGTTTATCTTGGAGCATACTTCAGTGACTTAATTTGCTACTGGCTAGGTCGTTACCTAGGCCCAAAAATATGGAATATAAAACTCTTTGCCAAAATGGTTTCCCCCGAAAAGGTAGACAAGTTAGGCGGATTTTATAAAAAGTATGGAGTCTTCACTTTACTATTTGGTCGGTTTATCCCTTTCGGTGTGAGAAATGGTCTTTTTCTAACTGCAGGGTTAACCAAAATGAACTTTCTTAAGTTTGCTCTTACTGATCTTCTCGCCTGCACAATAAGCTGTACTTTATTTTTTAACTTATATTATAAGTTTGGAGAGACCGTAATTGAGTACGTAAAAAAAGGAAACATCATTATCTTTAGTATTTTTATAACGGGTATTGTTATTTATTTATTAAAGAAGAAAAAGACCTCTAATCAGAGGTAACTTGTACTCTTAAGCTTGATATATATTTAGCAAAATATGTTTTTCCACTTTTTGTTTTAAAGCCCTTGAGGTGTGAGAAAGTAAAAATCTCCTCACCTTTTTTAAGCTCAGATAAAAAGAAGTATTCTATTTCTTCGAGTGAAATTGTCTCATCTTCCTTGAATAAGTAATTTTTCCTTAATGTGTATGAGGATATTGAAAACAATGAGATATGATTCTTTCTTGCTTTTGCTAGAGTGTGAGAAATATTTATTTCTCCTTTACCAAGATCATTTAGTTTCTCTGGCAAAATTTGTAATAGCTCGTTAATCTCTCTTTCAACTTGAAAGTCTTTTGTTCCTCCACCTTCGCCATTGTCTCCAATTAAAAAATCTTTCACCTTGGTGGTATTTGTAAAAGCCTTAAAAATAGCAAGCTCTTCAATAGAGTATTTAGTTGCTGAAAAAGAGGAGCTTACCTCATTAACTCTTGATGGAAGCCTATCTGTTCCCATTTTTGCAAATAGATTAGTAGATATAGAAAGAAAAAGAATAATTTTTATTGTAGTACCCATATAACTCACTTCAAATATCCATACGATCAATCGACGTAGTTAAGAAAAAAGGAATATCTCCCTTCGAATCAGAAGATAATAAAATCTTCCTTATAGTCTTCTTTAGCTCTTCTGAGGCTTCCAGTATAGTTTGGTAGGCTGAGTCAGAAATATTTTCACAAAAATAGAACACTGAGTTTTTGTTCACTTCGGATAAGTTCTCCGTTGTGACAAAGTCTTGGTTTAGCTCAATTACCATTTCTTTCAAAGCCGATGGACTTTTTGCTATGGACACATCATCTCTTAACTTGAACCATTTATTATCCACTGACTCCAAAAGACTCATTTTTTCCATCTCGAGAAGTATACTCAAACCATAAGACCCAAAAAGCTTTTCAATATGAGCCTTAGAGAGACTATACATCGAAAGCCGAATATATAACTTTCTAAATATTACGTCGGACTCTAATTTTTTCTCCAGAACTTCATTAAGCTTACCGTAATGACAGGTTAAAACCTTTAAAAAGTAATCCTTTATCCAGGAATGTTGGATGGACATTGACTCTGGCTGAGCGATTTTGAAAAAATACTCGTAGAACCTCATAACTGATTGTTGGTTTGGTTTCGTCTCTTCTTTAATAATTCTTTGCAGTGTTTTCTTAGAAATATTTGTTTTCTCACTAATTATTCTTATTCCATAACTAGGGTTAGAAAAATTATTCTCCAAAAGATATTGGAGATCTTTACGTACTTGATCTTTCGGCCAATTTTTAATTACATCAACTGCAAACTCTTGTTTCATGCAGATGAACATAAACTTGTTTGAGTCACTTCGCCCTATTTTTGTATTTTTTACCCATATTTGCGCAGTGTAACCATCAATTGTCCCAATTAGTAGATAAGAACAGGGACATAATCTGAGCTGTCTCGAAAAAGGACAACACGAGTTTACCCAGAGCAAAATAACGCATAGTCTCCGACAAATAAGGAGTCTAATTTGGAAAATGTAATAAATATTAATGAAGCTAGAGAAAAAAAAGCTGAGAATATTAAACTGACAAACCAGGACGTGCTAGATGAGATGATCCAAAATCTGGAGATCCTAATTGAAAATATTGAAAAAAAACAGCAACTTAGCATTGATAGCTAGAATTTAACGCAAAAAGTTAATCATTTTTACCTAACAAATTACCTATCTTTTTCCTATTTTTGCCAAGCCATTCCTTTTTTTTTACCACTATGTTGTCACCAACAAGGGCAAATTGTGGTCAGAAAAACTAAAATTATAAATTTTGAAGAAGCAAAGGCCATAAAATTATTTTCCAAAGAATTAAAATCATACAGTATTGAAAAACTAGTCAAAGAAACAAAACTTCTAGAAAAAGAGATTGAACAAAAACTAACAAAAAATTTATTGTCTAAGGCGAAAGCAATTTTAAAAGAACTCGAAAAACGCTCTTCATTAAATATTAAAAATAAAATTAATAATAAACTATAAGCTTTCTAGACTTTGATAATCGTGAAGAAGCTGCTCCCTAATTTTGGCCATTGATAAGCCTTTTTCGTAATTTAGCAAGGTAGAGCACTGCCTAATTAAATTCTTCACCTCATCTCTATGCGTACCTTGTTCAAATAGAGTTAGCGAAAAAACAGTGTTGACACTAAAATTTCTGACGTAATCATTAATTTTTTCTTGGGACTCTCTTCTAATATCAACGAACTCGCAACCAATCTCATAAAGACCAGTCAACTGATCAATTTTACTTCGCCTTGTCTCCACAACTGTGCCAATTACCTCTCGAGAAAATGACTCAACACCTGTCATCATGATTTCATTTACGGAAAGCTTCGTGAAATCGGGTATGCAGGGGATGTCTAAAAAAGTGGTGAACTGTTCGGAGGATAGTTCATTTTGAATTCTACCCAGTAAGCATCCACCCTCTGAAATGTTATACACATAGGCAGATGATATAGTATCAGAATCTTTATACAGACACTCATTATTCATCGGAGCTCTTAGGTAACGTCTTTTCAGCTTGAGAGGAATCATAGTAATTGCGAGGCTATCTCCGATAGAGGCGATCTTTCGCCAACTTTTAACATCATATGACTGATTAAATCACTAGATTTAAGTCGTTCAATACAATGAGCTAGACCATTATTTATAGAATCTAAGTAAGGACTGTCAATCTGCTCGCAATCCCCGGTTAAGATAATTTTAGTTCCAACCCCCGCCCTCGTAACAATAGTTTTTATCTCGTGAGGTGATAAGTTTTGAGACTCATCGACAATCATATATTGTTTTGGAATTGAGCGTCCTCTGATGTAAGTCAAGGGCTCTATATGCAACAAACCTTGATTTATAAGTTCTTCCCAACTGTTCGTACTAGCGCCTCCAGCACGGTCTCGCCCAAATAAGAAATCCATATTATCAAAAATTGGCTGCATCCAAGGACCCAACTTCTCATTAACATCACCAGGCAAAAACCCTATGTCTCTTCCCATCGGTTGAATTGGTCTCGATACGAGAAGTCTAGAGTATTTTTCTTGGGATATAGTTAATTCTAAACCTGCAGCTATTGCCAGAAGAGTTTTACCTGTCCCAGCCTTACCTGTCAGACTTACAAGCTTTACTTCATCATTAAGCAACGCATCCAATGCAAATTGCTGCTCTAGGTTTTTTGGGTAAATTCCCCAAACTCCTTCTCTCATTGTGATAAGTGGAACAATTCCTTTTTTCTGAAGGGAGTATCTACCAGGTACTCTATGTCTTGGATTATTCTCTTCACAAACCAAAACATACTCATTTGGGTGAATTTCCTCTAACCCTAAAAGCTCGTCTGGAAGGAATCGTTCTTTTTGAAATTGCTCAAGGAGATTAACAGGTACTTCCAATTCCCTGCGACCAGAATAAAGTTGATCAAGAGAGACATTTTGCTTCCCATAATCCTCTGCAGTTAAGCCAACAACATCAGCTTTGAGTCGAAGATTTATATCCTTGGAAATAAGTGTTACGTCATTACCTTTTTCTTTGAGTGTTAAAGCAGAGGACAAAATAACATTATCATTGAGATCTAGGTCAAGGAGTTCGAGGTGCTCAATGTTTTTTTTGCGATCAACAGAGATAAATAACTTCCCTCCATTATCAAGATCAATTCCTTGAGTCACAGAGCCTTTTTGTCTTAATTCATCAACTAACCTTGAAAAATGCCTCGCGTTTCTACCATTTTCGTTTTGATCTTTCTTAAATCTATCAACCTCCTCAACAACAATCAAAGGGATAAAAACAGTATTTTGAGGTCCGAATTTTAAGATTGCTTGTGGGTCAAAGAGAATAACATTTGTATCTAAAACGAAAATTTTTTCCAACCTACTCTCCGTGTGATGGTTTATATAAAATTTTGAAGGTGTAGATAAGATTTGTAAATCTAATAATATATAATGAGGAAAAACAAAGTAAAACAGTTAGTCTTTAAAGTCCAAAGTCGAAACTAAACAATTCAACTTGCAAAATAAATTGTGAAAGTTTTTGTTCAGAATAATTAACACCTAATTCTTGGCCATATAGACCTGCGATAATGTTAAAAATCCAAAAATCAGTTCTAAATCCATAACTCATGTAACCCTCAGACCACCCCATAAAAAAATCTATTAATGGTATTCCAAGTTCAAACCCAACATGTAATTTTCTTTTCCAATCAATATCAGCAAGAACTGGCCCAGCATCAACGCTCAAAATGTAATGAAGAGCTGGTAATGTCTGCTTAAAACTAAAGCCTGTTCTTAGCTGCATTGGAATTTCACTAGGTGCTGTTTCTCCGTCAACTTTTTTAAATTTTGTTCCAAAAGCATCTAACAAAGATGCACCAAAGTTTATTTCTGTCAAACTTGAGGACCATGAATATAGAGCACCCAGGTTAAAACCAAATCCCTTACCTCTATTAAACCCCAGTGTTTCTTTTAAAGAGTCTAGATCTGTTGAGCCTTCTACAATAGAACTATAAAGCTTCGTCCCGAACAAACTAAAGTTACCGTCCAATGACTGTCGGTCTATATATTTAACTGCTGCACCTATTGAAAAATTCTTACCATTCGCAGTAGCCTTTTTTGTTCTCGTGTAAGAGTTCTTTCTATACTTCCCACCGTTACCCCAGCTGGATGCAAAACCAAAAATAAAGCCTCTATCAAACCGATAAGAAATATCTAATTGTGGATAAACTTGATTTCTAAGAATCATACTTGTCTCATTTCCAAGAAACGCATTAAAAGCAATTGGCCCAAACTTTAAACCAGGTGCGCCCTGTGCTGAAACTGATAGTGGGATATCGATAATACGCTCAGCAACTCCAACCGGAGAAGACGGAAATCCCTTGAACTTTTCGGAGTTTTCAAAAACATTACTAAGTTCGCCTAAAGGATTTATAGGGTACACTTCAACTAGTTTTGAAGGACCTATCGCAGCAGGATTGTAAAACAAAGAATAATTATCTAGGGCTCTCGATGTGTAGGCATTACCGACTAACTTTGCCACTGGACTTTTAACAGCTTGGCCAAAGCAGCAAAAGCTAAATAGAGAGATCAAAATTGTGCCCAAGTTTCTCACAAGAATACTTTCTCCATTAGAAATAGGTAATAGACTTGAAGAAAGTCATCATCATCCTTGTTTAAGGTTTCACATCTTGCCTGACTTAGAACGTTTGAAACTTTATCCGAAACTCCCGCTTTTTGGGTTTCCATAAATTGTGTTATGAGACGCAAGACATTCTCCATCGAAGCCACATTATCAAAGTCAGCTCCTGAAATCCTTGCCAGTAACGAGGGGAACACATGAAAAAAATTATTTATAATCATGGCTCCATGACATAACCTCTTTATATTAAAGCTACCGGGAGCTCCAAGGTCCTCATGACCTATTCCCGCAGAAGTGTAATTAACAGCAGTACAAGAACCCAAATCTACTGCACCAGTCCCAAGCACAACTCCAAAACTACTTCCGTTATCTAAAGAAACGTTTTCATACTGAATTAAGCACCCTGTTTTTTCTCCGTCGGTATTTGCATCACCGTAATAATGAAAAAACCTCCCCATACTGATTAACTGTAAATATACGAGAAGCATTTCCAATTCATTAAGCTCATCATCAGAAAAAATTTCACCTCTTTTTGTAGAGGTTGGCTCCTCGTCTGTCTCCAAACCTCCAGCGTATAAAATTGTATCCATTGCTAATTGGAGATAGGTAAAATCTTCATCGTCTGCGCTAATAACGTCATCACTAGTACTGAACAGAGTCGTCCCATTAAACGTTCCACTGTCATCAAATCTTTGAAGGTCATCCGTAAGAAATTTCGTCACATTAAATTTGGCTTTACAAGCATAAGATAGTGCTAATATTTTTAGAAATTCACCGTCATCACTAGGTTTATCAATGGAGGTCATCAACTCTATTGCTTTGTCACAGTCACCGCTCCCCATGGCGATATTAGCACTTACCATAAGGTTTTTACGAACCTGCTCATCTGTATCGCCACAAGAAATTAAAAAAAATATAAAGACAAAAGCTCTTATATGCATGTCAATAAATTTTCTCAATTTCGCCTACAGTTTGGTAGTCGGAAAAATGTCCTAAATGAATTTACCTACTAATTCACTCTGGTTTCAGAGGTTATAACTTCAACCAAGCGATCTACAGCCTCAGAGAATTCACTTTGGTTAGAAACGAGAGAAATTCTTGCACAGTTTCTTAAACCAAAGTCTCCACCTGGCACACAGGCTACTCCTTTTTCTTTAAGGATATACTCACAAATTTCCGCACCATAATCACTTGTATCATTGTCACCATTAGAGAGCTTTTGGTGAATTGGAAGTTTATTAAAGTCTAATATAAAGTAAAAAGCACCTCGAGACTGATACCATTTATGAGATAGACCGTTATTCTTAAATTTGTCTCTCAAAATTTTTAAATTTTCTCTTAGATGTTTTTTTACAGGCTCTAAATAATCTTCAACTCTATCAAAGTCATACTCATTCAACGCAGACTGAACAAGAGAATTTGCCCCTGACGTAAGTTGCCCTTGTAGCTTTGACAATGTACCAACGAAATTTTTAGGCCCTATAACCCATCCAATTCTCAAGCCTGTTGATGCCATTGATTTAGATATTCCATTCACAATTAGAGTCCTTTCCACTAGCTCTGGCAGGTAGTGATAGAAGTATCTAGGCCTTGGGTCATAGTAATTTAGATCTCTGTAAATTTCATCTGAGATAATTACTGTTTGAGGGTTACTTTTCATAATTTTTGAAAATTCATCCATCCATTCATCTGAATAAATAACGCCTGATGGGTTAGATGGTGAGTTTACTATTACAGCTTTCGTTTTTGAGGAGATCAGTTTTTTTAAACCCTCTAACTCAGGCTGGAAGCCGTCAAAAAAATCACTTTCAACTTCCTTTACAATCCCTCCGAACAGTTCAATCAAAGGGCGATATGACACCCAGTATGGTGTAAAGATAATGACCTCATCACCAGGATCTAAAAGGGCACATAAAATGTTTGAGATACTTTGTTTCGCACCATTAGAGATTATGCACCCCAAATCCGTTTTTATATTTTCATTATCCGTATAAAATTTTTTCAGAATTTTTTCTCTAAGGTCGTTGTTTCCAGGGACAGGTGCATATTGGAAAGAGGATAAAAAGTTGCACTCTCTTAATATCTTATCCACTAGGTCTTGATCTGGCTTAAATGGCAACTGGCCTGCTGTTAAATTAAATACCTCGTGCCCTTCTTTGGCCAAACCTACAGCCTGAGCATTTAATTTTAACGTTACCGACTCTTTAAAACCTGAAACTCTCTTACCCGACTCAATAGACATCATAAAAACCCTTGATAGTGATCAACGAAATAATATAGCAGCTAATTATTTTAGGGAAATTTTTTTAATAATTAAAACCAAAAAATCTCTTTATCGCCCTGTCTTATTATTTTTGGTTCAAATTTATTTATGTGGTCAGCTACTTTTTTATAGAAACTAGTTTTGTTAGAAGCTTCAACAAGAAATAGCACCTCTTCGTTAACATCATTTATTAGTTCTAAGAAAGAAAAGTATAACTTCTCATCCTCATAGGGAGGATCAAAAAATAAAATTGATTTACCATCTAACAATGATGAATTCTTCTTTAACCAAGATGTCGCTGAGCATTGAAAAATATTTATATTTTGGTCATTTCTGATAATTTTATCGATATTTTTTTTCAATTGAGAAATTTGCCTTTTACCCTTATCGATGAATGTCACCCGTGACGCCCTGCGCGACAAAGCCTCTAGCCCCACACTTCCTGACCCAGCGCACAAATCAATAAAGTGATACCCCTCCAAACTTAGCAATGTGTCAAAAAGCCTCCTTCTCAACATCACAGAAGTGGGTCTGGTGCCCTCACTTGGCACTTCTAAAGACCTTCCCTTAAACTTTCCACCTAAAATCCTAATGCTCATTAAAAAACCCTTACCCAAATATCTTACCACTGTTTGTAAGCATTCGAATTTATATAAAAATTTTCATGACATCGTGTCTAGTATTCGGTAAAAATATCTGCTCGAGTTTTAACAATTTTCCCATTGTTTGGGTTTTATATATTTGGATTTTTAATGAGTAAAAATTCTTTCCATGCCATGAATTGGTTATCTACAAGACGTAGATCAAGTTCCTCATTGGAAAGTAAAACCCCATACTCTTGCCAAAGTCATAACAAAAAGTTCAACCCATCCAACCACTTAACACCTGGATGGCAAGGTGATGGACTTGGATCAAAAGAAGGATCTAAGTTAAAAAGAGCTTTTCTGATTTTATGGAGAGATGCCGTACTTCAAATTCTTCAACTTAAAAAAGCCAACCTAAGCCTTCAAAAAGCTGTATTTGAGCAATTCTTAAATTTTAATAATAAATATAAACAACCAAATCAATTTATTCAATCAAGTAATGACCTACACCTTTTTTGGAATGAAGTTGGAAAATCCAATAAAGAGCGATGTCAAACTGTAGATAAATTCATAAAGTCTTTTAGCTTTAAAGCAGTATGTTTATACCTCTACAAAGTTAAGCTTTTAGGTAAGTTATCAGACTCAATCGACCTAGAATTATCAGAGCGAGAAATTCAGAACCCTACCTTTACATTAAATAAAGTTTTTAAAAGAGGTAGTGAAAACCAAATCAACTCAGAGGCGCTTCAAAAAAACTGTTTTAGCTGGTTCAATCCCTCATCTCAAAACCCTGTAAAACTGCTGCCACTACTAAAATCAATTAGTAATTTATCGATTACTGAGTTTATGAAAATAACGACAGTGGATAACTACTTAACAGAGTTAAAACAAAACTATAGTCATTCATTTTCACATCAGAGCTTTGGACTTTTACTTAATGAACTTCTCGTTTCTCTTCCTGTTTGGTTCAATAAAAATGAAGAAAGCACAGTAAAAGTAAAGCCAAGAAATACAGTTCCTATTTCAACTAAATTTGTTGGCGATCAGATGGCATCTATATGCCAATCCCATTGGCTTGCCCAAGGGCAAAATTTATCCAAAAACTGGAAATATGTTTTGTGCCCAGACTTCAGACAGCTTGAGGACAAAGACAAGTACTTAAAGCTTACTCATGAGCTTCAATTCTTATCTTTTCTATGTGATTTCTCCCTTAAAATTAATCAATCTACGATAAGTTTTATTGTAAATATTCTTAGCAACCGCTTCAATCCAATTGATAAACTTGCCCCCAGGCAAACCTCACTTTTTGGTTTTGAACAAGAGGAGTCCGGAGGTAATAGGGCGTACGATCGTCTTGTTATAAATTTACTCCACTCCCCAAAAAAGAACCCCCATCACTATTTAGTACAACAAATTTCAGATCAAATAGACCAGCTAAAAGATAATGGCTTCTTGTATGTTTTTACGAACCAAAAACTATTCGTTCCCTCTCAAACGGAAAGAGTGAAACAACTTCTTGAACAATTAGATCTAAAGGCCGAAATTAACTTCGAGGACCTTAAGGGTAAAGGAGAAATTCAAGACCATTTATTTATTTTTCTAAAGAATACAAAAAAACAATTTCCTTTGACCTTTAATAAAAAAGAAAAAAAGACTTTTGTATCTTTTAAATGGTCTGGGAAACTCGCCCAATTTAATATTCTAAACCAGTTCTCCAAGGAATTGTTTAAGTGTTTTGAAACTAAGCACCCATCAACCCCCGTATATCTAAAAGAAATATCAGAAACTACTGAGTTTAAGCTAAACCAAGAAATTATTCTGGACGGGAAACTACTTAACCAAAAGGTCGGTGACGATAATAAGATTACTCACCCATCATTTATAAAAAACCTTACTACCAAAACTAGGCCATTGGACTATTTTTTTAAAATAGAAAACATTGAAGAAAATCAACAGAATACAGAAAACCACTCTTTATTATTTCAAAACCTAAGCACTGTTGAAGACCTCTATAATTATGTTTTAATAGTTCACCTACCGAACGGAAATGCTGAACAAGTTGAAATAATACCGTCGACAGCATACTTGGCAAAAAAAGAAAGCTATGGAGTTGCTTACTATCAATACTTCGGTCTGACTCCAAAAATTTCTGGAATAAACATAAATATTTTTAGAGAGTTTTTTAATTCACCTATCGGGAAACAAATCATATTGATAACTCTAACTGGAGGCTTGAGAAAGGTACGCTCCAGAGTATCTTCTTTATTAGTTCCTTCTTATTTTGAGTTTTCCAATATAAATCAAAAAAGCTTTGACTACTCAAAATACTCCTTATTTACTTTACCGAGTGAAAACTTTCTCAATGAGTCTCTTCCCTCAGAGAATGAGATCGAGTTATTAATTGAGGACCTACATAACTCTCTTGCTAGCTCACCTGGGTTGCTTTTGAGTATTTTGAGTAATTTAAAAATTAATACAAAAAATAAGTTTGATGACTTATCGAGACAATTACTCTCTGAAGACACTTTAAACTTTAAAAGTATTGAGCTACAAAAAAAACTCACTAATCTTAAGCTGTTTCACATTCATACCCAAAGTGATGAAATTTATATCGAGTTTCTCGTAAAAAACAAAAACTTACTTCAAAGACCACTTGAATCCGTTTCCATCAAGACGAGTGAAGAAGATTTAAATACAAAAATAATTACAATTAACTCTATGGGTACACCCTTTGCTAAGATTCACACCGGTAACCAACTGGCTCATCTCATTAAATTCCTTCTTGAAAACTATATTGAGGCGCCAATTGACCAACTCATTCAATTTCTCAAAGTGCCAGCTTCAAATGAACTCGACCTTATTTTCTCCGAACTTGAGGAACAAAAAAAGCTATCGTTATTTCTTAATGAACTCTCTGTAAAAAAAATCAACAACCTCATTACAAAACAATTAATTTCTCACTAGTAAATTTTTTACTCGGAAGTAAAATATAAGCATGGGTGAATTACACATCAAACTACTTGAGCTACGTCGAGAGATTTACTTACGACTAAAAAAAACAGCTGTAAGCTACAATGCTGGTTTCTCTGAAGACCTTAAAAAATATTACGAGGCTCAGGAAGCTTATGAAAATAAAACGTTTGAACTTATCTCGTCAGATGAGTTTCTAGAAAATGTCGAGAGTTCTAAGATTATTTATTTAGGAGACTTCCATACCTTTGACCAAAGCTCTAAAAACTTCAATCGCCTGATTAAGTTCCTCTTAAAACAAAATAAAAAATTAGTTATCGGCCTTGAAATGGTCTCCTCAAAAGAGCAGTTAAAGATCGACTCATTCGTGCAAGGCCTCTTAACAGAAAAAGAATTCCTTGAGGCAATTAATTACAAAGAGTCATGGCGATTCCCTTGGGTTCATTACTCAGAACTTTTTACACTTGCAAGGGAAAAAAATATATCTATCGTTGGACTAAACTCCCCAGGCCCACTTGAGAGTCGAGATGAACATGCTGCAAATTTAATATCCAAAGCAGTTAAGAAGGATCCAAACTCTCAGTTTCTCGTTTTATTTGGAGAATTACATATATTACCCGATAAGCTTCCTGGAAAAGTCGCTGAAAAACTAAACAATCCAAATAATGACCTAATCGTCCACCAAAACCTCGATTTTATTTACTGGAAACAGCTTGAGGAGTCTACTGATGGCAGAATTGGCTCAAGTATAGTTAAGATAGAAAATAATGAGTTCTCACTTCAAAACTCGCCACCTTGGATTAAATTAGAGAGCTATGTTTATTGGTTTGAGAACCTCATGGACGACCCAGACTTCGATATGCATGAATACTCAATTGAAAATAGTATAAAATTATTTAACGAAAATATATATGATAACTTTTCTTATCTATCGCTAAAGATCTGTGAGTCTTTAGACCTCAAAATTGGAAAAGACATAATAGACGAATTCAATCTGTATGACCATCAATCTCTAGAGTATATTTTAAAAGAGACTCTAAACTCTCCTTTGTATGATTTTTATAAAAAGTTAATTGAAACAAATCAGTTTTTTCAAATAATTAATACTGATATATATTACTGCCCAAGCTATTCAATAAATCGCATTGTATATCTCGCGGGTTCCCACGTTTTCCATAGCTACACCAAAGACTCTAAAAAAAATCAAATGCCTCAATCAAAAACAGATCTATTCTATTACTGGACTCACCAATTTTGCTTTAGTTATTTTTGCACTAAAATTTTTAATCCTTACAGAAAGTGTTCATTGGTCAGGGATATTAAAAATGAATTAGAGAGAATAAACGCTATCGACACAAGCCCAGTAGAAGAAAGAGTCTATACCGCCTCAGCGGACACACTAGATCAAACAATCGAAGAAACTTCTATAGAGGAGTTAAGCTTCGATGAGTTATACAATGCCTCGAAGATTATTGGAGATTGCCTTGGTGATTTCATCTACAGTCAATACGATCAAATAGGGAATTATTGTTTATCAAAATGCCTAGAATCGTCATCGGATATTCTAAAATTAAGAAATAATCTCAATTCTATTATTAGAAAGATTAAAGACTCTTCTCCTAACTTTTACACAAAATCAAAGAAGTTATTCTAGGCTCTGATTCTTAATTTTTTTTAGTAGATCTTTTTTCTGTCCAACAAATACAGAATTTAGGTTACTTGTTTTCAATTTATCTTCAAAACTTGATTCAAGGCAGAAACCTAAAACGATATTATCATGAGTCACAATTTCTTTAAGACCAGAAATTGAGTCTTTTAGATCTCTATCTAAGTATAAACAGAAATTTGTATTAGTTGCAGATACTTTTAATTGTTGATCACTGCCCTTTTTAAATTTTGAAAATTCAATCTGAACGGGATACTTCCCGCCCAAAGAAAAACGAATTATCAAACGTAAAAATTCTTTTATGGCTTCTTTGCTAAAATTAACCTCACTAGAAAATTTCAATGACTGTACTCCACCAAAATTAATCGAGGTATTCAGGTTGAAAAATAGTGGTGTTAACTCTCTAATTATACTTCCTAACTCAATGCCATAATTGTGAGAGGGTTTAACCCCAGGTACCTCTGAGCTCAACTTTTCTTTTTTCTCCTCTTGAAAGACCGACGTCTCCTCTGAGGTTTTTGTATCGACAGAGCTCTGTTGCAAATACTGCTCCGCACTCAAATCGACCGCGATTGAGTCTTTGATATTGTCTCGGGACAAAAACTTAGTAGTAGAACTTCTCATTGACTGACGCTGTAAAAATAACTTTAAAAGAAAAATTAAAGTAGAGGTCAACACCAATATAAATAAAACCTTTAATGGTAAACTACTTGATTGCTTCTTTAGCAAAATATCTCTTCTTTCTTTTATATTATCAACAATCACTTCATGGAGCTTTTCTATCTTTTTAAATTTACCCGTTATTATGCCTTGGTAATCATCACTCCCCCCACTCTCTGTTTCTGTAAAAGGGTTTTCGAAATCCTGCTGCCTGTGAAACCAATAAACCTCGTCTGAAATCGACTCTGTAAGTTCACTTAATTTTATAAGGGATTCATTTTTAGAAATTAGTTGCTTTAATTCCGTAAAACAACTTTCAGTTTGAGATAAAAAATCTTTTTTTAAATAAGCTGACTCCAGGCCAATCATCCTTGCTGAGTAGGATTGATTCACTCTTAAAAAACATGTTTGGGCACCATCGAGCATGGTATTGAATGAGGAAATAATCGATGAATTTTTAAACTCACCTCGGGATAAGAAGACTCCCGTGATAAGCAAAATCAAGCCTGCTGATACAAAAGTAATTTTTTTCAAAGGAAAACCTCTTTGAGTAAATATACTTTATTTTCTCTCCCTGCTTTTCCATGGTCAAGAGTGGCAAATGCTAGGTAAACAAAGATAATTTTTCAAAAAGCCTGACCTTAGCCTTCGGCTTTCTGGTATTCTTTAAAAATTCAATGAAGGCTCTGT
Organism: Bacteriovoracaceae bacterium UBA1511; assembly: GCA_002323535.1. Taxonomy (GTDB): domain Bacteria; phylum Bdellovibrionota; class Bacteriovoracia; order Bacteriovoracales; family Bacteriovoracaceae; genus UBA1511. Next base: position 16,609 of record DCQT01000074.1, read on the forward strand.
CTGAGTCTGCTACTGATTTTTTATATTTATAAATCCGAGTTAGAGCAAAACTTCTTGAGTCCTGACAGGCAAAGCAGTTACACAGATATCCTGACTCCTTACGGTTACTAATGGTCTTTTCATCTAATAAACTAATCAACTGGGCTTCTGATGACCTCGAAAAATAACAATCATCAACAATTTTTTCCCCTAATAAAAAGTAAAATAAACTTTGTACGACTATGTAAGGAGAAGTTTTAAAAATTTTAGAGATATCGTAAGTACTTAAATTTTCAACAAATTTTAAGTAAATAAACACTTCTGATTTATTTTTGTTAATTTGTTGTAACTCTCTCCAAATAGGTAAGACAATTACTTCAAACCAATCCGCACGGCTCCAATCTAATACTTCTTCACAAATATCTAGTTGCTCTACTTCTAAAAGCGAGTTTACTTTATCACTTACTTTTAGAAAGGTTTTTTCATCAAAAAGAAACCAAGTCATTCGCTCGGCTTTGTCTTTTAGTCCTCTATACCTACCTATATTCATGAGATTATTTTATCCCCAAACGAAAATTTTTCCTAAATAAACTTATATTTTTATTTAAGCGTCCAAAATGTCGATAATCATTCAGGAGTGTTTATGAAAAATATTATTCTAGTTTTATTTTTAATCATAGCAATTGCATGTGAAAAAAAGGTTAATACAAAAAGCTCAAGTAGTTCTTCCGTTGAGAGCCAGTCTGGATCAGAAGGTACCTCTTCGAGTGATGGAGGAACTGTAACCCCTGATAGCAACGTTGGAACCATAGAAGATTCAGAAGTTAGCTGCACATCACCTGGAGTTGGAAGTCAGTCAAACAATTACTATACATTTGAAGGCATCATTGCCCACGGAACTCCAAAACAGGGTGGTAGCGTATTTTGGAGCTCAGCGACAGATCTCTCTCTTTTTTCAAATCAATCAGACCAAAATGTTTTCATGACAGATTCAAGACTAAATTTAAGGTTACTTTTAAAACCTGCACCAGCAAAAAATACACCTGACTCCTATGGTTACAGCTGTAATTGGCCCCCAATGCCGTATTCAAAAATGAAATTCCGCATTGGAATTAAAAAAAATGTTAGTGGAGGATATATTAAACAATTCACGATTACAGATGTCCCTGTAAATGGCTGTTCGCCAGTAATGGAGCTCGACCTATCTAACTACACTTCTAATGAGCCTTACATCGTAGAAATTACTAGTGCCTCATGGGACTATTCATGCACTGCAGAGAAAGAAAAGGGCTCAAGTCAATCTCACATCGACCAGTATTGCCCATACTCTCATGTTTGGAAATATCATTGTTTCGAAGTTGCTCTTCAAGTTGCAACAGATTACACCAAAAACTTTTACTAAATGAGTTCAACTATTTTATCTGCCAAGTTCTCACCGTGAGCAACAGAGGTTTCGTATATTAACCCAGGGCAAGTTGTATTTGCTTCCGAAATCTTACCGTCGAGTAAGTCAAAAGCAACCCAGGGTACGCCTTTTTCATTTAGAAATTTTGCCGCTCTTTTACACTCGTCCCTAACGTTTGGCTTAAGGTTTATTTTCTCATAACTAGCACCTTGAGCAATATTTGCCAGAAAGCTTCCTTTTGGCGGTGTTTTTAAGATCGAGCCAATTTCCTGGCCGGCATAAAAAGTAGACCTTATCTCACCGTGTTCTATTTTTTTTAAGTAAGGCTGAACAATGAGTAGTCCCCCAAAGTCATTGGACAACTTAACAAACTCTATATCTGAAAATTTTGAAATATCTACTTTGGTTACACCCAACCCTTGAAAAAGATCTAGGGGCTTGAGTATAAACTCTCTTTCTTTTGGTAGGTTTTGTGCAAACACTTTAAACTGCTCAAAGGATCTAATTACTGCAGTGGGGGTAGTCTTTTGCGCCTCCATAGGAAAAATTTTTTCCTGAAAGTTCATAATTCCAGAAGGATCATTAATTACCCTTGCCCCTTTAGATTGAATGAACTTGAGCATCCATAAAACCCTAAGGTAATTAGTATCAAATGGGGGTTCTAATCGCATGTGAAAACATACATCCGAGGTGACCTTTACCTTGGTTTGATCAAGTTTTACACAGGTTATTTCAGAGCTACTGCCGGTTTCAAAAGTAGGAACGCTTACGTCAATGTAAGAATCAATGTTAGAGATACAGAAATCCTCTCGAAAAAGAAAAAATACATCATTTTTGCTATCAACCAGTGACTTAGAAAATAACAAAGTACTGTCTTTTTTAAGGATCAGTTTTTTTAATGGGTCAATGAGGATTACATGCTTCATATGAGGCAGTCTAACGCGACTTAAGGTAATCTATAAAGGATTTTTTTTCAGAAGAGTTTTTAAACTTTTTATAATTTAAAAAAAGGTAATCAAAAAATGACTTTAAATTATTAAACCGCTCGTTATAGATAGTTTCAAAAAACTTTTGTTTTGATTGATATGTACTATATTCACTTAATCTTGCTGCACTCCATTGACCTGGGATGAATAAACAGTTTTTTAATGCTGTACTAATGCACTCATCTTTAATATTTTTGTTAAGCTCCTCTACTCTTTTTTTTATATAAGCATTGGAAGCAAGACGAGTCTTAACATTCCTAAATTCTTTATCTTTGTTCAGACTTTTAATCATCTCAACTAAAAGAATTCTTTTCTTTGCTCTCAATTTTGATATTTCTAGCTTTTCTTTTTCCCCCACTTCATGTTTATCAGTTGAGTTTTTAAAAAAGTCCTTAACCATCAAACGAGCAAAAAATGTTGCGAGATTTTCATTAACTGTGACTTCATTCTTTATGAAAAAAACATGATGAAAAAGCTCATGAAAAATCAACTCTGCGAGCTTCTTGTCGGAGTACCGAAAAAATGGTGACAATACTCTATCAGAGTACTTACCAAGAGAGCTATAGGCGTATACAGGTCTTAGATGCGTGGAAATATCGTCTGGCTGTTCGGACAAAAATAACTTTGCCTCAGATTTATCAAAAAAACCTAAATAAGGAAAACACCCAAAAAGAGGAAAGCACTCTTTGATTGATTTAATTTTATTTATTTTTGACCTTATTCCAAGATAAGAAACTGCATCTCTATCAAGTAATATGGTCTTTTCGTAAGTTGCACCAGTATCAACCCCTAAAACTTTTTCAAAGTAAGCCTTGCTGTCTTTTATGAGTTTTAACTTTCTTTTTATGTCTTCTGAAACATGATCACTTTTCAACAAATCTTCGTTATTTTCTCCCGCAACCATCAGCTTTATCTGCTCTGGCGCTTGTTTTGTCAGATATGTAAGCCTGGAACAGCTATAAATAAGACTTATGGACAAAAAGAGAAGAATTTTCACAATAAGAATGAAACTCCTGCAAAATACTTCAAAGAGTCTTTGGCTTTGCTCCACTCAAACGCAGGAAATATCGTTTGCACGGATGCTGTCACTGAAAATGCTCTTGTAGCTCCAAATGCTAAAGATAAACTGCCAAAAACTGAGTCATTCTCACTTTCCTCAGGCTCGCCAAGAATAGAAAACACCGTATCTCCAGATTTCAAATCATATTTTGTTTGATTGGTTAATTTTTGATTAGCATACCCAAGACTCAAAAATGGCCTCACCCATGAACGAGGAGGCGCAAGAGCCTGCTTTAAAGAAACCCTGTAATTTTCTTCTTCTAATAATGTAAACTGCTTAACCACTGCGACACCGTCTACAGTACCATCGATACTAGAATCAATATAGGTTTCCATTTTTCCACGGCCGTAACCTACTTCAATAGCTGTATAACCAGTTAAATAATAAGAAATATCCAATGACCCATTTCTTCCAACTTGAAGATTTTCTCTATCTATCCCATACACTTGCTTCTGATAATTATAACTGAACTCATACTCCGTTAGCGACAGACCATTACGAGCAATTAATGACAGGAAAAATATTATAAAAACCCTCATGTATCTCAAGATAACAAAATACAGAGAGTTTTTTAAAAAGTTGGATGTTTTTTCCGCTTACTGAAGAACTCGCCTTCCATGAACATTTAGGAGCTCTCCCTGGCAAGATAAAGCCGTTGCTGAAGTAATTTTAACGTCTACCCAATTCCATTTAAGGTTTTGCTCCTCTGACTCTGGAAGAAAGTGAACAACACGATTACAATTTGTTCGCCCTCTCCACTTCTTGATTCCGCCCATTGTCCCAAATCCCTCAACGAGAACCCTATGTTCTGTTCCGGGGAGCTTCGCTCTAATCTTCTCTTGAATACCAAGTTGATATTTTTGAAGATATCTTAACCTCTCTCCTCTAACATCGTCTGATAAATTATCCACCATTTTTGCAGCTCTTGTCTTATTTCGAAGTGAATAAGCATAGCTATAAATTGAGTCAAACTGAGCAGAATCTAGAAGGTCTAGCGTTGCTTGAAACTCAGATTCTGTCTCATTTACAAAACCTACGATTATATCCGTAGATAATACAATCTCAGGTTGTGCTTTTCTTAGTTTTTCAAGGAGCCCTAAATAATGTTCCACTGTATACTCTCTAAGCATTCTTTCTAGGACAGTATTTGAACCGGATTGAACAGGGAGATGCAGGTGTTTTGATAATTTTTTTGCCGAGCCGTGAACTGCAATTAATTCGTCTGAAACATCATAAGGATGTGAGGTTGTATACCTAACGAGCTCAAGGCCATTTATTTGATCTAAATCAATAAGTAATTCCGCTAGTGACTCACCATTATCTTTCCCATAGGAATTAACATTTTGCCCAAGGAGCATAACTTCTTGAACCCCTTGGTATTCAACAAGCTTTTTTACATCTTCAACAACTTCATTTTTAAGCCTTGAACGCTCTTTTCCTCTGGTGTAAGGAACAATACAATATGAGCAATACTTGTTGCAACCTTTTATGATGTTTACAAATGCCTGCGGAGTTTCATGCGAAATCTTTGTTTCAATACTGAAATTCTCACTTCTGTCCCATGAGTTTATTGTAAATTTACTATCTCCAGCATAAACCCTGAAAACCATGTCATTTATAGTATCAATTACATCTGTACCAAAAGCGAAATCTAAATGATCATACTTTTTAACGAGTTCTTTTCCCTCTGTCTGCGCAACACATCCACCAATACCAACAATAAGACCATTTTTCTTCTTTTTTGCGTGCTTAATTTCACCAAGTTGTGAATAAAACTTATTATTAGATAGATCTCTTACAGCACAAGTATTGAAAAGAACGAGATCTGCCTCATCTAACTCACTCGTCGCGGAGAAGTTCAAATCCTTTAAATGATGTAGAATTCTCTCTGAGTCATGATGATTCATCTGACAACCAAAGGTCTTCATCCACACCTTTCGAGGGGGAAACTCAAGGTCACCTTTTTTTACAATTTTTTCGTTAGTTTCAGGATTGATTATGATTGATTCTTTTAAATTTTCCTGCCGGATACCTAGCCCAGTTTCCATTAAAACCTCTTTTCAATAAGTTACATGTTATTAAGACAAGCTTATTTCGCGCGCCACACTATCAGCGGGTATTTTACTTGTAAATGGAGACTGAAATAAAAAAAGGCCCCAGTAAAAACTGAGGCCTTAAACTTAAGCAAAGTAAATCAGATTACTTCTTTTTAGCGACTTTTCTCTTAGCAGCTTTTTTCTTTGTAGATTTTTTAGCTACTTTCTTTTTCGCTTTTTTAGCAACTTTTTTCTTAGCTACTTTTTTCTTAGCAACTTTTTTCTTCGCTACTTTTTTCTTAGCAACTTTTTTCTTTGCTGCTTTTTTCTTTGTAGCTTTCTTCTTAGTAGCCTTTTTTGCTACCTTTTTCTTAGCAACCTTTTTCTTAGCTACTTTTTTCTTTGTTGCTTTCTTTTTTGTTGCTTTTTTCTTTGTAGCTTTTTTTGCTACTTTTTTCTTTGCAACTTTTTTCTTAGTAGCTTTTTTTGCTACCTTTTTCTTTGCAACTTTTTTCTTCGTTGCTTTTTTCTTTGCTACCATTTAAGGTCCTCCTAAGTTTTCAGTACTTCCGTTTAAGAATAATCAACTTTTTATTTCAACGCAAACAAAAAAAGATAGATTCTAACTACTTATGAATCGTTTTAATTTCTAATAAACTTTAGCTTTTTTTTATTTTTTAAGGTCGTAAAAATAAGAGTAAGAACCAAAAATCGTTAAGAAGTTTTATTCATCAATGTTTACGCAATAAATAAGTGTGAAAAAAGATTTTATAATTTTAGGTTTTTAATTAAATTTCATTAAAAACTTCCAAAAACAAATACAAAATCACGCATTTTTTTTTTCATTTTAAGTACAAAAATAAGAAAAAAATTCCTCTGATAGTGCTTCTAACAGAGGAAAAGACAACTTTTTGTGGCTATTTTTATAAAATTTAGACTAACGAAACCCTGATTTCTTCTTTTTCAAGGCGTACTTCGACTACTTTTTTTGATTTTTTATCCTCAATATCAATAAGAATCTTAGAAATTGGTGTAGAAATTTTCTCTAAAATACAACGCTCAAGTGGTCTTGCTCCCATTTTTGGATCAAAACCAATTTTTGCCAAATACTCTAAAACTTCATTTGAAACATCAAGAGAAATTCCCTGAGACTCTAAACGACCTTGAACTTCAAACATGAATTTTTCAACAATTTTGACCATTTGATCTTTCTCTAAATAGTTGAAGCGAACGATTCCACTAAGTCGGTTTCGAAACTCAGGTGAGAAAAAGTTTTTTAATACCTTATCTGCCTTAAAGCTTCCTCCCTTTATTGATTCACCTAAACCAATGATACCTTTTTCAGACTCAGCAGCCCCCGCGTTTGTTGTAAAAATTAAAATTGTGTTTCTAAAGTTCGTCACCCTACCGAGGGAGTCTGTTAAAGTTCCATTATCCATCACCTGAAGTAGGACATTATAAATATCTGGGTGCGCTTTCTCTATTTCATCGAGCAAGATTACACTATATGGATTCTTATTTACTTTATCTGTAAGTATTCCACCCTGATCATGTCCGACATAACCGGGAGGGGCTCCAATCAGTTTTGAGACCGAATGCTTCTCCATGTATTCGGACATATCAAAACGAATAAACTGATTACCTAAAAGCAAGGCCAATTGCTTTGTCAGCTCAGTCTTTCCAACACCTGTTGGCCCTGAAAATAAAAAACTAGCAATAGGCTTGTTCTCATTCCCTAAACCTGACCTTGCAACGAGGATTGATTCACATATGGTATCAATTGCATGGTCTTGTCCGTATATAAGTAACTTTAAATTATTTTTAAGGCTTTTTAATACTTTTTTCTCGTCATTATTAATTGATTGTGTAGGTACACCAGACAATTTTGAAACAACTTTCTCAAGATCCAAGAGAGTTAGTGATTTACCATTTTTGTTTGAGAGTTTTTTGGCCGAACAAGATTCATCAATTATGTCTATTGCCTTATCTGGCAGTTTTTTATCGAATAGGTATTTTTTTGATAAATTTACTGCTGCATTAATAACTTTATTTGAGATTTTAATGCCATGATGGTCTTCTAGTGTACCTTTAATTCCTTGAAGGATCTTAACTGCCTCTTCAGAGGAGGGCTCATCTATATCTATTTTTTGAAAACGCCTTCTAAATGCTGCATCTTTCTCAATGAACTTACGGTACTCCTCATAAGTTGTTGAACCGATAATCTTTATCTTACCCGAACTTAGGTATGGCTTTAAAAGGTTCGAAGCATCCATTGTTCCACTACCTGTCGCACCGGCTCCCATAATTGTGTGGATTTCATCTATAAATATTATTATTTCCTTTCCCTCTTTTTTTGACTTAACAACGGATTCGAGAATACCTTTTAATCGTTGTTCAAAATCCCCTCGAAACTTTGCCCCTGCCAAGACAGTTGCAATGTCTAAGGAATAAATAATCAAATCCTTGAAAAACTCATGGGTTTTCCCATTAAATATTTGAAGCGCAAAACCCTCAACAAGTGCCGTTTTTCCGACGCCTGCATCACCTACAATTAAAGGATTGTTTTTTCGTCTTCTAAGTAGAATCTCTTGAATTCGAGAAATCTCACTTTCTCGCCCTACCAATGGATCAATATCTCCATTTTTTGCTGATTCTAATAAATTCACACCAAATTGATCTAAAAGTGTATCTTTTCTTGGTTGCTGAGACTTAGAATCCTGGTCATCAAGCTCCACTGGGTCGGTATTTATTGCCCTGTCGAGGGAGTGTGCGACCTGTTCCAAAACTTTGAGTCTCGTAACACCTCTTTCGTTTAAAAGTGTGATGCCAAAACTTTTCTCTTCTTGAAAAAAAGCAACCAATAGGTTCACACCCTTGATAGATGTTTTCCCCACACTTTGGACATGCATTGCAGCCCTCTGTATAACCCTTTGAAGGGCTAGGCTGAGTTCTGGTTGATACCTAATACCATTTTTACCTGCAAGTTCTCTTAAGTTTTCATCTACAAAATGTTTTTTAGAGAGAACGTCTATTTGCTGATCATCTAAAATGCTGAAGTTGTCCTTATCATTAAGATAATCATTTAACTCATTCTTTATCTCACCTGTATCCGCTCCACAATTCTCGAGGACTCCTGAAACCTCTTTGTCTTCAATCAAAGAAAGCAGAACATTCTCAAGAGTTAAAAACTCATGCTTTAAGTCATTGGCCCTCTTTATCGCCTTATTTATGGTAAATTCCAAACGTTGACCGATCATAATTATAATCCTTTAAACTTACTCTTCCTCGATACTTGCTTTTAAAGGAAAGCCTTCTTTCTTAGCAAGAATCTCAACTTTTTTTACTTTAGTCTCTGCTACTTCATGAACAAATACCCCACAAACTCCAACGCCTTTCTCGTGAACAGTTAGCATAATCTCCTTTGCTTCTTCTTTAGACTTAAAAAATATCCTCTCAAGTACAGAGATAACAAACTCCATTGTCGTATAATCATCATTATGAAGGAGCACCTTAAATCTCTTCGCCTTTTTTGTTTTGGAGCGACTCTTCTCAGCGACACCAATACCTTCATCTATTTGCTCGGATGACATCCTAAACCTCTACTTTTAAGCACTAGAATATAAATAAATCAGGTTTCGAAAGAACCTTCTCCATTATATAATGAAACTTGGGTTCAATTTATTTAAAATCAAGGGTTGTCTAATGTCTTTATTAAGTTTTTTCAAATCTTTATCCCCTTCAAGTGACTCTAAGTCTTCAAAAATTGGTATTTTAGAAAGTGAAATAAAAAAATCTTTTCCAGACCTTAGTGAGCAAGAAACAATAAAATATACATGTATCAGCGGACTTTTGTGTCGAGTTGCTTTTGTTGATCTGGATATCTCCAAAGATGAAGACACAGCGATTAAAAACATTTTAGAAAAAGAGCTCAATTTATCCTCTGATATTGCTCGTCAGGTCACCGACTTGAGTATTAAGCAAACAAAAGTATTAAGTGGGATAGAAAACCATCGCTATACAGCTCCACTATGTGACTATTTCTCCAAAGATGAAAGATATAGTCTATTGAAGTCTCTTTTTTGTGTCGCCGCCAGTGACGGAAATGTCGATAACTTAGAATGCGAAGAAATAAGAACTATTTCCAAAGGACTGAAACTCGAGCCAAAGCATTATAGTGCAGCTCGAGCCTCAGTTAAAGATTTTCTTGGTAGTTTAAACGCTTAACCTGCTTCTCGAAAGTTTTCCTCCTCAAGCTCTGACCAAGCAGCCTCAGGGTCCATAATTTCTAGGTCAGCTTGTCTGGTGTGCATTTTGTTACGCCACTTCTCTTTTCTTTTTTGGAGCTGTCTTTGAATCTTTTGAAAAGCCAGCTCTATTGATTTATAAATATTTTCTGCCGAGGAATGACTATGATACTCAAACTTCGGCCCTATCAATGTTGTCTCAGTATAAAAGTGTCCGTCATCATAATGACAAGACCACTTTAGTGATGTTTTTCCTTCAAGGAATTTGCTTAATTTTTCTGATTTCTCCTTAATTTTTCCGTCTAGTTTCTTGGTGTGCTTGATGTGTCGAAATGAAATCGTCACTTTCATAGAGGTCAACTCCTTCGTCGATGTTTAACTACTGTAAATTGTTTATCGGCAAGTATGACCGAAAATATTACGCCCTCTTTTTTCTTTTCGACGAAGATTCTATTCCTAGCATTTCTCGGTACTTGGCCACTGTTCTTCTAGCAACTTTGATATCATCTTGACTCAATAACGTGGATAACTTTTGATCAGAAAATGGCTTCAATGGGTTTTCCGAATCAATAATCTTTTTTAGTTTAACTTTTAATGCTTCATTTGAGATGTCCACTCCTCCAGCTTTTCCGCCAAGTCCAGCATTGAAAAAATACTTTAATTCAAACACACCAATAGGAGTATGCATGTACTTATTATTTGTGACACGTGAAACCGTAGACTCATGCATACCAATTTCATCGGCAATGTCCTTTAGAATCATCGGTTTAAGGAATAACGCCCCCTTATGAAAAAACTCTTGCTGACGAGACACAATACACTTTGCAACTTTATGAATTGTTTTTTGTCTGTTTTGAATTGACTTCAAAAGCCAAAAAGCTGACTTCATTTTTTCTTGAAAATAGTTTTTTGCTTCGTCATCGCCCAGGTTCGCGTTGTTTAACATTTTCTGATACAGCTGATTAATTTTCAACCTTGGAATTCCATCATCATTAACCTGTACAACAAACTCTTTTCCTACTTTCTGTACAAAAATATCAGGAACCACGAACTGTGTTTCCTCTCCTGCTACTGATAATCCTGGACGAGGGTTTAGTTCTTTTAAAAGTTCTACTGCTGAGAGAATCAAATCTTTTTCTTTACCAGTTTCCTCCGCAATTTTATCAAACTGTTTGTTCTTTATTCTTTGTAAGTGATTTATAATTAGGTCTTTTAATAACTCCGAATGGTACCCCAATATTCTTGCCTGATTTAACAAGCACTCTTCCAGTGATGAGGAACCACAGCCAATCGGATCAAGCCTCAAAATTATCTCCAAGGTTTCTTCAAACTCTTCCTTTGAAATACTAAGCTCTTTTACGATTTCATCCCTGGAAACCTCAAGGTACCCACTGGGATTAAGATTATTTACAATAGCATCAGCAACTGTAAATACATAATCGGGATAATTCTCTACACCAATTTGCTCCAAAAGGTGATCTTTTAAATCTTTAGATCCACTTACAATATTTTCAAAATTAAATTGTTCATCAGGGTCACGCGTGGCCATGGATGGTGCGGACTGAGCACTGTTAGAATTAAAATGATCTAAATATTTACCCCAATCAAAATCATCCTTCTCAAATATTGGGGTCTCGTCAAAGTTCTCAGCCTTAGCTTCAGCATTTTCATTTTCAATTTTCTCTAGTTTATTATCAGCGGGGTTTAAAGTTTCGTTAGGGTCAAGCTCTTCCAGCATCGGATTTTCTGTCATCTCCTTGGCAATAACGTTAGTCATTTCAAGGTGCGTGAGCGTCAGCATTTTAATTGCTTGCTGTAGCTGAGGGGTAATCATCATCCCCTGTGTTTGTTTCATACTTTGAGATAATTTAACCGCCATCTTTTTCCTTACTCTCTACATTTTAAAATTTTCTCCTAAGTAAAACTTTCTAGCCTGCTCATTTTGCAGAATTTCCTCAGGAGTTCCGTTTGCAAGAATCTCTCCTTGACTCAGGATATAAGCCCTATCGACAATTCCGAGCGTTTCCCTTACGTTGTGGTCCGTAATTAATACCCCAATCCCTCTATTTTTAAGGGCTTTGATGATTTTTTGAATATCAATTACTGCTAAAGGGTCTACACCTGCAAAAGGCTCATCCAATAAAATAAATTTAGGGTTGAGTGCTAAAACTCTTGCAATTTCAACTCTCCTTCTTTCCCCTCCAGACAAAGCACGTCCGAGTGATTTATAAATTTTTTGAAGGTTAAAGTCCTCGAGTAACTGGTCTACAATTCTATTTTTTTCACTTTTGGAATACCCCTTGACCTCTGCAGCAGAAAGAATATTTTCCTTAACTGTTAACTCTCTAAAAACTGATGCCTCTTGTGGAAGATAGCCTATGCCATTGACCGCTCTTTTATGAAGTGGGTCATTAGTTATATTTTTTTCACCAAGGTATATAGTTCCCTTATTAGCTTTTACAAGACCAACAATCATGTAGAATGAAGTTGTTTTTCCAGCACCGTTCGGTCCAAGTAGCCCTACGACCTCAGATGTCCTAACTGATAAACTTACGTCTTTAACAACTTTTCTATCACCATAGGTTTTAGAAATATTTCGAGCTTCAACTTCAAGACTCTCCATTTTTACCTCGATTGATTGAATTTAAACTTGGAATTGGTATTTATAATTTCCACCAACTCATTTGATTCCTCTATCACAATTTTATTTCCTTGAATTAAGTCATCTAATTGTTTGAGTTTTGGGAAACCACTAAAAACTAGCTTCCGCTGAAAACCAAACCCTTCAAGCTTTTGAGACAAGCCCGTTCTTAGAATTGATTGGCCATTGGATGCAGTAAACTTCTCTGAAAACCGAACATCATCATTCAATTCAAAATAATTAACATCCCGACTTTCTTTATTTAAAAAAATACTTCCTCGCTGAGCGGTCAAGTGTATATTGTCTCGATCAATTTTAACTTTATCCTCAAGAATCATTTTTCCTGAGTTTAAGTAATACGCTAATTTTTCAGATTGAATTGCCATCGGAGGACTAAAGCTTTTATTAGCAAAACTCAGGTTTCCACGAATATTTTTTTCATACCTGACAATTCCAAGTTCTCCGTCAAAATGTGCATTTACAGACTTGAGTCTTATTTTATTACCATTACTGGTTCTCGCACGTGTATTAACACTTCTCTTAAGCACTGCTTTTTGACTCTTTTGGAGCACAGACATCTCTTCACCAGTGATAGTTAAATCGGTTTTTTTAAGCTTAACTTTTCCAAAAAGATTTATCTGATCTTTTGAAGGGATCACCTCTCCGCTGTCACCTTCATATTCAAAAGTTTCGTCAGTCGATATAACACTCCCAAATGGGGCCATCAATATAATCTTCCCACTACTATTTTGTACTATCACCTTTTTAGAATTTACAACCATTGGTTGATTCTCGCGATCAACTGAGAAAAAAACAGAATTAAGAAACTCTTGGGAACCGCTAACGTCTTTATTTTCTTTGAGTTTTACTCCAAAAGTCTCCTTGAGATACTCCAAATTGTCTGCAGCAATAAACAACAACGTACATGATACCAAAAATAATGCAATTGTAATATTTCGCACCGCCTCCAATTCTTATTCCTCCCCTCAACCTTTACGATAGAAAAACCATCATGTTAGTCTTCACAACCGTTATAATTTTACCGCTCGGAGAGAGTTATGTCTTTAGATACATTAGATAACCTTGTAAAAAATGGCGCCAAGCTAACTCCGATGATGAAACAATATTATGAAATAAAGAGGGAAAACAAAGATAAAATAGTCCTATTTAGAATGGGTGATTTCTATGAAGTTTTCTTCGAAGACGCAATTACTTTAGCAAAGATACTTAACATTGCTCAAACGCATCGAGGAAAAATTGGGAATACCCCGGTCCCTATGGCCGGAATACCTCATCACGCTGCACCTAATTATGTCGACCGGCTGACCACAGCGGGCAAAAGGGTGGCAATCTGTGAGCAAGTTCAGGACCCAAAAGACGCTATTGGCATAGTAAAAAGAGCTGTTACCCAAGTTGTGAGCCCTGGCGTTCCTTATGATTTAAATCAAGCTGACCATGCTCAAAACTTTTACCTTTGCAGTGCCTTCGTTGAAGATAGTCTGTATAGTGTCTCTTTCATTGACTTCTCTACGGGAAAGTTTTTTGGCTTTGATGGCCAACCAAAAGAGGAGTTTTTGAATTTATTAGGAAAATATGCCCCAAAAGAAATTGTTGCTTATCCAGGTCAGTTCGCGAGAGATAAAGAAATAGAGACCTACATTGAAAATCTTGGAATTTTAAGAAACATCCTTTCTGAGGACTACTTTCATCCGATCAATGGAGATCATCAACTTAAAAGGTTCATTCCAAATTATGAGCAAGACAAGATAATAGAAAAAAGCCCTCGTTTGAAAAAATCCTTATGTGCCCTTACAAATTACTTTGGAAATACCCAGGGGGATATCGATTTAAATCACCTTGAGGAGTTTCGTTTTATATCAACAGAAAACTTTTTAAAAGTTTCAACTAAAACTCTAGAGGGCTTAGAAATTATTCCAAAAGATGCTCACTCTAAGAGATCATCAATTCTTGGTCTTTGTGATAAAACAATGACTTCAATGGGGAAAAGACATCTAAAAAAGATTTTTCTCCATCCTCTTAAAATAAAAAATCAAATCATCAAGCGTCAAAGTTTTATCGAAACAATATTAAAAAAAACGGATATTTTATTCGAGTCAAGGAACTATTTATCAAATATAAGAGATATTGAAAGAATTCTGACTAAAGTGACTCTAGGTAAAGCGACATCGCATGATTTAATAAACTTTAGTGAGTCTTTTTATTCCTTTCTGGAACTCAAAAAGGTCATTTACTCCTCAAATCTAGATAAATTCTTATCAATGGAGATGACTGGCAAGCAAATTACGAGTCTTGAAGAATTATCCCTTGAGTTCTTTGAAACGTTTAATTCAGAGCCCTCTGCCTCCATAGAGAAAAGAAACTTGATCAAACATGGGTTCAATAAAAAACGAGATCATTTATGGGAGTTATCTGAAAACTCAGAAAAGTCTTTTGACGACTTAGAAAAAAAATACCTATCAACAACTGATATTCCTAAGTTAAAGATTAAGCATAATAACATCCATGGCCATTTCATTGAGGTCTCAAAAACTCACTCTCATAAAGTTCCACCTAGCTTTGTTAGGAGACAAACCTTAGTCAATTCTGAAAGGTATACCACTGAGGAGTTGGACAAATTAGATAAGGACTCTGCGTTTGCCAGAGAGAGGCTTCAAGAAGTTGAAAGAGAAATTCTTAACTCTTGCCTAGATAAGCTTAAAAGTAACTCAAAAGATGTTATTAACTTGTGTAGAGTCATAGAGGAAATAGATACTCTTCAATCACTCGCTCAAATTGCTCATACAAATTCTTGGACAAAACCAGAAATTTCATCAGAAGAGCAACACTTCCAAATGACCGGAGCATGGCACCCACTAATAAAAAAAATAATTGGGGAGAGCTTTGTTACTCATGACCTTAATTTAAATAAAAATTGCTTTTTCGGATTGATCACTGGCCCGAACATGGCCGGAAAAACTACTGTCATGCGTGAGGTTGCAATTATACAACTACTAATGCAAATTGGGTCCTTCGTTCCTGCAAAAAAAGCATGTCTGAGCCTTAGTGACTTTATTTTTAGTAGATTAGGAGCGAGTGACAACATACAACAAGGACAATCAACTTTTATGGTAGAAATGTCTGAGACCGCAGAGATAACAAGACATGCAACTAAAAAATCTCTTGTTATCTTAGATGAAATTGGACGTGGTACTTCAACCTATGATGGGCTAAGCATCGCTTGGAGCCTCGTGAACTACTTTAATAGTAAAATAAAGTGTAGAACTCTTTTTGCTTCTCACTATCATGAATTAATTGATGTTATCGAAAACCTTCCTACGGCAAAAAACCTTACAGTTCGAACCAAAAAAGTAGGTGAGCGAGTTGATTTTCTTTACGAGCTAATTGAAAAGGGTGCAAATCAGAGCTTTGGTATTTATGTTGCTAGACTTGCAGGCTTGCCTAAAAGTGTCTTAATTGAGGCAAGTAATATTCTCCATCAACTTGAAAAAGAAAAATCCCAGCCGAAAGAGAGCAATAACCAATTAACTTTTTTTGATTTTAATAATGAGAAGGCGCAATTACAGGAACCTAGGGTAGACCTCAAAAGTCTCGACGCAATAAATGAGCTTAAATCAATAAACATAAATAATTTATCCCCAATTGACTCACTTCTTAAAATAAAAGAACTCCAAGACCAACTTCACTAAAAAAATTAATTTTACCAAGACTCATTAATACCGATGAGGATTTATGCGTTTTGGTTATCAGCAAAAAAGATTGGCCCCCTTTATGCTTGCAAGAATAAAATCTTGGGTAATCGACCATTTTATGATTTTTACTTTTTCTACATTCGTTCAATTTAGTCTTTTTTCTTTTTATAACGAATTTATCCATCAAGACTTAATTATAAATTGGCCTGGCTTTTTCACGGCTTACCAAATTAACTTATCAATTTTCTACTTAGCTTACTTCTTTTTTATGAATTACTTTTTCCAAGGAAAAACAATTGGGCAAGTATTCGTTGGAATAGGCTCAATTAATAACTCCAACTTTTCACCAAAAAAAATCTCTGCCTGGAGTAGTGCTCAGAGAAGCTGCGCAAATTACTTATGCTTTAAATTAGGCTTTATCTTATTTTTAATCCCACTTTTTAATAAAAAAAATCTTAGCCTTGCTGACTTTATATCTCAAACTCACCAAAGCTACAGCGCCTACAAGGTTGAACAAAAAGAAGCTGCTTAAGCTTAATTAATCTTTTAACCAAGATAGATTTAGTTCATTAAGCTGCTCTAATGCCGGCACTGATGGAGCATCTGCCATAAGATCTGAAGCTGAAGTTGTTTTAGGAAAAGCTACGACGTCTCTGATATTTTCAGTTTTTGCCAACAACATCATCAGTCGGTCCATACCAAAGGCAATACCACCGTGAGGAGGAGTTCCATAGTTTAATGCTTCGATAAAGAAACCAAACTGCCTTTGAGTCTCTTCTTCTGAAAATCCGAGTAATTCAAACATTCTAGCTTGAACTTTGGGGTCGTGAATTCTTATAGATCCACTTGCGATCTCATATCCATTACACACCACATCGTAGCAATCAGCTGTGAGATCCTTAACCTCCTCTAAGCTGCCGGACATAAACTTATCAAGTGCAGAACTTGAGGGCATCGAAAATGGATGGTGCATCGCCGCTAACCTATTCTCTTGTTCATCGTAATCAAAAAGTGGAAATTCATCTATCCACAGAAAGTCGAAACGGTCTTCGGCGAGCGAGTATTTGTCGCGTAGGTGCCTTCTCACTGCATCTAAACAAGCATGAGTCGTTGAATGTGCTTTATCTGCACTAAAAAGCCAAATACCTTTTGGCTCAGGTTGTCTTTCATTTAATACATTTAGATGCTCCGGCGTAATGAATTTACTTATTCCACCAGAAATTTTGTCACCGTCTACTTTAAAAAAGGCAACCCCTTTTCCTCCATATGGCTCAACAACCTTAGTAAGGCCATCTAAATCTTTTCTTGCCATTTGTGCGAGTGAGTCTGGTAGAAATAAGCCTTTTACAAGTCCGCCATCGGATGAAATTGACTTGAATAAACCAAATTCACTTTCTTTGAATATTTCTGAGAAGTTATGATGTTCTAAGCCAAACCTGGTATCAGGCTTGTCACTTCCATAAGTATTCATCGCCTCTTCAAAAGTCATTTTTTTAAATGAAACTTTCTCTCCCTCGAATATGCTTTCCATTAAGCCCCGGGAAAGCTCTCTTACGAAGTCTTGCTCACAAAAACTTGCCTCAATATCTATTTGAGTAAATTCAGGCTGTCTGTCTATTCTCAAGTCTTCATCTCTAAAACATTTTGTTATTTGAAAGTACCTGTCAGTTCCCCCTACCATTAATAGCTGTTTAAGAGTTTGAGGTGATTGAGGAAGCGCATACACTTTACCAGGGTTAACTCTACTAGGGACAATATAATCCCTGGCCCCTTCAGGTGTAGACTTGTAAAGAATTGGGGTTTCTACTTCTACAAATTCATTATTATGCAGAAAGTCTCTTGCCCTCTGGTAAGCCTTAGAACGAATAGAAAGCATTGATTGAAGACGCTTTGTTCTTAAGTCAAGATATCGATACTTTAACCTCAAATCCTCTGTTGCTTGATTTTTTGCATTAGGTAAAAAAGGTAGTTCATGTCTGTTCGCTTCACTTAAAATCTGTATATCAGTGACAGAAAGCTCTATCTCCCCCGTCAGCATATCCTTGTTTATGGCACTTTCTGGCCTGGCTCTAACAGAGCCAAAAACTTTAATAACTGTCTCGTGGGATGTGCTCTTAAAAACATCTACACTCCCTCCATTTTCAAGCCAGCTTTCAAAGCTCAGCTGAACAAGTCCTGATTTGTCTCTCAGGTCAATAAAATGTAAACCGCCAAGGTCTCTATACTTATTAACCCATCCACAAAGACTCACATCATGGCCGACATTACTTTTTCTTAAATCTCCACACTTGTGTGTTCTCATTAAACCTGTCGTTAGATTTGCCATAAATAATTCCTCTTCATTAAAATAGTCATAATGATATTAAAACTTAGACTCCTCTTCTACATCTTATTCCTTTTTCCGGCCATAGCGTTTACCGACGCCCCATCAACAAAGGGTGTCAAAAGAGACTTTTTTCTCAAAAATAACGAGGAAATAATCTTTCTTAAGGACAAAAACAACTCAATTTTGGAGCTCAAACCACTTAGAAGTATGAAAGCACAAGCGCAAGGACTAAGTGGGGTAAAGAGGGAACAGTTAAAAACGAACCAGGGAGCTATTTTTATATATGATGGAATGTCTTCCCGAAGTTTTTGGATGCCGGACACTTACTTTGACTTGGCGATTATTTTCCTGGATGAAAACCTCGTTGTTAAATTTGTTGAAAAAAAAGCTATTGCACACCCTGGTCGAAAGGAACCACCGATTATTTTTAGAACCAAAGCTGTGGAAGCTAAATATGTAGTTGAAATCCCGGCTGATAACCCAATTGTATTCTCTTTGAATGTTGGTGATAGGTTTGAATTTCTAAAGTAGAGTGCTCTCAGGAAAAATAACTAAATATTCATCTCTAGATATGTAACCTAGATAATCCCTGACGACTTTTCTTTGAAAGGTCACACTATTTTCAATTTGGTTTATCTCATAAACAAGAGAGTTATTTTCTTCGTTTAATATAACTATTTCTCTTTTAACAGAGTCTAACTCTTTTAACCTTGAATAGTACTCTAGTATTCCCCTTGCACCAAAGCACACATGTAAAAAGAAACACAACAATCCTAGCCAAGATATTTTTGTAATCCATTTAAGGTATGATGGACGCTCATGACCTCCAAAGATAAGACCTTTAAAAGAGAAGTTCTTGAAGCTAATTTTTGTTTTTTTTCTTGTTTTTGTTTCTGGGGTCAGCCTTGAGACTCTTGAGGCTCTTTTTTGCCTAAGTTTCTCCAAGCGACTTTCCACTGATTTATCTGACTCTGATTTACTCCAAACTTTTCTTTGTGGTGCGCTCACACTGACCGCTCTTGTTGTAGCGGCTGCACTACGCTTTGAGATAGGCACTCCCCGGAGAGGCTGTTGACCAGTAGACCTTAAGCCCTCTTTCTTTTGCATTCTTGCTCTATTTCTTTCGATTGCTTTTTGTAAACGACTGTTTGAAAGAGATGAAGCGCCTGATTCTTCATTTCGGTTATTATAATATTGCACAACAAACTTCCTGTCTGTTTCGGTTACTTCCTGTAACTAAATATTATAGAAAAAATATTTTTTATTTTTAATCGGTCAAAAGTTTCTGCTCTACCAATATCCAAAACTTTCTGATAGCAGCTAACTCTGTAAGGTATAAAAATAAAGTTTTATGTTCAAGGCTGTCGTTAAATGAGTTGCTTTTAAAATTGTTTTCTCCTCGCTTGAGAAGTTCCTCAAAACATGCAAGTGTCCGACCTTTTTTATCGATCTTATTAAGGTTTACAGCAATGCAATTTTCTTCGCATTCAAGAGAAATACTCTCATCAATATTAGAAAAAAAGTTTGATGCTTTTTTCCATCTATATTTAGCGATCTCGGAATCTCCTAATGGGCCAATCTTTTCGAACTCACCTTTTCTTCCCATTGATTTAAAGAAAATTTTCAAACTATCATTCGTCTTATGTAACCACCAACTAGCCCCAGGGTCTGATATGTTACAAATAGCTTCATCCTCAAATGGGAAACGCCTATTCATCATTTGGTCAACTATAATTTGAGCTTGCGAGAAGCTATCACAGGTAAACCAGTGGATAGAATCAGCGCGGTGAAAACGGTGGTTTTCAGCCTCAAGTACCTCTCTATCACTTAACACTTTCGAACTAGAGAAAGCCGCTCCGCGAAGGCAAAATGACCCCGAACTTTTATCAATGAAAAAAGCAACTCCAGCGCTATCTACTTTTTCCTCTACTATTATTTGAGCTTCAGATTTTATGGGATCCTCTAATGATATTTCATCGCAGAAGTAATTCTCATCAAAAAGCAGCTGCATTTGTTTTGAGCCAATTTGCTCAGATAACTCCATAGTCTCTTTTGAAAGTTGAGATAGATCCATTTTTGTCTTCCTTGACGATGAACTTTAATTTAAAGCCCTAAATATATTTTATTCACTAATTTAATATGATGCAAATTACCAAAGTGCCATAATCAGATTTAGTAAAATAATCACAACAACAGGGCTGATATCAAAGGGCAAATCTTTTGGCATATAGGGACGAACATAACGACAAGTCAGTTCCGAAACTTTATTAATTTGTGCCGCCCAGTCTTGCGAGCGAAGACTTGGAACATAACTTAAGAAAGAATTAATTATTAAAATTAAAATATATAATTGAATCAATAAACGAATCATACAACTCTCACCTTAGTGCTTATATTTATTGAAGCCATAAAAATACAATTCTCTAGCTCTCTTGGCCAAGAAAATGATTAAGAAGTTTTTCTAAAAATTCCTGGAGGTTCTTTGATGCTGTGTCTAAATTCTCCATAAACTCCTCTGCCGTCACTCTACCTCCATCGACAATATCTGTAATCGATTTGACACCAAGATAGGGTTTGTTGAATTGCTCACAAACATAAGAGATGGCGGCTGCTTCCATTTCTTTAACAACGACACTATTTATATTAAAAAAATCTATTTCGTGATCTCTACAAGTAAGAGAGTCACTTGTTGAAAATACACCCTCTTTAAACTTTAATTTTCCTCGAAGTAAACTCAAATCATATGGAGTGTAGGTACCTAGTCCATAAGGCTCGTATGGCCCCATTGGAATTTCCCTATGATGAAATAAAACTTTAGTGGGAAGGTAAATATCACCAATTTCACCTCCTCTTCTCTGAAACCCGCCAGCTGTACCTGGATTGATAACAAGATCAAAGTTTTTTTTATCTAGTAAATCATAGGTGGTTAGAGCTGCCGGGACAGTACCAACAGAATTCACTTTAAACCTTGGGTCAATGCCTAAACTTGATAGATAAACAATGTTTCCAAGAATGTTTTTTTTAAAAAGACTGTAAGGAAGGGGTGTGCTTAAATTTTCTTGCTCAAAGCCAAAGTGCTCTACAGTCTTTTTTGCCTCTTCCTCCATTGCAAAAATCAATAAAATTTTCATCCGTTACCCCTATACCTCTATTCTATCACATGTATAAATTTTATTTAGACGATAGAGCCTAACCTGTTGATAAGTCTAGTCACAAATGGCCTTAGTTTTGAAGCTCGACTTAGATGATGCGTAATTTTATCTACTGTTCATTTCTATTTTCGTTCACTATTTTTGCGAAAAGCCCTTCTCTTTACTTTATCAAAGATCCAAAGATATTTACCCAAGTAGGAAATATTAATTGTGATTTATGTGAAAAAGAGCAAAGCCAGCCCCCAACACAACACATCCAAAACACACCAAAAAAACCTAATTTAGCAACAGAGATTATTCAACTTTTTGACCCGCATAAAAAACAGAAATACTTTATATTTTTTCAAACCAACTTAGCTCTCAGAAATGAGAACTCTACACCAAAATTAGCAAAAAACCTGGGCTTCACACCAACAACCAAGTGGCTTGGCTTAATGGCGAACAACATTCCTGGAGAAACAAGAGAACGCCTCGCAAATGCGGACTATTCCGAGTTAGTTCATAAAATTACTAGCTCTTTTAATGTTTCACCGACAGATGGCTCTTACCCCAGAATCGTTTATGCAGCGACTCTAGTCGAGGCTTCAAAAACTGAAACAGTGGAAGAGTTTCTAAATGTTTTTAAAAATAGGTCTTCAGAGCTAAGTGAGAAACAGAAAATTAGTTTCATGAGGTATATTCTTTTTCAGTTAAGTGAAAATTACGACGATGATAGAACAAATCTGGACCATCCAAATTCAGATGGAAATGTACCATTAGAGCAAATTAAAAACGCACTTTTTCAAAATATATTTCATGAACAAGAAATAAAAGCAGGTGTCTGCCGAGATATCGTACAAGCAGGACTTTTAATAGCAAAAGCTATGGGCTTAGAGCACTCTTATGGAATTGGTTATCAAACTACTGATGGTTCTTCACATCGAGAGCTTTTAATTGCGAACTTAAAAGAGAAAAGTCTGACGATAATAAATTATGACATTCAAAGTGAATCCGCAGGGGTCACAGGAGTCAAAGCTCTAGAAATTAATAATGACATACCTTCTGCAGGTTTTGAATTAAGACTAACTTCTGACCAAAATTTACGAGAAATCACTCTTCCTTCGGAGCTTGGTTTAACCCTTCATCAAATGGTAGATGGAGACCAAAATCAAATAATCCTTGGAGGTAACCCAATGCCAGATATTCATCAGGTAGGTGTTAAAATAAAAGACATCGGTAAAGCACGTGTATTTTATTCTGAATCCAATCAGGGAGAAAAAGAAAAAACTGTTGGCATTGCATTCTCAACAAGGAAAGAGTTTTATGACTTTATAAAACTTCAAGGAGGTATCGCTTTTTACAGATCAGAACGACCAACTTTTTTCTCCACTCTTTATCAAAATAATCTTTATCTATCATTTACCCCAAGCTTAGAATTTCAAAGAAAGTTTGGAGGCACTGACATTAAAATGGAGGCGGGAATTACCTCAAGGGCCAATGTTGGTTGCAACAATCTGGGCTCAGCAGACTGCGTGGGCAACTCTCAATCAAGCTTAAATGGATTTGCAAGTGCAGAATTAACCCAAGATATATTTGGCTTAGGGCAAGCATCTATCTTTGCAAGAGCAATCATTGACAACACTCCCATTGACTCTACCGACAATACGACTGACCAAAAATTAAAAATTCCTATGTACTCGCTTGGTGGAGATTTAAGCTTTGGTAGAAACTTAGTTTTTAAAATAGGTGGCCAAATTTTTTACTATGATCTTGGAAATGAGACATTTGTAACTAGCGAAGGAAGAGCATCTCTGTCTTACCTCCCATCTCACTCTTTAATCGAAGCCTCTACGACCCAAATACTTTACTCTGGCACAGAAAACCCCGTGCCTATATTTCTTCCTAATTCAAATAATCAATCCAGAATTAGACTTGGCCAGGACCTAATATTGATACCTCTTAGAGTTGGAATCCAAGGCCAACTCGATCATGATGTGCCTGGACTTAGCAGTTTTATGCTAACTATTGGTAATCACTAAGAGTCCCTGTAAAAAAATCACTGAAGCAGCGCTCTATAACTAGTAAAATTTTCAATGAATTTCCCTAATGTTACCTATTATTATATCAAAATAACTAATAAAACTTATTAGTTTTACTTATCAAAAAGGGAACACAGTGATTGGCTTAGTCCGAAAATTCTCTGCTCTAAAAACACTAACAATTCTGTTAACAATATCTTTTTCCCTTCAAACTAAATCCACTCCGGATACGCCTGACGGATTAGAGTTTTTTGAAAAGAATATACCTACCGACTCGGTAAAGCCTTTCATTTCCACGCCTGTTGGAGAAGAGGAAATTCCCAGAGCCTTAAACCTTGTTACAAATAAGCTTCCCCAGGATGCACTGTTTTTGTCATTTGTCTCTGAAAGCCCTTCCCAAGAGGAACTTAAAAGAGCAGAAGCTTCAGAGTCAATCGCAAGAGAAAAAGGTCTTGAAGTTGTAAGAGTTAGTGTTCCAGTGCAAGAGGCACTTAAGAACGTCAAAGATCTAAGCTTTAGATCAGAGCTAAGTAAAGTTAAGTCATACTTTGGAAAGTCTGAAGTAAATCTTGATAAAAAGCCTGTTGATATCTCTACGATGCCAACTCCAGTGGAAAAAAGACTGGCCATTTTTTATCCATTAAAAAGTGGAATCGTAAAACCAATCGCCTGGGCAGCACACACCTCAGCTGTTGGGCTTGTAGGTCTTTTTTCTGTTTCTGTTACTTACTCGTACTTCACATCAACATACTGGCATGCTTTTAGAGTATTTTTTAATACACCTCACGGCTTAGGTCCTGATAGTAAGTTAAAAAGAATTCTAGAGAAAATTAACCCCGCAGAAGTAGCAAGAAAGTTTCGAATTCCCATTGGAGAGGGAAATTTTGCTCAAAAACTTAGCTCATTAAATGGATACGAGATTGCTAAGATAATACAATTTAGCGGAAAGAAATTTGCCTTAGATATTTTTTCTGGTGAGCTATACAAGCTTGCGGCGCTCCAGTCTGGCTTTTTTACAGCTGAATACCACCTACATATTCTCACCTCAAAGCTCTACTCCATGACCTACTATCCTGTCGCATGGATTGAAGATAATTTAGTTTTAAAACAACTAATTAAAAGAGATACGATTGCTCGAATTATGCTTTTTAAGTCCTATCTTGGTGGAGCATTAGCAACTTGGGACCTCGCTGGCGGAATGGTTCCTTACCTAGAAGTAAGACCTGGTATTTTACTAACAGCTTTTAATGCCTCCAGTCTTTTAGCTTATTTTGTTTATAAAAAGTATGCGATCTGGAAACTAGGCTTAAAAGACCCTAAAAAGTTTGAAGAATATGTAGCAAAAAAATCAGCTGTTTCTAAAAGACTTTTAGAGATGACTGCAGAACTTCAAAATAAGGGCGCAAGTAAATTAGAAATAAGACTTTTCTACGACCGTGCCAGTAAGCTAGAAACTATCCCAGAGATGGAAGCTCACCTTATTGAGTCAAAAAGACTACATAAAGAGCTTCTTTTAGAAATAGAGTACGTAAAGGAAAGTAAAACGGGTCTAAAGCAGAGGCTATTACTGCGCCAGCTTAACAAAGTTAGAACATTTGAGGACTTAAATAGAATTAGTCAAAAACTTAGACCTAATCAAACTGGCGCGAACGCCAGCTTAAGGTATACAAACACGGCACTTTCATTGAGAGGTAATTGTCTTCCACTTCTAAGAGGACTATTTGGCCAATAGATACCACCTAAAATATCGACATTAAGCAGCTTTTTAGGTATTTTCACGCCCACAATTGATCGGCCTTAGGAACCTAAAAATGAATGAAAATCAAATTGATCACAACTCAAAGCTATATAAGATTCGTCATAGCCTTGCTCATATTCTTGCTCAAGCAGTAATGGAAATTAGACCTGGAGCAAAGCTAGGTTTTGGGCCGCCAATTGACGATGGTTTTTATTACGACTTCATCCTTCCAGAGCCTATCAGCTCTGAAGATTTTAAAGAAATTGAAAAGAAGATGAAGCACATCATCAAGCAAGGGCAGGCTTTTGAAAGAGAAGAACTTAATCTTGATAAAGCTTTTTCTCAGATTGATGGGATGGGTGAACCTTATAAAAAAGAATACGCAAGGGAACTCGCCCAAAAGCATGGGCTTGAGAGTCTAACTTTTTATAAAAATGGGCCTTTTCTTGATATGTGCGAGGGACCGCATGTTGAGTCAACAAAAGAAATTCCACAAAACTGTTTTAAATTAAAAAGCGTTGCTGGAGCTTATTGGCGAGGAGACTCTAATAACACAATGATGACCAGAATTTATGCTTGGGCATTTGAAACAAAAGAAGAGCTCGTCGCACATGTTCGTGCTTATGAAGAAGCAATTAAAAGAGATCACAAAAAATTAGGAAAAGAACTTCAACTCTTTACAATTGATGATGAAGTTGGAAAAGGTCTTCCATTGTGGCTGCCTAATGGAACAATACTTCGTGATGAAATTGAAAAGCTCATGAAAGAATTTGAATTTGAAGATGAGTACCAACGAGTCTCTACTCCAAGTCTTACAAAAGCAAATATGTATTACAAAACAGGACACCTTCCTTACTACAAAGAGGGAATGTTTCCTTTTATGGAATTAAAAGAATCAGAGGAGAGCGAAACAAACGAAGCCTATGTCCTTCGTCCAATGAACTGTCCTCATCACCACAGAGTCTTTGCCTCCCAAAAAAGAAGTTATCGTGAACTCCCTATTAGGCTTGCGGAATATGGAAACGTTTTTCGCTATGAAGACTCTGGCTCTGTATCTGGTCTTCTTCGTGTTCGAGGTATGTGCATGAATGATGCTCATATTTACTGTACGGAGGATCAGATCGAAGAAGAGTTTTTAAAAGTTATGAAAATGCACGAGCGCTTATATAAACTTTTAGGACTTGAAAATTTTCACATGAGACTTTCTACATGGGACCCAGAGGATCCAAAAGGAAAAGAAAAATATGTTGATGACCCAGAGGCATGGGAAAAAACTCAAGACATGGTTCGCTCAGCGATGAAAAGGTCTGGTCTTCCCTTCGTTGAGGTGGCCGGTGAAGCTGCTTTTTATGGCCCAAAAATTGATTTTCAAATGAAAACGGTTACCGGCAGAGAAGAGACAATTTCAACGAATCAATTAGACTTTGCTGTACCAAAAAGAATGAACCTGTCTTACATCGGTACTGATAATGAAGAGCACATGCCGTATATCATCCATCGCGCCCCAGCTGGGACTCATGAGAGATTTACAGCTTTTCTCATTGAGCACTTTGGCGGGGCATTTCCAACTTGGCTTGCCCCAGTTCAAGTAAAAATAATTTGCGTCTCAGATGCTTTTGTTGATTACGCTAAAGAAATTAACTCCGAACTTAGACGAAACTTTGTTCGAGCTGAGATTGATTTATCAAGCGATTCACTCAATAAAAAAATTAGAACAAACACCAAGGCAAAAATTCCAAATCTTCTCATCATTGGCGAAAACGAAGTAAATGATAAGTCTGTAACACTGAGAAGATACGGTATTAAAGAACAAGAAACATTAAAAAAAGACGACTTTATTAATCAAATTTTAGAAAAAATAAAAACAAGAAGCCTCAGTTAAATCTACGATTAATTCTCCAAGCGGTGACAATCTTTCACCCCTAACTTATTAATTTTTTATATTTTCTTACATCTACGTCATATTTTATTTACTCCGACATTCAGTTTAATGCTAAAATGTCCGATGCAAAGGATTGCATTAGGACCATTATAAGGAGTATGGAATGGCCAAAACAAAAAACCCTCACTTTGATGATAAGTTCATATCTGAGCAAAAAAATCTTCTTTTAAAAATCAGAGAGCAAACAATTAATGATATTGGACAAAAAAGTAACGAGGACTTACACGTTGATAGTGACGAAGTCATTGAAGACGGTGATCAAGCTCAAACATATCTAAATCAAAATCTTTCCTTTGGTTTAAGGGAAAGAGAGCTTCATAAGTTAAGAGAAATCGAAGCAGCTCTGGGAAGAATAGAAGAAGGCTCCTACGGAATTTGCGAAGAATTTGAAGAACCAATCTCTAAAAAAAGGCTTCAAAAAGTACCATGGACTAGATTATGTATTGAAGCTGCTGAGCAACTAGAGAGAGAGAAAACTCAATATTCTAGAATTGGCTAATCTATTTTGTCATCGGGATTAATAACATCAGTTAATCTCACCCCATACTTTTCATTTAAAACTACAACCTCACCCTTGGAGATTAGTCGATCGTTAACTTTGACCTCCAAGGGCTCTCCTGCAAGCTTGTTCAACTCTAGAACTGAACCCTGTCCTAGTTGGAGCAGGTCTTTAATTGTGATGTTCCCCACACCTAGTTCGACAGTGACAGTCATAGGCACATCATTTAAAAATTCAACGTCTAAATTGCCACTTGCGGGCTTTTGCGGATCTGAGGAATTATTCTCTAACCCATCGTCCTCAACAACTTCTTCTTGGTTATTAATTTCCTCATCTACCATTAATCACTACCTGGATAGGGATTTCTATTTAAAAATATATATTCATGTATAACAGGCTTTAAATCAACTACCCCATTAAAGTGGTAGTATAGATCCCACTCTTGATTCTCCAAAAAAAGTGTGATTTCTTCTTGAAGCTCCTCGTTATCTTTAAAAGTTCCATCTATAAATGCACAAGCAATAGGTACAAGTAGCTCTTGCTGCAATTGCTCACCGGTTTGACCAGAAAGAGCAGGGTATTTTGCCAAGAGCTCGCCCTTCACTAGAACAACGTCTCTATAATTATAATGCTGATGTTTATGGGCTTGAATCTCAAGGTTTACTCGACAGTCTAAGTTATCGGAGAGCTCACCATCCAACTCATCAACTAACTCCCCGAGGATCTCATTGAGCCATAGGTCATTTTCACTAAATGAAAAAGACTTTCCCTCATTAAAGTGGAGTTTAGTTGTTCTTAATTTATCTGAATTATATTCTTTTGCCATACTACTCTCTCGGGTCATTTAATCTAAGCAAACACACTTAGCAGACTGTTTCAGTTAAGTATATGGATAACCTTTTTTTGCCCAAAATCACAATCAAGGCACCTAGAAGTTTCTTCAACGATTAAAGAGCCTGCGTCAGGAGCATGAGTCATAACAAACTTTGAACCACAGCACGGGCAGTCCTCAATGATTTTTTTAACCTGCACACTATCCCCATAGTATTTTTCATATTCTTCGAATTCATAGCTTCTTTTACTCGCGTCCATTAATTACTCCTGGGCCATAGTAATACCACTTACAGAACTTCTCGGTGAAATTTCCCTATGGCGAAAATAAATATTAGAATAGAAAAAATTTTTCCTATAAACATAGAATTGTTAAGGACTTACCTATGGGCTCCATCTTTACAAAAATTATTAACAACGAACTTCCTGCCTACCGAGTTTTGGAAAACGATAAGGTTATAAGCTTTCTAACAATTGAACCAATACACCCCGGGCATACTCTTGTTATTCCAAAAACTGAAGTAGACCACTGGATGGATGTTCCCGAGGATGAGTATCAAGAGGTTTACTATCAAGCCAAACGAATCGGTAAAGCGATTCAAAAAGTAACAAATAGCACTCGAGTAGCTCAAGCAGTTGTCGGCTTAGAGGTACCACACTTTCACCTTCATTTAATCCCGATGTGGCAGCCCAGTGACCTCGACTTCAAAAAAGCAACCCCAGCGACATCTAATGATTTAAAATTGATGCAAGAAAAAATATTGAGCGAATTAGATTAAGAAACGCTTATATTAATATTATAGCCCTGATGCTTCCTAAGATTAATTACGCCTGAATCAAAAATTAAATATTGTCCTTTAATTCCAAGAAGAGTTCCTTCAACTTTTGGGTTTTTATCAAAACCAAGACTCGATATCTTTGTAGGATACTCCACAACAGGGTAATTAATATCAATGACAGACTCTTCGATTTCCTCGGCTCCCATATCATCAAAAAGTTCCGCAAACTCTTCGAATACCATTTCTTTTTGCTCTTCAAGATCTACATCACTACTTAGTCCTTTGAGCATATTTCTCCAGTTAGTTTTATCATTAAACATGGATTTTAACTCAACCTCTACCTGTCCGGAGATCATTCGATTATCCACCTCTACAAGGGGAATCGCTCTGGTCGCCCCTTGATCGATCCACCTTGTAGGCACTTGAGACTTTCTTGTTATTCCAACTTTTATTGAACTTGTGTCTGACAAGTAAATAACATGGGGAGCAAAACAGTTTGCCTTACCCCATTCTGGCTCGCGGCATGTACCTTTATCAAAATGACACAACTCTGGCTTTACAATACACATGTCACAAGCAGCCAGCTTCATAAAAGATTCATAACTATAGCCTTGGCCGTATGATTTCTTTATTTTTTTCCCGGAATGAATACAATTTATATCTCCGGAGAACTCCAGGATAATTTTTTTTTCAAGAAATTGATTCATCAATAAAAGTTCATCACCAATGGGAAGTTTATATTCAACAACCTCACCAAGAGTGCTTTTCATTTTTAAAATATTTCCAGAGGCAATCATTAGTATCCTTTCTTATAAAAACGAA
Organism: Bacteriovoracaceae bacterium UBA1511; assembly: GCA_002323535.1. Classification (GTDB taxonomy): domain Bacteria; phylum Bdellovibrionota; class Bacteriovoracia; order Bacteriovoracales; family Bacteriovoracaceae; genus UBA1511. The sequence goes on from DCQT01000074.1 coordinate 46,777, forward strand.
GCTGAAATTGAATTCTCGCAAAGCTTTATCAGATCCTCTTTAGATAGGCTCAGCTCTTTGTAACACTGGTAAAAATTTTCACCAAGGTAACCACCAAAGTATGCTGGGTCATCTGAATTAACCATTACATGAAGACCCATATCAAGCATTTCTTTAAGGTTGTGATCTTTTAAATGATCAACAACACAAAGTTTTAAGTTGCTTAGAGGGCAGACTGTCAGTGGAATTTTTTTCTCCACTAAATAGCTCACAAGCTTTTCATCTTCAGTGCAACGAACACCATGATCAATTCTTTTAACATCGAGAAGATTTATCGCTTCCCAAATATACTCTGTTGGGCCTTCTTCTCCTGCATGAGCAACAGTTAAAAATCCGTGTTCTATTGCCGCTTTAAAAACGCGCTCAAATTTGCTCGGAGGGTGCCCTACTTCAGAACTATCTAAGCCAACAGCTTTGATTAAATGCTTATATGGAAGAGACATCTCCAATGTTTTAAACGCTTCATCTTCAGATAAATGACGTAAAAAACACATAATCAGGTGACTTGTAATATTTAGTTCTTTTTTAGCTTTTGTAAGTGCTTTTGATATTCCGTTGATTACAGTTTCAAACGAAATTCCACGATCGGTGTGAGTCTGTGGATCAAAGAAAATTTCTGTATGAACGATTCCATCGTCTTTCGCCCGAAGTAGGTATTCCCATGTTAAATCAAAAAAATCTTCCTCTTGGATAAGAACCGCTGCTCCTTGGTAGTAAATATCCAAAAAACTTTGAAGGTTTGAAAAATTATAGGCCGCCTTTATCTCCTCAACAGAATCGAAAGGAATTTCTACATTATTTCTTTTTGCAAGTTTCATCATCAATTCAGGCTCTAAAGAGCCCTCAATGTGTAAATGTAATTCCGCTTTTGGTAATGACTTTATAAACTCTCTTATATCTTCCATGATCACCTCTTGTTGTTATGCTCGTAAAAATTCTTTTGGCTTTTTCCTATTTGGATAGCAGGTAGTGCATATTATACACTCAAGCCCATGGCATGCTCTGGCTTGACAGTATTCTCTTCCATAAAAAATTATTTG
>DCQT01000109.1 GCA_002323535.1 Bacteriovoracaceae bacterium UBA1511
CCAGATATAGATGCGATTATCAAAGAAGCAAGTGATGAGGATGACTCAGAGGAAGCAAGTTTTTCTGATGAGCTCGAAGAGGGAAAAGAGATTAAAAGTATGTTGGACGGAATATCATCAGATGATCTTCCTGAAGACTACAAGCCTCGAAGTCAATTAACTTCACTTGAAGAATTAAACAACGAGCTGGACTCATTTAAAGGTGAGCCAGACCTAGGTTTTGAAATTTCTAGAGAAATGAAAAAAGATCTCACTGAAGAAATTCCAACAGACGTAGAGGCGGATGATTTTTGGGCGATTGATGAATTTCCTTCGTTATCTGGAAAGCTTGAATCCTCCGGGAAAGAGGGCACAAAGGCAACAGATATAAAAGCTGAGTTTTTTAACGATACTTCTGATGAAGAGGGTGAAGGGCAATTTAAAATGAAGCCTTCAAGCACCTTATCTTCGATAAATATTTCAGATGTCGGAGGCTCCAATAGCTCTGCAGCTGTTCAAAGCTTAAATGTTGATGAGATTGTTGAAAAAGTGAAAGAGGCGCTAGCACCTCAGCTAGAAGAAGTTGTAAAAAAACTTTTCTCTCAAAAAATTGAGCAGGTTGCTTGGGAGGTTATTCCTGATCTCGCCGAAAATGTTATCAAAAAAGAAGTTGAAGAGATCGCGAAGCAAGTTTACATGTCGACAAACGAGTTAAAAAAAGAGTGAACCTGAACTAATTGTTTTAATCTCTAAAGTGTTATCGATTTGTGCAGAGCCATTAAAATCGATTCCAATAAATTTTCCGTTGACCGTAAGGTTCGCGTCTATTATACGAACATTTTTATTTAAGTGACAGCAAAAGCCGTTCCAGCTTTTTACAATTTTTTTACTATCTGAATTTTGATTAAGGATGAAATCATATAACTCTTCTGCAAGGCTTTCTGGAGAATCATTTAACTCTATAGAGCTCCAGGGGATATTTTTTTGATTTAGATTAACTCCAACACCACACACCACAAAATCACCTGCTTGTTGGCAAATGATCCCCCCAACTTTTTGAGAATTCTCATTCAACAAATCATTAGGCCACTTCAGAGTAAGAGAGATACCCTTTGTTTTAAAAAACTCAGCACAGTAAACGCCAATCGCAATTGGAGTAAGGTGTTCATAATCGTCTTTTTTAAGAGAAAAACTCATCGCCAACGAGCCAGAAAAAAACTCCCAGTCATTCCCTTTTCTTCCAAAACCAGAGGTTTGTTGTTTGGCTGTAACAAGTGTTGGCCCTGAAATAAGTTTAGGGAATTTCGCGATAAGGTTTGTTAAGTAAGCTTGTGTTGACGGGCACTTTTTTAAGTTGATAACTTTCATGTTTATCTCACTAATTTAAAGGATCACAAATGTCACTAATTGAGCGAACAACTCCACGAAATATTAAGTTTACCACAGGGATTAACCCTTATGCTCATGGAAGTGTGATTGCAGAGTTTGGAAATACAAAAGTTCATATAACAGCAACAGTTGAAGAAAATGTTCCAAGTTGGATGAGAGGAAAAGGCTCAGGTTGGGTAACGGCGGAGTACAATATGCTGCCCGGTTCAACTCATACCAGAAGTAGAAGAGAAAGAAGCAAGGTCGGTGGGAGAACTCAGGAAATTCAAAGACTTATTGGTCGTGCTTTAAGGGCCGTCGTTGATATGAAAAAACTTGGCGAGAGAATGATTACGCTTGATTGTGATGTTCTAGTTGCTGATGGCGGAACACGAACGACGTCAATTTCTGGTGCTTATGTAGCTTTGGAGCTAGCGATTCAAAAGCTAATTAAAGATGGTGCACTGAGTTCATCACCAATTACAGAGCCACTAGCGGCACTTAGTATTGGTATTAATAAAGAAAATAAAATTATTGCGGATCTAAATTACGAAGAAGACTCAAGCTGTGAAACAGATATGAATATTGTTCTTACTGAATCAGGAAAGTTTATAGAGCTTCAGGGAACCGCTGAAGGTTCGCCATTTTCAAGAGAGCATTTGGATGCGCTTGTAGATTGCTCAATGGAGGCGATGAAGAGTGTTTTTGCAGCTCAAAAAGAAGTCTTAAAGTAATGATACATGAAATAATTCTAGCCTCTTCAAATGCGCATAAAGTCTCGGAGATGAAAGATCTCTTTTTTTCTAAAGACTTCAAAATTGTGGGGGCACCAGAAAAACTTGAAGTCATAGAAGACGGCAAATCGTTTTTTGAAAATGCTCTACTTAAAGCAAAAGCCTATTCCAAAAAGTATAAAAAGCCGGCCCTCGCTGATGATAGTGGGCTTTGCGTCGAGGCTCTACCAGACAAATTAGGGCTTGAGACAGCAAGGTATGGTGGCGAAGGGCTTAGTGATCGTCAGAGGTGGGAGTTGCTGCTTAAAGAGATGAGTAGCGTTCCAGCTGAAAAGAGGCAGGCGTATTTTTGCTGTGTGTTATGTTTTTATTTCTCTGATGACGAGATATATTACTTCGAAGGGCGTGTTCAGGGCGTGATTTCTGAGCAAGGGCAAGAAGGTGAGGGTGGCTTTGGCTACGACCCTGTATTTTTGCCAGAGGAGCTAGCTGGTAAAAGCTTAGCTGAAGACACTAAGTGGAAGATGGAAAACTCTCACCGCTCTAAGGCATTTGAGCATGCAAATAAGTTTTTCAAAAACTATAAGTTCTAATTGCCAAACAGAGAAAAATTTTTTAAGTTACGTCCTCGTGTCGGAGCGTAGCGCAGCCTGGTAGCGCACTTGCTTTGGGAGCAAGGGGTCGTAGGTTCAAATCCTATCGCTCCGACCATTTTTTTTAAAAATTCGTTAATCCTCATGCCACTCATTGAAGTGGCTTTTTTATTTTTACCGATTAATCGTATTAAGTCTTTATTCTTCTTCTTCCTCTTGATCAAGAAAAGTAGAGGACATTTCTTCCTTGGCGCTATCAAACAACTTTTGAAAAGAAAAATCATATTCTGCAAACAAGTCAAATATAGAAGTGTCTTGATAGTCATTTGATACTAACTCTTTAAGCTTTGGGTCGAGAAGATTTTTTAAACGAATTAATTCTTCCGAATTAAATTTTTCTGAAATAATATTGTTATAATCTGGCCTTGATAATTCTTTAAATTTTTCATATGCTTTTTTCTCATCATCAGAAAAATCCTTAACGCAATTACACTCTTGAATCTTTTTGTTCAAGCCCTCAATAAAGTTGTCTTTTTTTGTAATAAGTTCTCCTGCAGTCTGAATGGATGTAAATTGATAGACTAAGTCCAGCAAAGAGTCTCGTTTAAGGTGATGGCCATAAAAATAAATTTGATTTTTTTCACTAAGAATATATTTTTTAAATTGTTCAAGACTAAGGTTTATAAGCTCTAATAAGTATGAACCAAACTTGATCATTTTGAATAGTTTAGCGCTATCTTTATGCTCCTCTTTTGCCATATCTTTATCTTTTAAGATGGCCATGGCCGCTACAGCAATCATCAAAACATGAAAGCTTGGGCTCATTTTATAGTTATTATTAAAATGCTGATAAAGTGAAATGAGGCATTTTGAAAAACCTCCTTCTTTAAACTCTTTGCACATAAATTCTGTTTTATTATTTGAGCTTAATATATCTTTAAAAAAAAGAGTTAAGCTTACCTCGTAAGAGATGTTTGAGATGGCCTTGAAGACATCATCGTAGCTTTTAGATCTAGGCAGTAAATTTATGTATTCAAAAAAGCTTATTCCCACTCGAGAAGTAAAACTCCATTCGTGAGAATAAGGTTGCAAATGAGAGAAATGTTTACTTTTACTAAAGTCAATAATTGGCGCCGAGGCAATGTTAAGCTGATGGAAGAGAAGAGATAGGCTAAGGATGATAGCACTTAGGCTCAATTTTATATTTTTATTAAATTTATGGCTTTGAATTTGCAGTACATACTTTTGAAAGAGATGAAATATGAAGTAGGAAACATTAGCGCCGCTTTATGAGTTGACCTCTACAGACCAAAGTAACTCTCGAGAATTGGATTAAAAATCTCAGGTCCAGTAAGATCCCATCGAAATGAATCGAAAAGCAGGTCCCAGGTATGTGCCAAAGGCGAAAAAGACCTATTTGCCTCAGGGAGTTTTATCTTTTCATTTCTTCCCATCCATTCGTAAAACTCCCCAAGTGTTTTTGGGTCGTGTCCAAATTTCTTTGAGGAGTACCTGATTAGGTCTAATTGAAGTATATGAATAAAAGGCCCATGTGGATCTGAAATGAAAAAGTCATCAACAATTAGCTCTCTGTTTTGAAGGACTCTTCCAAATTGGCTTTCTGATAATTCATCTCTTGTAAATCGAACTTCTGAAGAGAAACCAGCTTCTTTTAGTCTTGATTTTAAGACTTCAATTAGAATATTTCGGTGAATCTCATCGTAGTTTTTTTGCCTTGAGATTAGAGTAGCATTTTTTGAAGCGAGAATCTTTCGGGTAAGATGAGTTGATAAATCTCGCGCCCAATCTCTAATCAAAGGAGTGTTCATGTAAATTGACGGGATGAATTCAATAAGTGCCTTTCTAGCAGGATTCATTTCAAAATTATCAAGATACTCTCTGAGATAAATTCCTGCTCCTGCGGGTGCATTCGGTGAGACCTTATTACTATTAAGTGCTTCTAAAAGCGCGGTTTCCTTTTTTTCATAACGCTGAATGAGCTCTTCATAATGAGCTGCTTGCTCGTGATTAAAACTTAGATGATCTTTTAGTAGCTCAAGGCAACTTGACTTTGCTTTAACTGATAATATTAAAAGAAAGAATACAATTAATTTATTCACTCTATAAATCCAAAAGGCTCTTTTACTTTTAACCCTATAAATTCCTCAATCATGGGATTAAATATTTCTGGGGATGTGTTGTCCCAAGCAAATGAATCAAAATAAACATCCCATATATTTTGAAGTGGGCTAAAGTGAACATCGTTTTCAGGTAAGTAGATTGTTTCATTTTTTCCTATCCACTCATAGAGCGCACCAATACTGCTAGGGCTCAAACCTGCTTTAGTGGCTGAGTGACGAATTAAATCTAGTTGAAGAATATGAACAAATACACCATGGTCACTTTTTGCAAAACCTTCATCTAAAATTAAAGATCGGCTTTCAAGAATTTTTGCAAAGTTAGTAGGACTAAGTTCTCCCTTAAGAGATGCTAACTCAGAGTCTTTGAAACCTGCCCTACTTAAACGTTGCTGTAAAACCTTGAGTAAGACTTCTCTCGATATCTTACCTGTATCTCGTAGCTGATTACTTAGGATTGTATCATTTTGCCTAAAAGTTTCGCGGACAACATCTTTTGCAAGACTTCTCGCCCAATCCTTTATGATATTTGGATCAGAGTAGATAGTAGGAATATGTTCGATTAAAAGTTTCTGTTGAGCATCGTGCTCAAAACTTTTCAAATATTCTTCAATAAATTCTTGTTTAAGTGTTTTAGTTTTGGAGGGTATGTTCATTGTCAGTGAGCTTTCTAATTTGTACTCCTTAAACCTTAGATTTCTAAGAATAGAGTGAAACTCTGCTAT
>DCQT01000094.1 GCA_002323535.1 Bacteriovoracaceae bacterium UBA1511
TTTTGAAAAAAAATAATAAATTTAAACAATTGAAGTGATAAAATAAAAGAAACTTTATTGAGGTGGACAGATGAGTATAATTTTTAATGGAATGACAGATATTGGTTGCGTGAGAAAAAGTAATCAAGACTCCATTTATTTAAACAAATCTCAAAATCTTTTTGTTGTTGCCGATGGAATGGGCGGACATCAAGGAGGAGATATCGCTTCGGCAATGGCAGTAGAGATAATTCCACAAACTTTTTCTACTCAACAAGAAGAAACCACAATTAAGCAAAAAATAATTAACTCTATAGTTGCTGCTAATAATGCGATAATTCATCGCGGTTCAGGAGACGAAAAATTAAAAGGAATGGGAACCACGACAGTGCTTGCTCACTTTCACGATTCACACCTTTATGTTGGCAATGTCGGCGACTCAAGGTGCTACCTAATATCAGACAACCACCTTTATCAGTTAACTAGCGATCATAGCCTTATTCAGGAAAAGTTAAACTTATCTTTGTTGTCCGGCTTATATAATTACGATCGAGAAGCCGCGAAAAATGATCCTCAGGGTAACGTAATAACTCGAACAGTAGGCTTCGAGGAAAACCTGGAAGTTGATGTTTTTAAGTACCAGGTCAAAAAAAATGATTTATTTATCCTATGCTCGGACGGATTACACGGAAAAGTAACAGACGATAAAATATTTGAGTTGTGCCAAAATATTTCTCCCAAAGAACAACGTGAGCAAACAAACATCACGAAATGCACTGAGTCACTAATCCAAGAAGCAAAAAATAACGGTGGCAATGACAATATATCTGTAATAACAATTGCAGCAGTTTAGGGTAAATTTTATCCTATAATGTCAGTCCTAGATTGCCATAAAGTATCGCATATAAGATAATATTGGGCTCATTAGGTACTTAATTTTTAAGGTAAAAAACTTGAAAAAGTCAGTAACATTCATGATCGTTCCTAGCGGTAAAGAAAAAAGCTTCTCTTTTACCCTGCCTAAAAATATTTTAATGAGCCTTAGTGCTCTTTTAGGTGCACTAACAATTATTGTTTTTATTTTTACCTATGATTATTTTATGGTCATCAAAGAGGTTTACAAAAACCAATATTTAAAGGTCGAAAACACCCAGCTTAAAGAGCAAGTTCAAACCCTTAAGATAAAAATGAACTCCATCATCAATGACATTGATCGCATTCAAAAATTTGAAAAGAAAATAAAAGTCATGACAGGGGTAAGGCCGTCGAATAAAAACTCATTCAATACACCTGATCAAAGCTCCATAAAAATTCAAAACCTAAAGAATAATAAGTTTTTTGAAGGTAAAGATATCAAGAATTGGGAACAAGAAATCTATCGCAGGCTCACCATTCCACTTTTAGGCATTGAAGCTAATGCCGCTGTCTCTAATTTTAAAAAATCAAAAAAATCGCTCATGGCCCTTGGAAGGTCTATTGCAGAGATAGATATAAAAATTGATAAGGGAAAAAAAATTATAAACGATCTCGAAATGTCTCTTCATGAAATAGATTCTTCAATTCTTGACCAGAGATCCTTTTTTAGATCGACACCATCTATTATTCCAACGGACGGATGGGTCACGTCACATTTCGGTCCCAGAAAAAGCCATTATGCTAAAAGAGTAAAAATGCATGAAGGAATTGATATCGGTGCTAGATCAGGAACACCTATTGTCAGCACAGCAGATGGCGTTGTTGTTTTTTCAGGAAAGAAGCCTGGCTTTGGTAATTTCATAAAAATAAGACACGGCTATGGCGTTGAGACGATCTACGCACATGCCAAAAAACTTTTTGTAAAAGCAGGTAAAAAAGTAAGAAGAGGTGATCTTATCGCGGCAGTTGGGAGTACCGGCTACTCCACAGGGCCTCATGTTCACTATGAAGTTCGTATCAACCAGGTCCCAGTAGACCCACTCTACTACATTCTAAATTAAATAAGCAGCTCAGGAGACAAAATGCTTGATGGATTAAAAAAAATTTTTGGAACAAGACACACAAGAGAAATAAAAAGACTTCAATCTGATGTTCAAAAAATAAATTCTCTTGAGCCAAAAATGAAACAACTTTCAGACGAAGAGTTAAAAGCCCAGACACAAAAATTTAGGCAGTATCTAGAAAAAAATAATGAACGTCCATCTAAAGAGGTAATGAAAGAAATCATTCATGAAGCTTATGCAACAGTCAGAGAAGCTTCCGTTAGAGTACTTGGCATGAGGCACTTTGATGTTCAAATTATAGGTGGACTTGTACTGTTAAATAATAAAATTGCAGAGATGAAGACTGGTGAGGGAAAAACACTAACAGCGACACTTCCGCTATACCTTCATGGGATTTCTAAAAAAGGGGCTCATGTAGTCACTGTCAACGATTACCTTGCAAAAAGAGACTGTGAAGAAATGGGTGTTCTTTTTAATTGGCTCGGCTTAACCACAGGAGTGATTGTTGCTGACATGAGCGATGAAGATCGAAAAGAATCTTACGGCGCAGATATTACGTATGGAACGAATAATGAATTTGCCTTTGATTACCTAAGAGACAACATGAAGTTTGATCTTGAGGAGTATGTTCAAAGACAATTTAACTTTTGTATCGTTGACGAAGTTGACTCTATTCTCATTGATGAAGCCAGAACACCTCTTCTTATTTCAGGACCTAGCGAAAGTAATACCGAACTTTACGGGGTCGCAAATTCAGTTATTCCAAAATTAAAAAAAGATACCCATTTCACAATTGATGAAAAAGCGCACACAGCATTGCTCACTGATGAGGGTATAAATGAAGTTCAAAAAATTCTTAATATTGAAAACATATTTGGTGTTGAAAACAGTGAACTTTTGCATCACCTAAATCAAAGTCTTAAGGCCCATCACCTGTTTAAACTTGATGTTAACTACGTTGTAAAAGAAGGCAAAGTCATAATTGTTGACGAATTTACAGGAAGACTAAAAGACGGAAGTCGGTGGTCAGACGGCCTTCATCAAGCTGTCGAAGCAAAAGAGGGTGTTGAAGTAAAGTCTGAAAATCAAACTTTGGCTTCGATTACTTTTCAAAACTATTTTAAACTCTACCCTAACCTTTCTGGCATGACTGGAACTGCTGATACTGAAGCAGAGGAATTTAGAAAAATATATCAGCTTGACGTTGTAGTTATTCCTACAAACCTACCTATGGTAAGAGACGATCAAGCAGATGTTATATATAAAGATATACCTGCTAAATATAGGGCCATCGTCAAGCTAATCAAAGAGGTTCACTCAAAAGGTCAGCCTATTCTAGTAGGAACAATATCGATTGATAGCTCTGAGCAAATCTCCAAGGAATTAAAAAAGTCAAACATTCCTCACAAGGTATTAAATGCAAAACACCATGCCAATGAAGCCGAAATTGTCTCAAGCGCTGGGCAAAAAGGTATGGTTACCATTGCAACAAACATGGCCGGTAGAGGGACTGACATCAAATTAACCGACGATACAAAAAGCCTTGGTGGTTTATTTATCCTTGGAACTGAGCGCCATGAGTCTAGAAGAATTGACAATCAACTAAGAGGTAGATCAGGACGACAAGGAGATCCTGGTGCATCTAAATTTTTCTTATCACTTGAAGATGATTTAATGAGAATTTTTGGCTCAAACAAAATACAATCCATCATGGGCACATTAGGAATGGAGGATGACGAGCCAATTGAACATAGAATGATCACTAATGCTATTGCGAGGGCGCAAAAGAAGGTCGAGGGGCACAACTTTGAAATAAGAAAACATCTACTTGAGTATGATAATGTAATGAACGAGCAGCGAAAAGTTATCTATCGTCTTCGCAGGGATATTCTAAGTGATGAAGGTAACATGGAACTAATTGAGGGGATGATTGAAGATGTCGTCTTTCAACTAGTCGAAAATTATCGACCAGAAAGAAAAACACCTATTGATAGCTGGAACTGGGATGAAATCAACAGTGGCTTCAAAACACTATTTAACTCAGACTTCAACGTCACATGTGATGAATGTGCGAGAGAGTATGACCTTGATATTGATAAATATTTAACTAAAAAGGCAGAACTTATATTAAAAGATAAACTTAGCGCCTATGACTCCGAGCAAGTGAAGTTTGCGACAAGAGAAATTCTTCTATCTATATTTGATCAATTTTGGAAGGATCATTTGCTCGCAATGGACCATGTAAAAGAGGGAATAAATCTAAGAGCCTATGCACAAAAGGATCCTTTAAACGAGTATAAAAGAGAATCATTTAATTTATTTGAACAAATGCGAGTAGATGTAAAAAAAGCAATTGTCGAAAACATTTTTAAAGTAAGGCTATATACTCCTGAAGAAATTGAAGAGATTAAAAAGCGGCAGCAAGATGAGCTTGAAGCTCAATTAGAGGCACACAAAAGATTGCAAGAGGAAGAGGAAAATAAAAATAAACCGATTCAAAGAACTAGGACAAAAGTAGGCAGAAACGATCCATGCCCCTGTGGGTCAGGAAAAAAATTTAAACAATGTCATGGTGCCTAGGCTCACGGAGCGAATAAATTTGATATAATAGCTCTTATGAATAAGGAGCGACTTTATGTCAGAGGACAAATCAGATCTAACTAGAATTGAAGACCTCGGCGAGTTTATTCACGAAGCAAGTAAAGAAGTTGATGATGCCTTAGAAGAGCCCAAATCACGGCCGCCTCAAACAACACTCGATGAACTTGAGCCCGCTGAGGACGATACCTCTGATCAAAAAGATTTCGATCAAGAAAATTCTGAACTAGAAGATATAGAAGAATTGGGTGATGACAGTAGTGATAGCTCGTGTGATAAAGATGGTCATGACCTACACGATGAACTTGAGGTTGAAACTTCTGAAGAAACATTGAGTGAGAGCAACGAAGAGGTAAGTTTTACAAATGAGGGCTTCGATGACAAAAACCCTGAATCCGAAGAGTCCGAATCATTTGATAGCTCTGAATTTGATAGCTCTGAATTTGAGAACTCTGAGGCATTTGACGGCTCTGAATTTGAGGACTCTGAGACATTTGAAAGCTCTGAGTTTGATGACTCTGAGTCAAGTGAGCTCTCAGATTCTAATAGTCCCATGGATCAAACCTTCGATGATGTTAGCAATGACCTTAATCTACAGGCATCTGGAGAAGAACACTCTGGGCCAGATAATGAATTGGATGGTCTAGAGCAAGCTTTTGAGCAAGAAGAAGAGGAAGATTTTGAACAAAAAGATATTGGACATTATAGCGATACAACGGGGACGGAGTTAGAACCGGATGAGCAAGCTCAAGATAATTTTTCTATTGAAAACTCAGATGGTGACACTCTGGTTCAACAACAAGAAGATAGTGAGGAGGGTACAACCCATACAGATTCATCAATTAACAACTCAACAGAAAGTGATGAGGAACCTTCAGCATTCGATTCAACTGATGCTTTGGAGAATGAAGATTATGAGAGTGAATCAGGACTAGATAATGAAGAGCAACCACATAAAACTCCTAAAAACGAAAGTCTCGTAAGTCCTAGCACCGAACCAAATTATGATGATCCCTTGGATCTGAATACAAATGGAATAGCAAAGGATAAAAAAAACCTAGAATTAGAGAAATTAAAAAATGAAAATATCCAATCTGCTAAGAGCATTTTTACCAAAACTTTAGGCTCCTCTATCAGAACCCCCTCTCCTTTGAGGGATTTAAATAAATTTCACTCTGCAGACTCATTAGGAGGAATACAACTAGGGACAAATCCACCATATAGCGTTTTGTTTAGTGAGATTAAATATAAAGATGAATTTAAAGAAATTATAAATGAGCTCAAAAAATATGGCATCATAAACCAAAATAACGAGGACATTTATAATAATGCAATAATAACAAAATCTCTTTTAGTGCCCCAATTAGGCGAAAACTTAGCAATTTCACTCGCCAACAAATTCAAACATATGAGACTGAGAGTATCTTTTGGTTTGTCAGAGGAAATATTTAACCCGAAGAATCGTTCAAGCCTAGAAGGTCAAAGAGGAGTGCCAAGTCAGCACCAACTCTACAAGCACTCAAGAAAAAGCTATGATTTTGGATCAAACAGTGACGTTCTCTTCTTCACGTCCGATGTACCCGAGAAGTATGAAGTTATAAAGCAATTTGGACTTCTTCATGTATCTAAACAGCTTCCAGTCGAAAACTTGCAAGAGAAACAAAATAAAGAGGATTCTTTAATCGATTTTTTAACTGATCAAATAAAAGACAAAGCAAGAAATAATAAAATAAATGCTATAGTTGATACAAAAATAAAAAAGGAATTTAAACCAGAAGAAGGTTTAATGTTTCTTCGAGTCTCAATATACGGTATTGGTGCAATAGTAAAGGAACAAGAGTTTTGAAAGATTTTGATGTTATTGTTATTGGAGCAGGAATCACCGGGGCAGGAGTATTCAGAGACCTCGCTCTCCACGGAGTATCATGCCTCCTACTAGACAAAGGCGACTTCACTGCATCAACGAGCCAAAGCAGCTCTAAAATGCTCCACGGTGGTATCAGGTATCTTGAAAATTTTGACTTTGAATTAGTGCAAGAAGCCTTGCATGAAAAAAACCTTTGGTTAAAACTTCTTCCACACTTGGCAAAGGAGGTACCTTTTGTACTTCCCAATTATAAAGAGTCTAAATACCCACTTTTTATGCTTAAGATTGGGCTGCTTGCCTACGACTTCTTGAGCGGCTTTCAAAATAGTCCCCATAAAATTCTTGGAAAGAATGAAACCATTAAACAAAGACCTTTACTATCAACGAAAAACCTTAGAGGCTCTGGTCTTTACTATGATGCCCTAATGGATGACGCCAAAATCACATTGGAAGTAATTTATGATGCGTTAAAGGAACAAAATGCATTTGCGATGAATTACCATGAAGTTACAAACGTCGTCGAAGAGGGATCTAAACACATTGTTCAAACAAAAAACTTAATAAAAAACACCGAAGATACCTTTATCGCAAAAAAAATAATTTACTGCCTTGGCCCCTACACTGATAAATTTTTAAAAAATACTTATCCAAATAATTGGACTCCTCAATTACTACCATCAAAAGGTAGCCACATATGGGTATCAAAAGAGGACTTCAATCTATCTGACCCTTGTGTAATTAATCACAAAGACGGCCGAGTTATTTTTTTCATTCCCCATGAGACACAAATTCTCATTGGCACAACAGAAGAGCCATTAAATGAAGAAATAAACGACATTAAAATCTCTCAAAAAGAAATAACCTATCTTCTTTCAATAATTAAAGAATACTATCCAAAAGTGAACATCAAGCAACACCAGATAGAATCAGCGTACTCAGGAGTAAGGCCCTTAATAAAAAGTAATTTAACCAACGATCAAGGAAAAACAGCGAGAACTCACAGGACTTACCAAATATCAAACTCAGTGCAGGCTATCGCCGGTGGAAAATACACAACTTTTAGAGTCATGGCGCAAGAGTCCGTTGGGATTGTATGTGAACAGCTTGGAGTATCCTACTCAAAATCAAAAACAATTAAAAAGCTTAGACAAAAGTCTTGCGTAATCCCCTTTGAAAGGAAACAAATAGATAGCAGTACCATAAAGCAAATTCTAAGTAATGAAATGCCTAAAACCCTTGAAGATCTTGTTCATCGAAGAATTGGCGTAAATTCTTTAAGTCAGTGGAAGTCTATTTACCCTGAAAATGATTTCAATAATTTTTTTCTTGAGAACATCGAATTAATAAATCAGTACTTTCCATTGAAAAAAGAGGAAATTATCAATTACTTCAAAGATTAAAAAAATTGAAAAAGTTTTTATTCAAATGATCTTTTAAGAAGTCTTTGGGCTTTTCAAGCTTCAGGCTCATTAAATGGAGTATTTTATCGACCTGAGTATTTGTATCATCTGTTTCGATTAATATTCTATCAAGTGGAATCTCACTTAAATAAGTATTTACTCTCATATTTTTTAATAACTGAGGACCTACGCCTATGTAGTGGCCGTTATTAAGTATTTCAAAGGCTTCCTGTTTACTTCCATTGAATCCATGAAACAGGATACTATTCTTAAGGTTTTTGGATTTAAGAATCTTAAGAATTTCATTCTGACTTTTTACACTGTGAATAATAACTGGTAAATCCATTTCGATGGAAAGATTGATTTGTAAATTGAAAATTAATTTTTGATTTTCAAACTGAGGAAACAACTTATCAAGCCCAGTCTCACCTATCGCAACGAGTTTTCTTTCGAAACTTATGTTCTCGATAAAAGTGAGGACATCTTTCAAGTCGATACTTTGTGTAAAAATCCAAGGGTGAACACCAACTGAAAAATAATCTATCTCATCTAACTTTAAACTATCTCCATATCCAACACTTACTACAGATTTTGGTTTTACAGAGTGAGTATGGGCATCGAGAATACTCACTGTCTTTCCTGATCAATGATACTTTGAATAATATAACCAGCGGCCATTAGGCCAAAAACTCCAGTGGTGGGACAAAACGAACCTATACTGCCGTGGCAATCAAGTTTTTTTATACCAAGTCCTTGCTTCGAATTTGTGATCGTACCACTTGTGCTCGGATAACGTGTTTCCTCTGGTGAGAAAATGCAGGTGATGCCCATTTTCTTTTTGCCTTTTTTGTAAGAATAATTTTGCCGTAACTTTTTTCTAATTCTAAATAACAGTCGATCCCTGTAACTTTCCCCTAAGTCAGCAATACGAATTTTTGAGGCGTCTATTTTTCCACCAGCTCCACCGGAAATTAAAAAAGGAATTTCTTTCTCTATACATTTAAACAGAAATAGTATTTTATTTTTCAGGCGATCAATTCCATCAAATGCAAAATCGTAGTCCTGCTTAAAAATTTCGTTGATGGTACCCTCGCAAAAAAAGTCCTCAAATATATCGACCGAGCACAACGGATTTATATCGAGGATTCTCTGCTTAGCGGCCAACACTTTTGACACTCCCACCGTTGAATCCAAAGCGATGATTTGCCTGTTAATATTTGAAATACAAACACTATCAGGATCAACTAAAGTTAACTTACCTACACCCGACCGCGCCAAAGCTTCAGCAACCCATGAGCCTACACCACCGAGGCCTATTATTAGAACATGAGATTTTTGAATTTTCTCAAAGTCGCCGTGACTAACTAACTTAGATATCCCTTGAAATCTTTCTCTATCGCCCAAAATTTTGTTCCTAGTATTTTTAAAAGATAAATACCTGATATCCCTTTACCAACGATAAGACAATCCTACCTGAAATCGAGGTCCTTGAACTGTTCTTGAAAAGGGTGCTTGAGAGACAGTATCAACATCATAAGTTTCTCCTCGGCGGTAGAACTCAGCGATTGCTCTAAACCCTATACCTGAGAAAGTGTAGTATTTCATTCCATAGCCAAGACTAATAAAGTTCATTGAACCTTCATATAATTGCGTCGTGGAAGTATTTCCAATTGTTTGAATCGTAAAGGCATCTTCTGATCGTCCAAGTCCAAATGAAAAGTTACCAAAGCCTATTAATCTTCCAAAAGAATTGGCTGGAGAAATATGATGAAAACTAATAGAGCCGCCAAAAGCAAGGTTTGATATTATCGATTGTGACCCCTCCAATACCGAAACTTCTTTTGATGAATAAGTTCCAAATAAGTCGATTGACCAGTTTTTTAACCAGTTATCCATTGAAGAGAAATATTTTTCGATCCCAAACCTTATATTTAATGTGCTGTTAGTACCAGTGGCCGTACCATTCTCTGCGAGATCAGAGGATGAGGTCATCCCATCAAACTGAAAAAGGCTATACCACTCATAGTCTTTATTAGTTAAAACCCCTTCCATTGGCTGTACAATATTAGCGTCCTCTAACGATGCTAGGTCTTTTTGCTCTTCCTCTGTTAATTGCGTATTTGGATCATCATAAGCCTCTGGAGATAATGGAATAAGGGAGCTTTCAGGCTTGTTATCTGGACTCAACATTTTTGTCTTGTCCTTTGTTACTTTAACAGGTGTAGATATTTTCAAATTAGCAATTGAAGACTTCTCTATGGCATCTGGCCGAATTAATTGATATAAAGACCAAACAGACCTTGTCGGAGAAACTTTTACAATTACACCCCTGGCAAATACTCCTGTTTCATCAAAAAGCTTCGCATGGTCGCCTTTTACAAGTCCATCTTCAAGACCTCTATTAATGAGCAATGTTTTTTTTGTTGTTGATGCATTTAGTAACCTAATAGTTAGTTTCTCATCAACCTCGAGAGCATTAACAGTGAAAGCTGAGCCTAAAAACACAAAAAGCAAATAATTAAAAATAATATTCCTCATAAATATTTCCTCTAGAAATAAAAATTTAAACCAGTTAAAAATTTAAAATCAACGGTTGAAAAACTTCCTTTTAGATTATCAAAATTTTTATTTGAAATAGATAAATCTAAATAGTCTAAAGTTAAGAGTGCACCTAACCCAAAGCCAACCTTAGGAAGTAATGAATTTTCATCACCTCCACTTAGCCGATACTTCATACCTAACTGACCACTGGGGAATGTTGTTTTAAAATAAGATGAGTCTCCAGACAGGTTTTGACCTGTGAGAGCCGCAGACCCTAAACGCCCACCTGCCCCCAAATACCATATAAAAGATCCTATCTCGCTTGGAAGTCCATTTAGGTACAAATTTAACATCACTCTAAAATCAAGGTCTCCGGTTTCAAAATTTTCTTGATCCCTTAGCTCATAATGCCCATTGGTTATGTCCATTCCTAATTCCAGAGTAAAATATCGTAAAGATTTTTCAACCCTCATTAAATGCCATTCATACCCAAAAGAAATTGATTTGTTTGTTGATTGAAAACTTTGATCTTGCTCTGAGGTATGTTTGATAAAAGAATAACCCAAACGAAAATAAATCTCATTACTTGGAAGGTTATTTCTCGCCAAAGCTCCACGATCTCTTTGGTACTTTTTTTCGATTGATAAAAAATGATCCCTAAGGTCCTTATCACTAAGATCTCCCTGCCAAAGAGGATCCATATATTTTTTAGAACCTTGATACTTGGAACTAATCTCTACATCTTGGTCAAATTCGTCCAAAAATGAATCAAAAGAATTCTCCAACGAGGACCTTTGCGAAAACTTATCTAGATCGTGGTAAAAAGGTAGAGTAGATTCTTTGTTATTTGTTTTGGAAATGCTTCCTTTAATGAGATTAGATAATCTTGCTCTTTTTGACTCCCTTTCTTTTTTTCTGAGTTCATTGCTTTTTCTAGGGTCAAATATATTGTTATCAACATCAACGACGTCAACACTTTGGTTAACTTCAGGAATAAAAGTCTCCCCTGAAGTCTTTATTTTTTTCTCGAGAATAATCTCGTTTCTCTTTGCTAGATCTTTTATGAAAAATACGTCCTGCACATAAGCTGGTAAATTTTTTACTCGCGACAGGTAACCGCTAGTTTCTAAGAATATATTTCTACTTTTACTTTTTTGCCCTCTTCCTGAGAATAAACTAGAAGTTGCTAATTGTAGTTTTTTTCCGCTCTGCAAGTCTTCAGGAAAAACTGCTTGGTCAAGAAACCAAAGTGACTGATGATGATTAATTTTTTTTACAACACCGCTAACTAGATAACTTAATATGGCACCTTCCCGTTCGACTAAAACTCCGTAATCCTCTTTTTTTATGCCGTCAAATTCTCCTACATCTAGTATTATTGTTCTTCCACTTGCCGAAACCTCTAGGATTTCGACAGAAGGTAACTGTTGAGCAGATGCAACACCAATAAAAAAATAAATGAATAAATAATACCAATACATTGCAATTATTTTAACACAATGCTTAATTTGGATAATAAAATCACTATATTTTTATACTCTAAATGGGTTTTTTAATTATGTGATGCTTATCGACTTGACTCATCGCAAAACAAGGCTTAAAAATCTCTTTAATCTAGAAGAGTTATCCTCCATAAAATACAAGGAGCCCACCAAATGGCAAAGAAAACTTTCAAAAAAACCTATGATTATGAATGCACAATTACTGGCGAGAAATATACCGTTACTCAAAAAGCTAAAAACCCAGACGACCTAATTAGTGTTCAAGCATGGTATGAGCTTAATGAAGACAAGGATGATCGTCCTGAGGTCGAAAAAATAAAATTGGGCTTAAGCTAAATTCATTTAAAGATAAATATAAAAATATTTAAACATTAAGGAAAAAAATGGAATCAAGAAAAGTTGTTATAATTGGCAGTGGGCCTGCCGGCCATACAGCAGCGATATATGCATCTAGAGCAAATCTTAACCCTTTAGTTCTTGAGGGCCACGAGCCTGGCGGACAGCTAACAACTACAACAGATGTGGAAAACTTTCCCGGCTTTCCAGATGGAGTACAAGGCCCTGAATTAATGCTTATGATGAAAAAACAAGCAGAGAGGTTTGATGCAGAGTACAGAACGGAAACAGTAACTGAAATAGATACAACCTCAAGGCCTTTTAAAATTAAGCTTGAAAGTGGGGGGGAAATAATTGCAGAAACAGCGATTATTTCAACTGGCGCAAGCGCTAAGTATCTAGGGTTAGAAAATGAGAAAGAATTAATTGGCAGAGGCGTTAGTGCGTGCGCAACTTGTGATGGCTTCTTTTATCGAGACAAGATTGTTCATATTGTAGGCGGAGGAGATACCGCCATGGAGGAGGCAACCTTCCTAACTAAGTTTGCTAAAGAAGTCTATGTTATCCATAGAAGAGACACATTGAGAGCATCTAAGACAATGCAGCAAAGAGCATTTGATAACCCGAAAATATCTTTTATTTGGGATACCGCAATCGAAGAAATACTATTTGACCAAACTGGAGTCACTGGGCTGGTTGTGAAAAATCTTAAAACAGGTGAGACAACTAACAGAGACACTGATGGTGTATTCATGGCAATTGGACACACACCAAATACCAAGTTCTTGAATGGCCAAGTAGACTTAGACGATCACGGTTTTATAAAAACTAAAAATGGCGACCCTGATACGAATGTTCCAGGACTTTTTGCTTGTGGAGATGTTCAGGATAGTTATTATCGACAGGCAATTTCTGCCGCAGGTAGTGGCTGTATGGCAGCTATGAGAGCCGAAAGGTTCTTGTCAGACTCTTAAGATCACCTAAATACTCTATAAAAAGTGCCTCCATCCATGGAGGCACTTTTGTTTTTTGACAAATCCACTTAGCATCTGAAAAACTATATATGTCATATGGCCAAGGATGGACTAATGCATATTTTTCAAGAAGAACTCAAAAGACTAACTGCCGACTTGGAGCTTCAATTTCGAGGAATGAAAGTATCTCCAATTGTCACAAAAAGTAATGAAATTGACCTTATTTTTTTGGAAGATTTCATCTTTATCACAAAATGGCTTCAAGAACACTCCGAGGTAAAATATGTTCACTTTGAACTCGATGTTCAAACACTAGTGAACCCAATATTTAAAAGTCTTGAAGAATTACAAATTTTCAGAATTAAATTTCTCGAACTTCAAAAAGAAATTCATAAATGTGCCTCTACTTTTTTCCTAAGTGGAAGTGGAAACTTTAACTTGTTTTGGTCCGAATTCTTGTCCCTATTTGAAGATGTAACTCTAATAGAGAATAGCCAAGTAGTTTTTGATCACACAAAAAAAGGTTTGATCACTATATTTGACCCAGTTTATATTCAAAATAAACTTGGAGTAAGCAGAACATTTCTTACAATTCCTAGAAATGTTGAGCTATCAACAACTAGCATCGAGGCACTATCTTCCAATGAGTTAAAGAACAAAATTAAAACGTTAAAAGAGGTCATATACTCTCAATCTGAACTCGCAAAGATTCAAATGAGGGCATCAGTGGATGGCCTTTCAAATCATCACTCATTGTTTAACGGAAACCTCAAAAGTGAAGACTGGTCGAAGAGTGAAAATGAATTCACTAAATTAAGAGACCTAAAACCAGTGGTGACTGATAGAACAGATCACGAGTATTTAAATTAGCTTTTAATTAAACTTAAGAGGACGGATATCAAAATCACTAAGAATGGATTTCGCTTTATCTAGGTCTCTTGAGAAACCAAGGATAAACCCCCCCCCTCCTGCACCACAAAGTTTTAGAGAGTACTCATTGGAATCAATTCCCTTCTCCCAAACTGAGCGGAAAAGTTTTGGAATCATATCAATGAAGTGATCATACTGCAGTTTCGATAGCTTCTGAAAATCAAGCTCTAAAGCTTGGTAATTCCCCTCTAGAAATAACTCTATACACTTGTTTGAGGCAGGAATTAATAAATTATCAAGAGTGTCAATAAAGTTTGGGTTTTTACATTTTTCTAAAAACAAACTTACTAGAGGCTCTGTTCTTCGTGCTCGTCCTGTATTTAGAAGAAACATCTCTCCTTCACCCTTGTGAGGAGGCACTATATCAATAATAGAAATATCTCTGAGCTCATTTATTAAAATCGGCTTAGAGTAAAAACTAATCAAGGGGTCAATCCCAGAGCTCTCACCGTGAAAATGGTTTTCAAGACATGAAAATATCTTCTTCATTTTTTTTGGATCATTCAAAATACTTACAGGTGCATGTCCATACCTTTGAAAAATCGCTGAACAAAGCGCTCCACTGCTACCTACTCCGTAACCCTGAGGAATTGATGATTCAAAGGTTAAACCTTGAGATATATCAAAACTAAATGAATCAGAGTCAATGGAGCAACTGTCAAATGGTAGAATAATATTTTTTAAATACTTGGAAAAAGCAAACAGCTCTCCATCAGAATTATTACTGACATTTTTTGAATCTTTCTTTGGGAAAGTCAAAGACCCCTCAAATAACTCAAATGGTACGGCGAGTGCATTTGAGTTTCGTATAATAGTATACTCACCAAAAAGTAATATTTTGCTTGGAAAACTATTTCTAATTAACATTTTTTACTCTTAATTAATTTGGTTCCTTTTCCAACCTGATCATGAATCATTTTTAATGGAGATAAGAATTTTTTAAGTAATGGTATAACAACATCTTTTTCACTTAAGGGGTATAAAATATGCACGTTAGGCCCTGCATCTAAAGTAAAAAATGTATTTACCGAATGTTCCTTTCTAATTTGACGAACTTTTTCTATAACTTCTAATGTCATCGGTTTCATTAATAAGTAAGCTGGGTCGGACGTCATCATCATTGCGTGAAGCTCTAACGCTTCTGATTCAATTATTTGTCCCCAACTATCGATATCTCCAAGCTCTAGTGCATTGATTAAGCTAAGGTAGTTTTTATGAGCGTTTTTAATTCTATTTTCTCTAAAGTGATGACTATTCATTAGTGCATGGCCGTCAGTACTTGATACCGCTTTTTCTCCCTCATGGACTAAAACAATTGTATCTCCTACTAAGCGTAGTTCGGTAGAAATTTTATCAGAAATCTTTGTGGCGTACTTATCTGAGGTATTTTCGATATTTTTAATTTTACCCCACGAAGCCATTGGCGAAAAAACAGAACGACAAGCACTACCACTACCAAGCCTCGCGTAGTAACTGACAAGGTTCGTGTCACTCGATTTTTCAAGAATGTCCATGAGACAAAATGCCAAAGCACTCATAGATGAAGCACTTGAAGCAATCCCTGATGAATGTGGAAAGGAGTTTCTAGAGTTAAGAACTAAATGGTAATTTCTAAGCTCTTTAAAATCGGATGCAATAGTATCAATGAGCTTTAAAGTTTTACCCGCAAATTTATTAGCGATTAGACCTTCAAAATAAAAAATGGGGCTCTCTGCTGGAGTGGCCAGTTTTTTATAATAAACTTCAAAAGTAGTTTTGCATTTATCTAGTGTGTAACTAATTGAGGGATTCATTGGAATTTGCCCTTTTAACTTCCCCCAATATTTGACAAGAGCAATGTTAGATGGAGATTCAGCAACAACAAGCTCATATCCATTATTTAAAAGTTCTTGTGGTTTAATTTCTTGATTCATTTTAATGATATGTTCTTTCTGAAATTTCTTTATTTAAAAGGTTGTTTTCCGCAATGATGTCTTCATAAGACAAGCAAAACTGGTGCCCTTGCTCTTTGAAGTAGGCTTTGATTTCCGTTTCAGATAACTCTGTTACTGCCATAGCGAAATCTCCTCCCCAGGCACCAAGACTTTTAATTGAGCCATTAAAGTTTGGAAATCGGTCTTCTTTTAGACACTTTCGATTTAGGTAATCTGATAGAATTCTTTCATGGCCATTTACCAGATACATAAAATCGCTGATGTTTTCGCACTGGAGAAGTGAGTTTGTGATTTCCGAAATTTCCTTAATAACCTGCTGGGATTTATTCTTTTTCAATGAATTAAATTTTGAGATTTCGTCTGTAGTACTCTGTTTTTTACCCAGGTAGATGAAGTGAATGTTTGATTTAAATGATGGGTTAAACACGACAGGGGAATAGATAGGTCCCTCGTTATCATTTTTATATAATATAGGGCCATCACTTTGAGCACAAGCCACGTCATATCCCGACCCAAGGGATGTTTTAAATAGTAGTTCAAAAGGAGAGACATAAGCCCATTGAGAGAGGTTATAAATTAACGTCGAACTACTACCTAAACCCCAGTCACGAGGGAAACCTAATTTAGTCTCCACATGGACTGAAACTTCTTCCCTTAGAAAGTGTTTGTTTTGAACTCTTAACTGCCTAAAAAGCTTTTGTAAGAATCTAACCTTTTCACAGCTATTTCCATTCGTTTGATCAAAGTTCCAGAGTTCAAATTCCGCTTGGAACCAGCAGTTTCCTAAATGATCCAGACTTTTCCAATAGAGCTTCGGTTCGTTGAAAGAATTTTCATATTTCACAGACATACTTTGTCCAGGCTTAGTCGGCAGAGCTAGTGCTTGAGCACCTTCTAAAAGCACGTACTCCCCAGAAATAAGAAGTTTTCCGTGACCGAAGAAGTGAGATTCTCCTGGGTTAGACCGTTTATTTTTCAATGTTAAATCAAAGTAACTTTGATTGACTTCCATGTTGTTTACCTAAATTATTCACTTCTCAATCTATCGAGAAGCTCCCTAGTTTTTTGAAACGATACAGTTTCTTTTTTAAAATACTCTACAGCTGCGAGTCTTTCCCTCTCATTTGCATTAAGTTGGTTTAGTATATTCATCAGATGCATTTTCATATGGCCTCTTTGAATCCCTGTTGTCACAAGACTTCTCAAGGCTCCAAAATTTTGCGCGAGACCAGTAGCTACAGTAATCTTCATTAGATTTTCAGCGCTCGGGTTCCCCATCATTTCAAGGCTTAGTTTACTCAAAGGATGAAGAGAGGTTAAGCCTCCTACAGTGCCGACAGCGAGTGGTAGGTCAAGCCACATTTTAAACATTCCATCTTTAATACTTGCTCTAGTCAAACCTTTATAAACACCATCGCGACAAGCGTATGTATGTCCACAAGCTTCCACCGCCCTAAAATCATTGCCGCTGGCCAGTATTACGGCGTCAACACCATTAAAAATCCCCTTGTTGTGGGTAGTTGCTCTATAGCTATCTACTCTAGCTATATCCACGGCTTGTTTTATTTTTTTTGCAAACTCTTCTCCTGAAATATCAATTGATGGGTCCGCTAAATCATCAATACTGCACTCAACACTTGCTCTTACTAAACATTCAGGAGTGTAATTACTTAAGATTGACATAACAATCTCAACACTGTCGCAGGTGTTAGTTCCAGACTCTAAAACAATTTTAAGTTTCTTAGAAATCCTCTCTAGAACAGAATTAATGAAATTTGCCCCCATTGCATCACAGGTGTTGAATTCTAGAAATAGTTGATAATAATTTTCTAAGTCTTTTGTTTTATCAAGTAAATTGAGAGACAGAATTCCACCACCACGTTTTTCCATTTTCTCGATAAGTGGGGACACATCATTTAAGATCATTTCCTTTGTATCTTCAAAAACTTTTTTGACAACTGCGGGCGCAATAGCAGTGGTGAAATGGACTTGACCTACTTTTTTTACACCAATAACCTCCGCGGAGAATCCACCTCTGGTCCCCCAAAACTTTGCACTATTAGCACAAGCAGCAACGACACTACTCTCCTCAATAACCATAGGAACAAGGTGAACCTCGTTATTGATTAAAAAATTTGGCACGACCCCGAAGGGTAATGGAAAGTTGGTTATAGTATTTTCGGAAAATTCATCTAAAACTTTTTGGGTTTCAGAGTTAGTATGCCAAAAACTTGATATCAAATTTTTAGTTTTATCACCGGCTTGGATTTGGTCTAAGATATAATTTATCTTTTCGTCTTTAGAAAATTTTGAAAAACCTTTAATCATTTTACTAGTCATCTCGATTCCTTAATTCTTCAACCTCAAAAACCTTCGCGCAAAGCTAAGACCCTCTAATTCGTTTCTCAAGAAGCATTCTAGATCTTCTTGCCCTTGGGATAATACACTCAAAACTTTTCCGGCCATGCCGTAAAAACAAGAAACTTCAAGTTTCTCCATTAAATAGTGAGCATCTAAAAAGCTAGTTAAGCCACCACTTATAATCAATTCCTTGTTTTCAAATTTCGAAACCCCTATGTCTTTAATGTAATCGACCATTTCATCGGCTGAATGCCCTACGTAGCTGAGTGGGTTTAGATTTTGTCTACCCGAATTTCTCAATAATTCGAGTTTTGAGAAGTTTGTTCCGCCAAAAGCGCCAAATTCTAGTCCCGCGATATTCAATTCGGATAAAGCCCTTAAACTACCAGGGCCCATTCCTTGCCCAACTTCTTTTACCAAAACCTTAAAGGGTGATTTATTTATAAATGTTTTTAAACTTTCTACAGGTAGAACTAAAAACCGGTCTCCTTCAGGCTGTAAGAACTCCTGGAGAGGATTGACGTGAACAAATATGCCATCCACTTTTAACTGCTCTAAGTTTTTAAAAAAAACTTTAGCGTCTTGAGAGTCAGAGTTAATTTTCTCAATCTGCGCCAGACCGATATTGGCATACAATGGAAGTGTGTCCCCTAAGATAGGTCTCAGGTCGAAGTCATCAAAGAACTTTGTTGATTCCATTAACGGTCTACAGCTACCAAGACCCATACCAAGACCTAGGCTTGAGCATACCTCTGCTAATTGTTTATTTACTCTGTTGGCATTCACTGAGCCACCGGTCATTGAACTAATCCAAATAGGGCCTGACACTTTCTTACCCAAAAACGAGCTCTCAAGATTTTTTAATCCATTTGGATGCACTGACATAAGTGGTTCATAGTAAAACCTACCATCATTCAGAGAAGTTGGTAGAACAGACATCTCTGCAAGAGAAATGTGTTCATCTTTTCTAGAGGATGTGTTGGGCTTTTTTCTGTCGCTCATTACTAATAATTAGCATGTTATGACTCATAGGTCATGTTTTAAGGCCAAACTTTACATAGTTTAAAGCTCACCACGAACTAGAATAAATTCATACTTTTTTCCCTGAGTAATTTGCGACTTAATCTTATCAATATTGCCTCGAATAATGACCTCTGTAGCTTTATTTAGGTCCATCGCAAGAACATAAGTACTTGATATTCCTTTGGCTTTTTCAATCGTACGAATCTCAGTTAGAAGCTTATCCATCCTATAAGGCGTATCCATGAGGATAGATGTTTGACGACAAGTTAAAAACTCTAAGATTTCTCTCTCTCTTTCGGGTGATTTCCGCGGCGCAAAACCGAAAAAATTAAACTTCTTGTGAGAAAACCCACTACATGCGAGAGCGAGAATCACGCTGTTATTAAACTTACCTGCAGTAACCTTAATCCCCTTTTTGTGACAAAGATCAACTAACTCCACGCCTGGGTCACAAAAAGCTGGTATGCCACAATCTGACATGAGGTATACATTTTTTCCAGATTTCAACTCTTCAATGAGCTCCTTAAGAACTGCTTGACGGGTTTGCTCATTGTAATAAACGAAATTTTCTATGAACTTTCGATCTAGGCCAAACCTTATCCAGGCTCTCCTTGCAGGCTTAGGGTCCTCGACAACAAAAGTGGATACCTTTTCATTTAAACAGGCTTCTGAAAGAAGATTGAAATTTTCAGTGCACAACTTGCTTTCCCCATCAATAGGAGTGGGAATTAAATATAATTTTCCATACATTTTTATGGCCTTCCTTTTTAGTAGTCTATATACCAAATTTATAAGGCGGATCAAATGTCATATGAATTATCAGCAATCATTTCTATTGGACTCGAAAAGTATGTAGTAAATGAATTTAACCTTAAAAAAGATCAATACTTTAAAGACCTTCCAATTAAGGCCAAGGTTTTTAAAGGCGGAGTCGGATTTTATTTTGATGACCCTTTTTGCTTCCATTTAATACAGGTACTTCGCTCACCCACTAAATTTTTTTTAAAAATAGCGGAATTTAAATGCCGAGACTTACCTAAACTATTTAATAAATTAACAAAGGTTCCCTGGGAAAATTACATATACTCAAAAAGCATTAAGGTCACATCAACAGCTTCTAAATCAAGGCTAATCAATACAAAAAAAATAGAGGAGACAGCTTCAAAAGCTTTAGAGAAGTGGTTAAGTGCCAACCCAAGAAAGAAGCTTCCCCTAACCGATTTTACGAAAGATCAAATCATTCATTTAAGCCTTATAGAAGATTTATTAACTTTAAGAATAAATTGCTCAGGAGAACCTAACTTCAAAAGAAATCTAAGGCATACCCAAGGTATTGCACCACTTAGAGAGAACTACGCGTACATACTGCTTTCCATTCTTACAAACAATTTGAAAGACTTAAATAATAAAACAGAGCTGATTGACCCAATGTGTGGGTCTGGAACGTTCTTAAGTGAGGCGTTGAACTTTTTTGGCTTCATAAAGGGTCGAGATTTTAGTTATCAATACTTCTATGCCTTAAAGGGGTTAAAACCTTTAGTTGAAAATTCAAGTCATTTAAAAAAAATATATTTTTGCGGTGTAGAGAAAAATAAATACCTTGAATCATTTCATCAAAAAAACTTTCTCAACTCACCTGAGATAAAATTTATATATAATGACTTCTTCTTATTAAAACGAAGCAACTTTTCTTCGGAAAAACAAATTCTCATTTGCAATCTACCTTATGGGAAAAGAATAAAAGTTAATGAGGATATAAACTCATTTTATGAAAAATTTATAAAACATGTCTTTAATGAATTTAAAGATTGCTCCGCAGGAGTGTTGTTACCAACTATTTTTGCAAAAAAACTAAAACTTAAACAGCTAGCCTCTTTTAAAAACGGTGGATTAAATGTGAGCTTCTGCCAAGTTAACCCGGGTTTTAACACTAACGCCACTGGTGTGCGGGACTAAAATAATCTTTTCATCTCTGATTGAATCTATGTCCTCAAGTGAGATATTTTTCATTGATCTCAACAACATGGACTTCATTTTCCCATCAGGTGTCGCGAACTCGATTCTTTTGTTCAAGGTTAATTTCATTTGTTGATTTTCGACTTTTATGGCCACGTACTGATCTTTTTTTACATCAACAACAGTTCCTACAAAATTCTCGTCTCTTCTTTGAAGTCTGTGGTTTTTAAGCTTAACAAAAATCTTATCTGTCTTATTTACTTTAAAGTAGCCTCTAATAAACCTTTCATTAGGCAAAAGGTTTTGAAGGTTCTCCTGAGAGAAGGTTAACTTATTTAAATCAACGGATAGAAGTCGCTGATCCACTCTTAAAAATTTAACACCACTCTCCGAAACTTCATCTAATACTTGAAGTAAAGACTGCTTTTTAGGGTTTAACATGAAACTTCCATGTTTATTTTCTATTAATGTAAAGCCCCTGTGTGGAGACTCCTCTGAATTTGCCTTTGCTTCATACCACTTTTTTTCATGCACATCTTTGTCAAAAGAGAGTTGATTTTTAACTAAGGACCTCGGCGAATAAAACAATAAAAGATCACCTAACACCTGTAATTCTACTGGTGTTTTGAGACTGGATGTATATTTTTTGAGTACCTCTTTTGGAAGTTCAAGACTTAGAACGATTCTCTCAAGTCTTTTTCCCGCGTGTTTCTCCCAAGTTTGAATTCCTTTAAGATTATGGTGCCCATTTTCTAAAATTAAATGAATAGGTAATGTTGTATTTTCCAAAACCCAATTAAAAGCGCCCAGCTCGGCAACTCTTACGCCATCAAAAAGATTGAGATCGATTTCACTAAGTGCAGTTACTTTATTTTCAAAGACACCCTGTGTTTGTAAACAGTCCCATTCAAACAAATATTTTGCGTCAGGTCTCTCTTCTCTACCCGTTTTTAAAAGCTCAAAGCAACTTTCCGTTGCAAGGGATGAAAAGCGACCAAACTCACTGGTACTTAAAATAAAGTTATCTACTTTTTTATTTTGTAAATCACTTGCTTTTGTTAGGTAACTTGTGAACCTCATTGATTCACCTCACTGCCTTCTAGCGTTTTTCTTCTTATGAGGCTAAATCTGTTCGCATTTTCTGAGTAAGGTATTTTTACAAGACTACCTGGATTTGTTCTCTCGATTTCCTCTTTTAAATTTAACGTAAAAATATTTTTTGCCTTAAAGGAAACCTCATCCGACACAAAAGGAATTAATTCAAGAGTATCCCCTTTATCGAATGCTTTTTTGACATCAATTACAAGATGTTTGCCCGGAACACTTTCTTCGACAAATCCTACCGTTACATATTTACCTTCGACTTGTTCTCTTTCATCAAAAATAGAATCTTCTTTAGACGACTCTATCAAGTTGGTATCTGTATAAAGCCTATGGGAAATTTTGTTTAACTCATTTAAGGATTTTTCTAAAGTGGCCCTTGAAACACTACCTGTTTCTTTCCACTCTCGAATTGCTCGCGAGTAACTTTTAGCGACCGTTGCAGCATATAAATGGCCCTTCATACGACCTTCTATTTTTAGAGAGTCAATTTTTGAGCCCAAAAATAATTCTAAATGTTCTAGTCCGTTGAGATCCTTAGAGCTCATAAAGTAGGCTTTTTGCTTTGAATTTTCATTTTCTAATTCATATTCAAATCGACAGCTATGAGCACAACCTCCACGATTTGAGTCTCTACCTTGGGTGTAATTTGAAATGACACAATTACCAGAGTAGGCCATACACATAGACCCGTGTATAAAAAGCTCAACCTCTAAGTCAGTGTGTTTCTTTATTAAAGCACCATCAGCAATTGATGCCTCTCTACCAAGAATGACCCTTTTCACTCCCATTTTTTCCCAGAGTTTAGCAGACTCTACATTTAAGCAGCTTGCCTGGGTGCTTAAATGTATTGGCAAGGATGTGTGTTCTTTAACTGTTTCAACAACACCAATATCACTAACGATTACGGCATCAACATGTATTTCTTCCAAGAAATATAAAAATTCCGGCAGGCTTACGAGGTCCTTGTCATGTAAAAAACCATTTAGAACGACAAAAACTTGTGCATTACGTGCATGAGCAAATTCGACACCTTCTAAAAGCTCATCATTTGTGAAATTTTCTGCAGCAGTTCTTAGACCAAATTGTTGGCCTCCACAATAAACAGCATTTGCGCCATACAAGACAGCAACTTTTAGTTTCTCTAGACTACCTGCAGGAGCAAGGAGCTCTGGTGAATAACTCATAGCAAAATCCTTATATTTCCCTGCATTTATCAAAAATATTGGATACAATAAAGAACAGAATCAAAAGTTGAAAAGAATATGTTAAATTTTCTCAAATTAATCTTAGTTTTTGCTGTTGCATCCGTTGCAATTCTATATTTTACCAAAAAAGATATTGCGTTAAGCAACCCACACCTTCCGGTCCTGGCCCAAGGGTTGCCCAAGGATTTAGGAGAAGCCGAAAAAGCTAACATACTGATAATTGGTAATGGCGTCACAGAATATATCACTCCAATGGTTGAAGAGATCGGAGAGCAATACAAGCAACTTTTTAGAAATGGCCTTCGAGTTTATAATTGGAGCCAAAAAAATGAAGGTATACATAGAACTTTACACAAGTGGAGATCACTCAAAAAAAAGCCACTTATCACTATATTCATGGGTGGCGAGTCTGAGTTTATAGAAAGAAAGTTTCTCACTAAAGATACCAAAAAAATAAAAAGTAATATTATGAAAACTAAAGACCCAAAGTTTTCAACATTATTTTCTCTTTTACCTCAAGCTGCTCCGTATGTTCTCTCTCCTGTGAATAAGTTCGTGTACGACATAAATCTGCCTTCAAAAAAAGATTTTCCACTGAAGTCATTAGAAGGGTCTGACTCTTTAAAATACATTGAATTCAATCTTAAACTTTACAGATATTTTTTGAATCAATTAGTTATGGATGTTCGATCTGTAAATAAAAATATTATTTTTGTATCTTACCCCGCAAACCCAAAAACTAAAATTCATAGAGTTTGTAAAGCTTCTAAGACGAGTACAATCGCAGATACTCTCTACCAAATAAATGAACTAATAAAGAAAAATGACTTAAACGAAGCCTTAAGAATTTCTAGAATTCTAAGTAAAAAAGCTTTAGGTAATGCAGAAGTATTTTATAAAAGGGCAAAACTTGAAGAGAAGTCAGGGAATTTCAAAAGTGCTCTAAGGCTCTATGAACTAGCGCATATCTTTGACTGCGAAACTAAGGAGGCCAACATCGTAACCAATAAAATACTTCAAAAAGTTGGAAGTGATTACGGAGTGCAATTTGTTGACTTCTATGGAATGATTTTGAGGGACTTCGGGAAAACACCATTATTTCTTGATGGAAAAATCCCTCAAGAAAAGTATTTTTCAAAACTTAAAAAATCTCTCAAACAAATTATCTCAGAAATTATTGATGGACTGGAGAACTAACAATGGAAATGATGACTGTCCCCAAAGACACCCTTTTAACTAAAGCTGGTGAAAAAAATAAACCGTTATATAAAGTAATTAAAGGCGAAATATTAATCTTTATTCTCAAAAAAAACACAGTCGTACCACTTGGAAAAATCAAGCCTGGTGACTTCATTGGAGAATTAAGCTTTTTTGACGATGGGCCTAGAAGCGCCTACTCAATAACTATTTCAGAGACAACTGTTGAGTTATATAGTCAAGATGAGCTCGATCAAGAAATTCCTGTTTGGCTCAAGGAATTTGGTCGCTCTTTGGCAAAAAAAATAAGAAGTAATGACCAGGCCATCTCCGAGGCAAACTACAGACCAAGAGAGGTTGGAGAAATGATAAAGCTTTCACCTGAGGAGCAAAAAAGGCTCCACACATTAGTTACACAACCCAAATAATATAAGTCACTCTGACCCCCTATTGCACCATGAGTGCCTTTTTGGCACCAAAAACGTTTCTAAAATCAATTAAAAGTTGGCATGGTTTTAGCTTGTGAATAATCGGGAGCTTCATTCAGAACAAGGAGGCTTTGGATGAAAATGGTTTATACCCAACAGATGATTATTTTAGGTTTATTATTTCTTCTAATGGCGTGCTCTAGTGCTCAAGAATTACAAGGAAGTAAAAAGGCAGTTTTGGCGGTCGAAGAAATACATTTAAAATTAGTAAATCGAATTGATCGTCGATAAAAAAAACCCCTCACCTTTTCCCCAAAGGTGAGGGGTTTTAATTTTTAGAAAAAACAATGTTAAATTAAGCCTAAGCTTTTTACAGTATCTCTTTCACTTCTTAGTTCATCTAAAGTTGCATCAAATTTCTCTTTACCAAAGCCCTCATGATTAATTCCACCAACGACAACGCATTCGCCATTTTTGGTCTGACATGGGTAAGAAAAAATCAAACCTTCATCAACACCGTACTCACCTTTTGAAGATAAGCACATTGAATAATAGCTTCCATCTTTAGACTCAGTAACTAAGTTTCTAACTCCATCAACAACTGCGTTTGCCGCACTTGCTGCACTTGAAGCACCTCTTGCTTTAATAATGGAAGCACCTCTTTGTTGAATAGTGGTGAGGAATTCTCCTTGAAGCCATGACTCATCTGTAACTACCTCGGTCGCAGGCTTACCTGAAATTGTTGTGTTGTAAAAATCAGGATATTGAGTTGCTGAGTGATTTCCCCAAATACATAGGTTCTCTACTTCCTCAACACCAACTCCAGCTTTTTTTGCAAGCTGAGTAATGGCCCTGTTTTCATCAAGAGTTGTCATCGCATAGAATCTATCATTTGGTACGTCAGGGGCAGAGTTCATCGCAATGAGGCAATTTGTATTACAAGGATTACCGACGACGAAAACTCTTACGTCTTTAGCCGCATGGTCATTGATTGCCTTACCTTGAGCAGTAAAAATTCCACCATTAATTTTTAAGAGGTCTGACCTTTCCATCCCTGCTTTTCGTGGAACTGATCCAACTAGAATTGCCCAATTAGCATCATCGAAAGCTTCTTCTAATTTATGAGTACAGGTAATTTTTTTCAAAAGAGGAAATGCACAATCGTCAAGCTCCATTGCGACACCGCCAAGAGCTCCAAGGGCCTGCTCAAGCTCTAAGAGCTGAAGCTCAACCTCTGTCTCAGGGCCAAACATTTGTCCGGAAGCAATTCTAAATAAAAGAGCATAACCAATTTGACCGGCGGCTCCTGTTACAGCGACTTTCACTCGTTTTTTTGTCATGATGGGACTCCATGATAAGTTGTTGATATAATTGCCCAATGCTAACACGTGTAATACCTTCCTACAACAATCACCAGATTGACTTAGTAAAAATATTTAAACAAAATGGGGACAATACAATTAGAGGTTTCCTTGAATAAAAAAAATAATCAAAAAAGTCGTCCGAGACGCCGTCGAAGAAATTATAATCGCCCAAACCCAAATAGCGGCGGCTCCAGTATAGAAAAGCTTCAAAAAAAATATATGCTACTTATTGAAGGACTTAAATTAAAAAGGGCCAAATACTTCGACGAGTTTCATCATCATGATCCAAACAGGGTTGCTAAGTTAAGAAAAGCGTTTGAGAAAGCCTCAAGAGAACTTTTTGAATTTGAGCAAAGCCTGTCTAGTGAACAGCGTATAGAACTACTAAAAGAAAATGCTCCCGATCAGAGCTACTCTACTTCAAACAACCAGAGCACGCTTGGAGAAAATGTCCCTACCGATATCGAACCGCTAAATCCACATCTACTTAAAACCCAGATAGATACAGATTTTAAAACTGATACAGAGGAAAGTGTAGGAACGATGGAAGATTACCGCTCCTACAAAGGAGAATAATTTAAATTACATTGCTTTTGCAACGTAAGGATTGTGAGGGGTTTGTACGTTTTCCTCTGTCTCGGTCTCGTCTGTATGAGATGGTGTTTGAGCTGTAGGCTGATCAGTTGTTTGTCCGCCATCGATAACTTGAAAAGTAGGTCTTGTTCCCATTTGTAAAAAGTTATCCAAAGTTTGTTGGTGATCCAAAAGCATCGCTTCTTTCAACTCTACAGGAGAAATACTTAGAATCTCGCTAACTCTCGTCAACATTTTAAGTGGGATGTTACACAAAGCTCTCTCAACATTAGAGATAAATTGGCCATTTTTATAACCAAGTAGCTGTGAAAGCTCAGATTGAGAGTAGTTCTTTGGGTGACTAACTCTTTTTTCTCTGATTAGTTGAGCAATGTGAGTAAAGCAACGGTTTTTTTGATCTGTCATACACCTTCCTAGAGTAAAAAAATGTCCTAAGGACATTTGACTTATATTAAACAATCCTTGTTCTTTTATTATTTTGCCCAAAACAAAATTTTTTTCAACCTAAACAAAAAGTAGGAATATTATTCATATTTTTTAGTATTGATAAGGAAAAGTCCGACAAAAAAGCTCTATCTTAAAAGAGTTTAACTCCTTTCCAATATGTTCCTTGATTGAGACTTAAGCAATCATCTCTTTTATTATTTGGTACGTAAAAAACCTTTTTCAATACCTCTTCCGCTGTTTTATTTTTTAAGAGTGATAGGTTTTTCGGCTTCCAGCATAAAAAGGAGCCATCTTTTCCATTTTTAAATGAGCCTCTGGACAAAGATTTTTGTAATATTTCTTCACCAGCGAGTGAGGCTCTGTAAAAAGCACTGGTAAAATTTGCAAGTCCTGTCCTCTTTTGTTGGGAGACAAAAGAGTTCATCACATCAACCATCGACAAATAAGGCCCTGCACCTATATCTGAGCCAAGCGACCACCTGATCTTGTGTTTATTTATTGTTTTTAAGTCGAACAGACCAGAGCCCAGTCCTTTATTACTGATCGGAGCATTAGAGGTGGGGCAATGAGCGATAGCTGTCTTCGTTTTTTTTAAAATAGAAAGCTCCTTGGGACTCAAATAAATTCCATGCCCCATTATGGTTTTTTCTCCAAGTATCCCAGATTTTTCATAAACCTCTGTATAGCTTTTAACTTTTTCAAAGCCTGGAAAGTTAGAATAAATATCCATGACTGCTTGGATTTCTTCTTTAGTTTCACTTAGGTGAGTTTGAATAAAGGATCTATTTTTTTTAGCAAATTTTGCACTTGAATTCATAACCTCAGGGTGTGTTGTTATGGCAAATCTAGGAGTTACTGCGTACCTGTTTTTAAATTTTGTACTCAAGGTTTTAGTCATGCTTAGGCAGTCGCTCTTTGACTGGATAAGATAATCAGGGGAGTTCATTGTCATTTGAACATTACCCACAATAATTTCACCTGGGAACCCATTAAGCGCCATTTCTGTTGCATGGGAGTGAATACTGCTGTAACAACCCCCTGAGAGAGTTCCACTCTCCGTTAACTTCTTAGAAAATGATTTCAATTTCTTTTTTGTGTAATTGATTGATTTAAAATTATCCTCAGTCGGCCAAGTATAATTTTTTAGCCAGTATAACAAATCATCCTTAGGCATCTCTCTCACATCATCCTGAACCCAATGAAAATGCAGATCACAAAAAGTAGGGGTAAGAATAAACGCAGACAGGTCAATCAGTTCAACTGATCTTAGCCTCTTCGCCTCGGTGACAAGAATTGAGTTTTTCTGAATTATTTTAATTTTATATTCATTTTTCCCTCTGATTTTTTCTAACCAAAGTCCAATGTTAGGTAGCCACTGGGCTTTATTATCAGAAACAGGGTTGAGTAAATTGCCTAATATAATTTTATTTTTAACCAATGACAAAGCTGCTCTCCAGTGAAAAGATTGGCCTATGAAAACAGGCACACTCCAACTATTACCTACTCCATGTAATAAGAAAATAAAAGATCCAAACTTTCACTTGGATTATAAGTTTTCTCATAACCTTATATACTTAGAATACACTTTAAGCTCGAACTTGTTTTCTCAATTTAGACCACTGGATATCGATACCAAAAAAAAACCTTTTAACCTCAGAAGAGAGGACAAACTTTGGGAAAAAAATTGCCTTGAATTTTTTGTGAGCCCAACACAAGAACCTGGTTACATAGAATTTAACTTTTCACTTGATGGGGGCTGGAACGTATTTACTTTTGATGGATATAGGAAAAATAAAAGAGAAAATATGTCTATAACGTTGCAAAGTTACATACTTGAGCAAGATAAAGAAAAAAACCAGTTTATTGCGAGGTTCCACCTGAAGACAAAGGAAAACATCCAGCTTCAAGAGCTTCATGGCTGCGCTATCTTATTTCTTCACAACTCCCCTTGTTATTTCCATGACTTACCCTCACTTCAGATTCCTCCGGACTTCCATAAATTTCATCGTTGAGTGAAACTTTTACAAAGCCCTGCCGCACAATGTCATAATATGGCATATTTTCTAAGCTGAAATTGTTAAAAGTTGAGTTATTTATGAAAATTAAAAATCTACTAATGTGCTGCTTGCTATCGATAGCACCAAATCTTAAAGCCACCGTTGAGTTTAATCACCCTCACATGATTGGGGTGTACATTGCTCCAGAGGGTATAAAAAAGATTCAAATGAATCTTGAACCTATCGTTGAATACAACGGATTTTCTCTATCTAACTTTTATCACCCTGAAATCGTCGAAGGTACCGGAGTCAAAAAAATAGAAGAGCTAATCAGCGATGAAAAGATTCTTCGCTCCATGAGAAGAGTAAGGTACCAATTTAGGAAGTTTTTCAATGGCTTCTATATCAAAAATCGACATAATCTACAGTACGAAATTAAAGGTATCGACTTTTCCGCTCACTGGAAAAAATTTGAATTTGACGTCGAAGAGGTTCCTTACGAAGGAAACAAAGTAAAATTTAATATCAAGGCGGTTGCCGACCGCTTTAAACTATCGATTGATTCAGCAAGTATTGAAGACTTGGAGCACGACTTTCTCGAAACCATCAGTGCAAAAAAAATTGAAGTAGGCTTGGACTCCTCCTCCATACCTTTAGAAATGAGCCTTAACTCCTCTATTAAACTTAAAGATAATGGCGGACTAGATTTTGAAGACGTGGAGATTTCCACAAACTTAGAAGAAATTATGCTCAAAGCTGGATGGCAGTCGCCCTTAAAGCTCCCAAGAATAAAAATTGTTATCAATGGACGGGCGGCTTACCTAAATAACGCGCAACTTGAAAGGTCATTGAAAAAAGAAATTCCTAAACTTCTCAGATCAATGCAAGAGTCGGCTACGGAATACATACAAAACAAAGCCGCATTTGATACCTCTAGGCTATTGAACCAAAAACTTGGAAAAGGCTTCGCTGAAATAATCAACGTCAGCGCTATAAATGCACCAGACCCACAACCCAATGACATTAACTATGAGATAAAGCACCCAAATTATTTAATGGGACTTAAACTAAGTGAGCTGAATTTTCAATCAAACTTGTTTCACCTTGGAGTTGATGGTTTTATTGTTGACCCAAAAGTTGAAGGCCTATCAAGTGTTGATCTAGGTCGTCTTAAACGATCAAATGTTGACCACGAAAGGTTTAGACCTGATGATCAAGATGTACTCTATGACGGACAAGAGATGGCCATCAGTATTCATCGTGGATTTATCAACGACAT
Source organism: Bacteriovoracaceae bacterium UBA1511 (assembly GCA_002323535.1). Lineage (GTDB taxonomy): Bacteria > Bdellovibrionota > Bacteriovoracia > Bacteriovoracales > Bacteriovoracaceae > UBA1511. The sequence goes on from DCQT01000094.1 coordinate 30,996, forward strand.
GCTTAACAAAAGTTTTAAGCGTGGTTACTTTAACTCAATACCTGTTGGAGATGACGGCACAAGTCTTAGCCTAGTCACTAGTCCTTATATTTTTCAAAAGAAAAATCCAAGAACAGGTGTCTTCGAACTCAGGTTAAAAGTCCATACGCGTTACACAGTATCTGGTGCCTCTAGTATGTTCGTCCGCAACCCTATTCAAATTTCTTTCGACGTTATTCTAGATATTGAGACTGACGACAATAACAATATGTCTTTAGTTATACGAGGAATTGATGCGAACTCGATGAATCTTCCCGAACGTTTCATCAGAGCGTTCACCGGGACTGTAAGAAACAGTGCAAGAGACCTTCTAAGAGAGCAAGACACCGAAGTAAGAGGATTTGTACTGAGTGACAACTTGCCTATACCTAATGAGGTTTTTGGAATACCTCTCGAGTATAACTTTTACACCATAGACAAAAAAGGAAATCTAATACTTTACATCAACATGGATCTTTAATAGGAAATTTATTATGAGAAAAATTAGCGTATTTATTTTAATGTTTGCCCTTTCAACTCTTTCTTATGCATCTGGAAGAATCAGTGTTCGATCGTTTAATATCGATGGACTTAATAGATACTCCGGAAAAGCAATCAGCGTATTTTATGTAAGTGGAAGATCACCGGGCTTTTCACTTCCTGGCGCAAGGCCAAGAGTAAGAAAAGTTCTCAAAAAAGCAGGCCCATTTAATGTGTCGAGTTCGGGTAAGGTCACTGTTTCTGGAGTGAACTTAGTTGAAACAGGATGGGAAAGATTCAATTTTCTTGGTGTAGTTGTTCATGAAAAATCCCAAAAACACGTGGCAATTAAAAACCTGGATGGCTCTACACCTGAAGGACAATCAGACAGCTCAAAGCCTGGTGCGTTTAATAATTTAAAAATTTATTTTGTACCTAAAGCTAAAATTAATAGCGGAACGGTAAGACTAAGATAATCATTCACAAAAAATATTTATAATACTCTCGGCGATGTTGATACCATCAATTCCCGCCGAGGTAATTCCACCAGCGTAACCTGCTCCCTCTCCGCATGGGAAAAGTCCACGATGAGATGTAGACATTCGAGTTTCCTTGTCCCTTGAAATTGTTACTGGCGCCGAAGTTCTTGTCTCAGGGGCCATCAACAATCCCCCAACCTCGCTAAAGCCTTGTATTTGCCGATTAAAGACTTCCAATGCCTTTTTTAACTGAGAGGAAACCTCTTGTGGAAGAATTTTATTAAGTTCAAAGTCAAATATACCACTTGGACAGGAATGTTTAACACCTCTCACATTAGCTTTTTTTCCTGTCATAAACTGTTCAATCGTTTGTGCTGGAACTTCTTTTCCTGAAGCTAGTTTAGTTGAAATATTAAAAGCCTCTTTTTCTATTTTTCGCTGGTAATCTAAACCGTTTAAAACTTGATGAGCTGAAAAATTATTTTTAACAGTGACCACAAGGGCCGAGTTTGACCACCGAGAGTTTCTTGCGTAATTACTCATCCCATTAACAACAATTCCATCGGCGTCTGTTCCTGAAGATAAAACATATCCACCCGGACACATACAAAATGAATATGTACCAAGATCATTTGTTTTATCGTGCCAAGATAAGCGGTAACGAGCAGTTCCTAAAGCCGGATGTCCCGAGAAATTTCCAAATTGAAGTTTATCCATCTGCTCTCTTGAGTGCTCAACTCTAACACCAACTGCGAAGTCCTTTGCGGCCATTTCAACACCAATTTGGTCAAAGTGTCGGTATATCTCATGAGCGCTGTGTCCGACGGCAACGACAACGCAATTTGTGTTATAGATAGACCCGTCACTACACTTCACTCCATTCACTTCATTATTAGAATCAACCAGAAGTTCGCTCATTTTTTGGTGATAATGAATTTCACAGCCATTTTCTCGCAGGTGATCCGTGATTTTTGAAATTAATCCACGAATTTTATTTGAGCCAAGGTGCGGGTTAGACTCATAGGCAATTTCCTTTGGGGCACCAAAATCAACGAGCCTATTCATCACATATTTAATAAATGGAGATTTCACCCGTGTGATTAGTTTTCCATCGCTAAAAAGTCCTGCGCCTCCCTCTCCAAAGCAAACATTGTTGTCTGAATCAAATTCACCATAACGCCAGTGCCTAGCAATATGTTTCATACGGTTATTGGCCGGAGCTCCGCGTTCTATAAGAATACTTTTTATACCGTGATCCAAAAGCCTTAAAGCACAAAAAAGCCCCGCTGGCCCTGCGCCAATAATCAATGGAGTTTGTTTAGGTTGTTTTTTTGGAGAAAGCTTTTCACTTGAGTTTTCGAAGGCTTCTCCTTCATTAACTAAATCTACTTGATAGATATAAACAGGTTTTTTACCTCGAGATGCACCTCTTGCATCTAGGGATCGAGAAATAAGTCGAAAATCCCGAAGACTAGGAAACTTTTTTTTGAGGTGCCCCTCAAGGTCAGTATCAAAGGGCAAGCGAATTTGAACTTTTTGACTCATGTAGGGTACCTATCAGAAAAAACACGCCCTCGCCATGGGCGTAAATAAATTGCTAAGGTTTAATAATACTTTAGTTATAAAATTTTAAGGAGATAAACTTGAAAATTTCTCTTTTGGCCATCGGCGATGAACTATTAAAAGGAGAAACACAGGATCTTAACCTATATTGGATTGGGCGTTTTTTAAGATCAGTGGGACACAAGCTTCAAACGAGTATTTTTTGCAGCGACCAAGTCGAGCAGATCAATAGCGAGATTGAAAACATCATAGGCCACCAATCTCCGGACTTGATCATTATCTCTGGAGGTCTAGGACCTACAATTGATGATGTGACCAAGAAGTCTTTATCTAAACTTTTAGGCGAAACTCTTGAAGAGTCTCAAACAGCAAAAAAGTTGGTGGAAGAGCACTATCAACGATTTGGTAAAAAGTGGACTCCGGAATTGAACTTCTATCACCTTATCCCAAAAAGTGTGACACCGATTAATAATCCTACAGGACTTGCACCAGGACTATTTTGTACGTATAAAAATACATCCATCATTTGTGCTCCGGGTGTCCCAAAAGAGTTTAAAACAATGGTTAAAGAGTTTTTTCATGGCCATTATAGGGAAAAAATCAATCCACAAACTGACCGCTTGTATATAAGAACCAGAGGAGTTCCAGAAGAAAAAATTTTTAATGAAATTGCACCAAACCTCTGGAGCGAACTTTCCGAATTTGGCAGCGTGAGCAGCTACCCTAGACTTACAGGTATTGATGTGTTGATTGACCAGATTAAACCTGAGGATATCGAAAAAATTAAAGAGCTTGCTTCGGTCAGGCTTTTGTCACCTTATACCTGGCAAATTGGAAATTTGAGTATAGAAGAATTTGTTATCAAAAAACTTAAAGAAAAAAA
>DCQT01000115.1 GCA_002323535.1 Bacteriovoracaceae bacterium UBA1511
TTAAGTCGTCTTGCTTCTTTTTTTGCATTCTTTACTGAATTAAATTCAATGCATCTAAGCTCTAAAAGACCTACTTTCACCACTGAGATCTTCAAGCACCCCTCACCGTATGGTAACTCTCCATCTCTTCCCTCACAAATAGGTCCTTTTCCAAGTTCATCTGCAAGTACTAACTTAACAGAGTCATCATAACTAGTCCCTTGCTCAAATAACTGAAGCCGCCCTATAATCTCCTCCTTGTCCGTACAAGAAAAAAGTATAAATAATAATAGAACGAATGACTTACCCATAAATACCATTATGCCATGAAGATATAACGAGCCAAAGTTTTTCCTCAATTAAGGAGGACTTAAGATAAAATAGTTGTAATAAAAAGTTATTGAAGGTCTCCATGACAAAAATTTTAATTGGCAAAGTAAAAGTAAATAACTCACTTGTTTATACAGAAGAAATAATAAACCTTCTTATGCTTGGTAGCAGCAGTCGCCACCAACTTTATGTTGACTCATTAGAATCTGGCCCAATTACTTTTAGAAAAACCGAAAATATTTACTCTGCCCAATTTCAAGATCATCATTGGAAGATCAATAAAAAAGAAACAAAACCTAATAAGCTTTACGTAATTGATGAAAACACCACTCTAAGTTGCGGTAATGTTTTGATGAGCTTCAAAAAAATAATGGAAGATCAACTCGAAGTCGTCAAAGATACGACTCCCATGACTAGGCGACAAAATATTTCCGACCTATTGGCCGAATCTAAAGATGCCGATCAAAAGAACTTAAATCCATCGGCAAAAAGTTTTTTGACAAAAATTAAGACTTCACTAACAAAAAATAATAACAAAGAAAAAGTAGAGACAAACAATAAACAATCTAAATTCAAGAAAGTTGCTATTAACCAGAATCAAGACCAAGATCTTAAGGAGATAAAACCCAACATCATAATCAACTTCCCCAGCGTCTTACTTCAGTTTTCTCTAACTTACTTTATTCTCCTTCACCTCGACAAAGTCACCCATTTTTTAAAGCTCCAAAAAGTAGTTCTTAGCTTCAAGGAAAATTTAGATAAAGGTATTTTAAACTATGTTCCTTTAAAAAAATTTGAAGGGATTTTAACCTCTTTATCTAATAAATTACCTTTTGATATTGACCCTTCCAATTTTTCAATCATCAATGCATCCATTCTAGAAATCCTAGGAACTGTCATATTTTTCTTGATAGTGATGACTCTTTTAAAAACAATTCAATCGATACTATTTGGAGCCCAACTTTCATATTGGATATGCGGAGTAAAAATAAAAGGCTCTGAAATAAATAAAAGATTAAAATCAATTGGCCGCGAAATTCTATCATTACTATTATTTCCAATCAGTGTTTTTAACCCATTTGGTTTAATCCCACTAAAGACTCTTCCTGACTTTATATTAAGGATTAAATTTGCGAGGAAGTCTCTGACAAGAGTCTTCATTGGATCTATCTTAAATATTTCACTGTCTATTGTTATATTAATGTCACCATTTTTGTTGAACCAATTACACAATGACGAGGTTTCTGTCATAGGCTCAATGGAGAAAAGTCAAAAACCCGATTTAAGTCCAATAAATTTACAAATTGTGGATAACAACAGTATCGAGTTAATGCTTCCACGCTCATACGCAATTGAGTCCCAGGAAATTAAAAATAGTGTTCCGATTACCTATCTAACTACAAAGACGGCCAAAGCGAAATTCTCCTCAATTAACTTACCAAACAAAGAAAAATTTAATATCGATGAGACTTTTTTAAAAAATTATCCTCTCTCCTTGATTTTTTACCCGGCTTTGCATTTTCAAGACAAAATAAAAGATAACTCTTTATTTTTCAAAGCCACTCAGGCAAGAAGGAATCTTGAGAGACAAAGGCTTTTATTTTCCTCTTTACTTCTATCTAAAGAACCCAACTCCCTACTATACTTCATAAAAAAGAATGGCCCTTTCATATGGGGCGCCTCCCAACTCAAGCATAAAATAAAAGAAGTAATACCTTTCTCCAAACAAGTCGCCGCCTTCCAAGGAAATATCGACTCGATACCTTACGTTATCCTCAAAACAGATTTGATCTTGTATTTTTTTCAAATGAATGATGAGAAAAATATCCTTTTTTACATTGAATTTGAGAAGCAGACAGACCTAAATGAATCCCTTTCAAACATCTTTGACCCGATCAAACCAAATGACAGTCTATCTTCTCCTAGCCCTAAGGACTCAGAAAAAGTAGATAATCTAAACTTACCCCACGATCTAACAAATGAAGCTTTAGATAAGATTGATAAAGTTAAAAATTCACTTTCCCTATAAGAAGTGACAAAACGGCCACAAGAGGCTATTTCAATGAACCAACCAAGAGGCAAATAGTGAGCAATATTAGAGAAGAGAACAAAAAGTATTTTAATTACAGGTGTATCCACCAAGATAAAAACTCAAAAGCAAGAGCAGGAATTATCTCAACGCCACATGGAGAGATTGAAACACCTATTTTTATGCCTGTTGGTACACATGGAGCGATTAAGGCCCTTACACCAGAGCAAACTGATTCTACCGGCTCTCAAATAATTTTATCAAATACTTACCATCTCCACCTTACTCCTGGCTCCGACCTAATAAAGAAAGCTGGAGGACTTCACAAGTTTATGAACTGGGAAAAGCCAATCTTAACAGACAGCGGTGGATTCCAGGTTTTCAGTCTACAAAAAAAAGGAATTACGGAGGAAGGGGCAATCTTTAAAGATCAAAAAGGAAAAGATGTCCTCCTTACTCCAGAGACATCAATTCAAATACAACAAAATCTAGGCTCTGACATCATGATGGCCTTTGATGAATGCATCCCCTACCCTGCGACAGAAAAATATACAAAAACCTCAATGGATCGAACTCACCGCTGGCTTGATCGTTGTATTGAGTCTTGGACAGACCCACGACAATCTCTTTTTGGAATCATTCAGGGAAGCACATACAAAAACCTAAGGGAAGAATGTGCAAAAGAGGTTATCAAAAGAGATTTACCTGGGATCGCAATTGGAGGTGTTTCTGTTGGAGAAGGTCCGGAATTAATGGAAAAAGTTGTCAAAATGACAGCTCCACTTTTACCAGATAACAAACCTAGATACGTCATGGGTGTCGGAAATCCAGAAGACCTTTTGATGATTTGGGAACATGGTATCGATATGAGTGATTGTATCATTCCCACAAAATTTGCCAGAGGTGGGACCCTATTTACTTCTAGAGGAAAAATTAGAATTAAACATAGGAATTATAGAAGAGACTTCTACCCTGTCGATAAGGCATGCCAATGCTACACTTGCTCAAACTTTACTAGAAGTTACTTAAAACACCTCTTTGATAGCAATGAGATTTTAGGACAAATATTAGCAACTATTCATAATATTCAATTTTATATTGATCTTGCGAAACAAGCGAGAGAAGCAATAATGAACAATTCCTACTTAGACTTCAAAGCTGAATTTTTAAAAAATTACAAAAACTAATGCTCTAAATAATAAGTCAATAAGTCTAGAAGCTTTTGAACATCATCTTGCAAGACATTATGAAAAACACCTATTCTAAACTGATTTTGACCAAGCTTTCTGTAGGCTTCAATCCCGTAGACAACACCCTCATCGTGAAGCTTTTTTAAAAGTGAGTCAACGGGCAAGCTTTCATCCACATTGATAGTGCATACTACATTTGAGCGAAACCGTTGCTCTTTTACAAATGGACTTAAATAACTTTTCGTTTCCGCCCAGTCATAAACGAGTTTTGCTTTGGCTTTACCTTCCTGCACAACACGCTCGTATCCAGATTCGTTCATTAGCTTGATTTGCTCATTAAGAAAAAACAATGTCGAAATAGATGGAGTATTATATACCTGAAACTTATCTGAGTTTGAGATCGCCTGCTTCCAAGACATTATCTCTGGAACATACCTTGTTGAGTCATCGCTAATTTTTAATGCTCGCTCTCTTGCCTTTGGAGAAAGAATTGCAACGAACAAGCCCCCTTCTGAAGCGAATACTTTTTGAGGAGAAAAAAAGTAACAATCAACCTTTGAAAGATCACAAGCTACTTGCCCCCCTCCACTTGTTGCGTCAACAGCAAGAATTTGATTTTCATTGATAACTGGAAGATCATCAATAATTACTCCCGTTGATGTCTCATTTAAAGTCACACAAATCATATCTGCATCGATATCAGATGCGTCTCCAAATAACTGCCCTTCACCAAACTCTACAGCCTTTTCCTCTGCATCAATCCACGGAATTTTATGATGAGACTTAAACCATTTTTTTGAAAATTCACCGCAAGTAAAGTGGTAACTCTTTGACTCAACCATCCCAAGACCAATCATGTCAAAAAGCAGAGTGGCCCCTCCATTTCCATACACAACGCTATAGTTCTCAGGCAGATTGAAATACTTGCGAAGTCCTTCCGTGATTCCCTTTCCTAGGTTTTTTACTGCTGGTTTTCGATGACTTGTTCCCAAAAGATTAGTGCCAGTCTCTCGCAATGCCTCTAAAAATTCAACAGGGACCTTAGATGGGCCGGCACCAAAACGTGGGTCTGAGGGAATAAGATTTTTGGGAGTTTGGATGTTTTCAAACATAATTAACCTACAATATATTTTTATACTTTAATTTATACCTCTTCGAAAAAAGCGACAATATACAATTGGTGAATTTGGAAAAAATCTATCATACTTATACAAATGAAACCCATACTTTACCTTCTCACTATTTTTCAACTAAGTCTCGCGAACGCGTCAACTCTAAGAGTTGGATTAGAAAGTATCACGCCAAACGTTGGTGGCTATCAAATTGATGATAAGGGAGAAAATGAATTATTTTCGTTTAATCCAGGGCTACGCATAGAAACAAAGGCATCATTTTTTTCTATCACAACTCACCTTGGGGCAAGTTTGTTTCTTCCAACAACTTCAGAGGACTCTTTATACGATATTACCTATTTAAAAATTGACGGCCGATATAGGTTTTTCTCGAAAGATAGAATTCAACTATTTCTAGGGCTTGGCCTATACTCAAAAATAATTTCAGGCTCTGGTGAAAACTTAACTCTCCAAAATGGAAACTCTACTTCGAACTTTTTTGGGCCCTCTCAAACCAGGTTTAATTACTTTTTTACACCTGAATTTGCAACAAGGTTCTTTTTTTCGACAAAGCTTGCATCTACACTTAGCGTGAGCGCTCAAGACTTATTTGAAAAAGATAGAATGAGTTGGAATTATTTAATTGATGTTACCTGGAGAATATTTTGAAGAAAATTTTAACACTTACAATTATATTATTTTCCACCCTTGGGTACTCATTCACCTTCAATAACAGTGCTGAGCTTGCATTTAAAAAAGAAAAAATTGATGTTTACCTTGCAAGTTCAGGGTGCACAAATATTCCATTTTCTGAATCTGAAATGCTGTCTATTATTGATGATGCCATAAGTGACTTTTGGAATACTGTAAGTGTCTCTTCACTTTACCTTGAAAATAAAGGGGTAAAAGATGTCGGAAGTGAATTTCAAACAGATGCGATTTGCACAAACTCTGGGGGCAGTGGGTGCTCCCCGAACCCTGACCTAAATGTAAATTCAGGAATAGTGATAGCGTGTAACATTGACTCAAGTGACGAGAATTTTTCTGCTGGCGTACTAGGGTTATCCCTTCCAATAAACTCATCCAATACACAAATTAATGGCTCAGTAGTCCTCTTAAATGACAGAGCTGACTCAGAGCTTATCAACCTCGAGAGACATGAAATGGTTGCCGTTGTTGCTCACGAGATAGGTCATGCGTTAGGTTTTGGCCACTCTACTGAAAAAAGGGCCCTTATGTACGCAAGTCTTGTAACGAAGAGAACAAAGTTAGGCTTAGATGATATTCATGGAGTCAGTTACCTCTACCCTATAGAGTCTAGCGTACAAACTTGTTTATCAATTGGACCAGAGGGCACTCACTCTTCACTTCTAGGGTCATTATTATTTTTAATATTTTGGTTTTTCTGGAGATTTTCAAAAAAATTATCAAAAGCCTCTCCACGCTCAATGTAGTTTTTAAACTCATCAAATGATGGGAAACCAGGGGAAAATAAAACGTTATTTTCTGTATTAAAAGAAAAATTAACTTTTGAAAAAGAATCAAAAAATGAACAATTTTTTAGATTAAGTTTACCCTTAAAATAATTAGCAGCTTCTCCAAAAATAATTACATCATTGACTTCTTTTATTGCTTCAACCCAATTATTTAGATTTACAAGTGATTCATCCCTAACCTTTCCACCAATTAATAAGGTTAATTTTTGTGGGTTAAACCCAGAAATTGCTTTTTTTGTCGACTCAATATTCGTGGATTTAGAGTCATTGAAAAAGTTAACTCCATTAATGGCCCCTATTTTTTGTACTCGGAATTCTAAAGGAGAAAAATTATCGACACCTTTTTGAATTTGAAGATCAGTTAGGCCAAGATTTTTCGATATAAAAGCTGCCATTTGCAAATTCTCAAGATTATGATCCCCCTTGAGTTTCCAATTTTTTAAAGAAATATTTTCGAGTTGATTCGTTTTCGGAGAAATCAAGTCTTCGGTCGTTTGTTTAAAGTCATTAAAAACTTCCGTCATACTAGAGCTCATTACTTTTTTATTAGATAACTCAAATATTTTTAATTTTGCTAAAAAATAGTCTTTTACGTTTTTGTACCTTTCTTCATGAGTTGGCGTAAAGTTTAACCATATCCCATAATTTAGTTTTAACTTAGATAAAGTTTCTAATTGAAAACTTGAAAGCTCCAAAATATAGAAATCTGCTTTGCCTCCCTCTGAAACAAAAGAAGAAAGTGGTGTTCCTATGTTTCCTCCTAGAAAGGTCTTTTTCCCTGCTGAACTTAAAAGATGATTGATCAATGAAACTGTGGTTGTCTTGCCATTTGAGCCTGTAACACCAATAAACTTTTGGCCCTCATCACGCTTTTCCGCTAAATACATCACAGCAAGATCAATTTCATTGATAATTTCAACTCCCCTACTTACTGCATGGACGACTAATTTATGGGTTCTAGAGATCCCCGGGCTGAGAATTAAATATTGTAGATTATTTAAGAAATTATCTACTTTTTCATCATCTTGCCTTAAAAACACTGAGTATTTATCTAAAAAAGAAAAACTATCGCTCCATAAAGCGGGGTCTTTATCACCCAATATGAGGCAAGGCTCATTCATTTTCTTGAGTAACTTTGCCGCTCCGACAGCAGAGACTCCTGGGCCAAGAACACTATAGATTATTTTCTTAGTCATTGATGAAATCCTTGCAACATTAAAGTGTTTTTCATAATGGTATCATGATGAATTTTAACCTAGAAAAAGACTTTAAATCTCTTTGTGATCTTTTGGCAACATATCAAAATGTATGGAACCCTGAGGTCATGAATAGCTACCCACAGTCCCTGGAAGCCTACCCTTCCGAATGGTTAACTGATATTACAAATCTGTCTGAAGACATTCAATGGAGAATTGATGCTGGAATTTCTTACAATGAGATAAGAGAGCCTAAACTCAAAAATCTTTTAAATAACCTAAAAAAGCTAAGTACATTTCAAAAGTTGGAAACGTCTGAAGTTTTATTTTCAGACACCGACTTTTTTAAAATGAAAGAAAAAAAGCGCCATGAAATAAAAAATATATCTGGTTTTTTATCTCAAAAAACTAACCTGGCAAAAAGTTGTATAGATGTAGGCGGTGGTATTGGCCACCTCTCTAGAACTTTGGCAAATAAGCACGAAATGAGCTCTTTAATCATTGAGTCAAATAAAGAGTTTTGTGAAATTGGGCAAAAGGTTAATAAAAAGCTCAATATTGGCAAGATCAATTACAAGTCAGAGCCATTCAATAAAAATTCAACCTATCACTGTGGTAGCAATACATTTGCCTTAGGTCTTCATGCGTGTGGAGACCTCTCCTCTGAAATTATTGAGTATTCCGTCAATAATTGCCTTCAAAATATTTTAAGCTTTGGATGTTGTTATTTTAAAACTAAACTTGAGAATCACTGCTTCTTAAGTAGTTATGGTTCTAAAGTGGATTTTAATTTAAGTAAATACTCCCTCACTCTAGCTTCTCGGGCTCATACGGGATTAACTAAGAAGGCTTTTATAAAAAAGAAGAGGGTTAAGTCCTACCGTTACGCTCTTCACCTGTTTTTATTCCATCATTTAAAACAAACAGAATTTAAAGAGGTGGGTGAGAGTAAATTCTCTTTGTATGAAAAAGATTTTTCTGATTATGCAGCAGAGAAACTTAACTACCTAGGAATTGAAAAAATAGAAAAGCAAACACTTGAGGATTTTTTTGAATCAAAACAAACGCGCAAACTAATTGAAGCAATGTTTTGCGCTAATATTATTCGCTGGCAATTTGGAAGGGCAATTGAAAAGTTAATTTTAATTGATAGAGCTCTTTACCTCAAGGAAAGCAATTACCAAATAGAACTGGGAGAGCTATTCGATGAAAATATCTCTCCCAGAAATGTTGGTATTTTTGCAAAAAAACTACCTTAGAAAAAGTAAATCAAGATAAGTCGGGAGGCTCCACATTCTAGAGGGCACCATGCCCTCCATAGCGTTACATTTTTCTCCAATTTTCTCCGCTAAAGGCACAAGAGTATTTGCAATCTCCTCTGCAATTTTTTGTTCATCATGATTGAATGAGCTTAAGTGGTTATGCAATATAAGTGTGCAACCACTAACTTCCTTCATTAACTCCGTTAACTTTGCGCAAATTTCTTTTTCTACATCAAAATTAACACCTGTATCATTGGATAAGTGCATTGTTTGAACAAGTTGGTTTTTATATTCAATTGCACTTGGCAAGACATGCTGATTTACAAGATGAATGAGACTATCAAACTCAATTTGACGACAAGTAATATACTTTTCTAAAAATGCATTATAACGCATCTGAATTTCATCAGGATTAAGAATCTTTAAATCTGACAAGAACTTAGTTTTAGAAGAGTCTTTCAATAAACCAAGGGCATCTGCTGAGGTCTTAAGGTTTGGCAAACCTCTTTTTGCAGCTTCTTGAACCCAATCATCTGAGTAATTATCGCCATTGAAAATAACTGGATAAGCTTTTTCAGTCCAATGCTTTGATAGTGACAGTAATGCTTCAGGAATTGATTGACCGGAGGATAAGTATCCTTCAATTAAAACAGAGGATTCTTTGAATACCTCTGCAACGGCACCATTTAAAATCGTCAAAGGCAAGCCTATCGCATGAGATGAACCTACCGCACGAAACTCAAACTTATTTCCAGTGAAAGCAAATGGAGAGGTTCTGTTTCTGTCAGTGTTATCTCTAGACAATCCAGCTAACTGTGTTGCGCCTAAGTCGATATCGATTCCAGAGGAGTCAGATAAGCTGACACCATTTTTAATATCTTCAAATATCTGCCCTAAAGCATCTCCAAGAAAAACAGAAATAATTGATGGGGGAGCCTCATTTGCACCTAGACGATGGTCATTTCCATGTGAAGCAATACTCATCCTCATCATATCCGCTCTTCGGTGAACTGCTTCTAATATAATCGAAACCACCGCGAGAAATTGAAAGTTTTGATGAGGCATCTCAGAGGGAGACAGTAGGTTTTCTCCGATATCTGTCGCCATTGACCAGTTTACATGCTTTCCACTGCCATTAATTCCAGGAAATGGCTTTTCATGTAACAGCGCCTTAAGATCATGCCTTTCTGCAACACGCTCTATAGTAGACATCATTATCTGGTTATGATCAGCAGCTCTGTTTGCATCTTCAAAAATAGGGGCGATTTCAAATTGGCCGGGAGCAACTTCGTTATGCTGAGTTTTAGCGGGAACACCTAGTCGGTGTAACTCGTAGTTCAACTCATCCATGAAGTTCTTAACTCGTTGAGGAATTGAGCCAAAATAATGATCATCAAGTTGTTGATTTTTTGATGTACCTTTACCTAGAAGGGTTTTACCAGTCATAACCAAATCAGGTCTTGAATAGTAGAAAGCACGATCGACGAGAAAGTATTCTTGCTCAGGCCCAACACAAACGGAAACATGGTTCACATCTTTTTTGCCAATTAGATGAAGAAATTTGGTTACCTCTTTTGAAAGCACATTATTAGCTCTAAGCAGAGGTGTTTTGATATCTAAAGCCTCTCCATGATAAGCGACAAAAGCTGTGGGTATGCAAAGAGTAGAACCGTTTAAACCTTCAATGATAAAAAAAGGAGATGATATATCCCAAGTTGTGTAACCTCTTGCCTCAAAGGTTGATCTAGAACCTCCATTTGGAAAACTAGATGCATCTGGCTCTCCTTGAGAAAGCTCCCCTGCCGAAAATTTCTCTACCGCTTTACCTCCTCTAAGGTCAATGAAACCGTCATGTTTTTCAGCAGTTGATCCTGTCAGTGGCTGAAACCAATGGCAAAAATGGGTACATCCATTTTTAATCGCCCAGTCATAAACAAGCTCTGCCATTTGCTCTGCTTGAACTGGAGAGATTGGTTTTTGTGAAATAATAAGCTCATCTAGCTCTTTTTTTAATTTCGCCGGGACATTCTTTTGAGTTCTATAATCAAAAGTGAGAGAGCCATAATAACTTGATGCCGCTCCACCTTCTTTTTGACCGGAGGGAATACTAATTTTTCGAGAGGGTCTGGAGAGAGCTCTGTCTCTGTTTGAAATAATCTCATTCATTAAAAACATCCTATGGAAAAGGGTTAAATCTTAGAAAATTTTATAATGAATATTTGAGTGATGAAAAGTATTGAATTTAATTATTTAGAAATTTTACTGTTTTTATTTCCAATTGATTGGGGCCATTGAATGCTCTTGCTTTAGAAAAACAAAATATCAATGTAGCAAAAATCATTAATAGAACCTTTGCCATCGTTGCTTGGGCTTCTTCGGGTAACATAAATCCTCCAACGGCACAAATATGACAAATTCATCGATTTTTGGCAAGCTTCCTCTATGGTTCATAAAATATTTACTCCCAGTTGGCTGCAACCCGAGAGTATTAAATTCGATTTTTTTTTATATGGGGATAACCTAAAAAACCCACAAGAACACACAAAAAATCAACTACTTAAGTTGTTAAATACGACAAAAGAAGAAGCCGGAGAGCTTCTAAACTACGACTATTTCGAAAACCTCCCCTCTCTCACGACTTCAATTTCTCATGGGCAGATAGCGGGAGCAGTAATTAGCGTAGATAAAAGCGAATCTCCTGGAGTTGGTGTAGACGTTGAACAATCACGCAGAGTTATAGACAACAAAACATCCAAGTTTTTCATCAACTCCAATGATATGTTGGATGGCAAGGATGACCTTATTTATACCTGGACGAAGAAGGAGGCTGCTTTCAAGGCAATTGCTCCATTATCAAAAAAAATTAAAATACTTAACCACTTATGGATAAGAGGGAATGAGTTTGGAGAAGTTGGCCTGGCTCGCCCTCAAGGTGAAGTAAACATTACATTAATCGAGGGTCAAATTGTTGCAACGGCTTATGTTCTTAAGACAACTCACCCTTAAGGTAACTTTCAACAGTATCTTTGTTCAGAACCTTTATTGCCTTGACCTTTTTGGGTAAAACTTTCGGTTTTAAATTTATAGAGAGCAATTTCCCAAGTCTTGATATTGTAAAGTTATACTCATGAGACTCACTGAGATTTTTTAAATGATCTGAAATATTGTCTTTATCTACTCTTAAATTATTTATCGCTAAGATTTCATCACCCGAATTAAGCCCATCATAAAATGCAGCAGAATCCAGCTCCACAGTTTTAATAAATACTCTGGAATCTCTTAACTCATGAACAAAACCAAAGCCAATCTCATTATTTAAATCCCAATCAATTCCTAAACCCATTTCTTTAAATAAAGAGGTGATAGGCAAATCAATAGTGGTTTCAATATACTCTTCAAAAGATTCTCGAGAAGATATACCTCCAAGCTCTTCTATAATTTGAAGAACGTCATCTTTTTTCATTCCTTCGTCTGGTGTTTTTTTATACCACTCCCAAAGCTTGGAAATAAACTCTTTGGTACTCGAGCCATTTTGAACTAGTAAAATATTTAAAAGGAAAAATGAAATCCCACCTTTTAGGTAATAACTAATCGAACTATTGATACTGTTTTCGTGAGGCTTGTACAATACATCCCAAGCGTTAAAACCGCTTGTTTCTAATGAATGAAACCTTCTACCAAGAATACTAAAATATCTATTTAGATTTTTAGTTTGCATTTCAAGATACTCATCGATTGTTGCCAAACCACATTGATAAACGAACAACTCATCCATAAACGAAGTTAACCCTTCTGCGAGCCAAAGCATTGATGAGTCAAACTGCTTTTTATAATCAAATGGCCCAAAACCTTTTGGCCTTATTCTCTTAACATTCCAAGTATGAAAATATTCATGGCTTACAAGACACAACCAGTTTAAGTAGTCTTTATCTTTTTTGAACCCTCTAGAGCAAAATTGAAGTGCAGTAGAGTTTTTATGTTCAAGTCCTCCGTAAAGACCTTGCACGAGGTGAGTCATAAAAACATATTTTTCATAAGGAATCTCTCCCATGTAATCAGATATATGCTCTACAATTTTTTGCATATCAGACTTAAGATTTCTATTGTGCGGTAAACACTCTCCGTAGAAAGCTATCTCGTGATCCTTTCCGTTGACCTTAAAACCATCGGTAAAATGGCAACCTATTTGGATCGGGCAATCAACAAAATCATCATAATTTGGAGAAGAGTACTCAAAAGAATCTCTTGTGGGGGAAACATCATTTAGACCAGTTGATATCTTACTCCATGTAGTTGGGAAACTAAGCTTTAAAGTTACTGGTTGGGCGAGAAGATGCTCGACACCCATGAAAACACTCGGTCCATGAATAAATGCAAACTCACCATCAACATACGATGTACGGACTGTAAGCTCATGACAGTAGACCTCATACTTAAAATGCACTCTCTCGCCAGCAGCCGCATTTCCGCCTGAAATTTTCCAAGTTCCCTTTTCAATTTGAGCAAACTCTACTGGTGCCCCTGTCAAATCTAAAGCGGCTGGTTTTCTGACAAAACGAGCATATTCTCTTAATAAATAACTTCCAGGACTCCACGAGGGCATGAAAACATTCGCTTGCCCCTTATCATCCAAATTAAAGGACAATTCAACGCTTACATAATGTTGGTGGGGATTCTCAATATTTAGGGTGTAACCTATAGACATAATGCACAAACCTCGTTAGTTGTTCCTAAGAACACTCCTATAAGTTACTGATATTTTCAAGGGTAAATTATAAAATGTTAAACACATCTAAGATTGATAAAAGCTCAGTACCTACACCAAAACCAAAAGTTACTGAATCTGCTTTTTCTCAAATAATCCTAATGAAAAAGCATGACTTCACCTTAGAGAATAAGGATCTTCGCATATCAATTAAGGGTAAAGAATGTGACGGTTTTACCTACGAGGCATTTTTTGACTTAAAAAACGATGAAGATCTCTTTTGTTTGATCAGTGATGGTTCGGACAAAGCTTACCTTCTATTTGACCCCTTCTCAGCTTTTTACTTACAAAAAGTAGAACTAGATTATATTCTTGACCCTGAAGAAAACATTGATGGCTTCACTATCAACAACCCCGATCAAGAATTACACAAAGGCAAATTTTGGGTCCAAAAAGGCGCAAGCAAACCACCAATGATAAAGGGTTAATCACAATTTTTATTACCTACCTTATAATTGCCCCTTGGGCACAAAGTGATCTCTTTTACCTCTCTCTTTAGATCAAAATTATAATTTATTTTCTGAGCCCCAAGCGTTAGCGTGGCCTTTAACGGCTTAAATTGTCCAAGCCCAAACTGAATGAACCTTGAGCTTTGTGATGGGAGTCCACCCTCCTGGTATTGTATTATTTTTTTTACTCTCCCCCCAGATGTAAGCACTTCAATTATTCCACCCTCACCATCTTTAAAACTTTCATGTCCATCAAAGAAAAGTCTTAGAGACCTGCCCTTTGGCTTGATACCATTTATAAGAACGCCACCCGACCTATCAATGTATGGAGCTCTAGTTGTCGATCGTCCAAAAAGCAAATCTATTTTTCCGTCGTTATTAAAATCGGAGTACACAACACCAGAGGGATTTATGATATCTAATCCGTTTAGTTTTTTATATTTCCCGTTGTCTGATAAAAAAATCTCCAATTTTGAATGTGGAGGATGCCCATTATTTTCAATGACAAAGTCCCAATAAATATCACCATTTAAATCTAGCGTTAAAATATTTTTTGAGTCATTGTTACCATAAATTTTGAAGTCATAAATTAATTTACCCTGGTGATCAAAAACCCCCGTGATATTAATATTTTTAAAATAGTCACGACTTAAACCTCCAATAACATATCTAGGCTTTTTCGTTTTATTAAACTCATAGAAACATGACGCAAAAATACCTTTCGGAGCATTACTGTCTGTAAAGAGCTCCTCTTTTTTAAAACCATTTTTTTTATCAAAATTTAGATATTGTAGAGAGTCGTTACTGGTTGAGGACAAAACAGCCTCTAATACTTCGTCATTATCGACGTCACATAAGCTTGCTCCATAATTTGCTTGCTCTCTGGATTGAGTATTAAGATTTTTTAGTTTTCTACCATCCATGTATTGATCAATTACTGGTGTCAAAACATTATCTATATTTTTAAGCCAGTGAAAATAAAACCCAATCGGTTTGCGAGACTTTTCACCGGTTGGCTCAAAGTGCAAAACAGATGTTAATGGTAGTTTTTGTTTTTCATTTACAGACCCTATCTTAAAAAAAGAGACCTCTTCACCATTGACCACGACTTCATAAATCAATCCACTAGATGGTGGCATGAAATCATTTTGAAAAAATGTAAAAAGCCCAACCGGAAACTTTTTATTTGATTGGGTTGGGTTAATTTTAATAAAAGATGCTCTGTGAACCGACGAATTATTTTTTAATTTTTTGAAAACTAATCTATCTCTTTTCAAGCTAAAAATATTTGGTTTCGAATATGAGTTTTCCAAGGTTATTAGCTCATCGATTTTATCACCATCTAAGTCAACCAAATAGTTTTTCTGATTAAGCTCTAAAGATGGGATACTTTTGAAAATAAATAAATCGTTATTTACTGAGATCTCATAAGCATTTCTCCGACTGGATTCATCGGGTACATTATTTTTTTGTTGATCATTTTTGAAAAATACCGAGGAACAAGAAATAACTAAAGTTAAGCTGACTATTTTTATCAAAAAAGAAGTCACCAATTTTCCTTTTTCAAGTTGGCAAAAAAAAGCCAAAATATCTAAACAAACCTTATTTAATAAAAGAACAATACACTAGGTATATTAGTCCAAGTCTTTGAAAACTTGATCCTCTACCCGCTGCTCTTTTAAAATAGTAATTGTATTATAAGAGGATAGAACAACGTTTTAAATGAAAAAAAATCTCAATAAACAAATTCAAGAATTATTTCAAAGAATAAAAAACATTATTCCTAAGAAGTCCTCGCCTGATCTACCTCCAGACCTGCCTAGTACGAACAAAAAAAATAACCTAGAAAATTATTTTTTAGGGATTTTTGATAAAAAAAATAGAGAAATTGTGGATCATTTTTTTATCGCCCTTTATGTAGTTATTGGGAGTTATTACTTTGGCAAAACTACGGCAAGAGTAATATTCCCCTTTTCAACCAATAGTCCCGCAAAAATAAAACCGATAAATTTAAAGGATGTTGAAAAGGTCAATATTAGTTCCATTGCAAGAAGTAACCCATTTGACCTAAAAAAGACTGCGACTGAAAAAAAGGTTGCCAAAAAAGAAGTTAAAAAGCCTATAAAAAAGGACTATCCAATTTGTGAAAATGCATCAAGAAAGTCCTCCCTATCACTGAAGCTGATCTCTCTAACAGTACTTAAAAATCCGAAGAAGTCTTTAGCAGAGGTAAAAGTAAAAAGTAAAAAAGAAACAGAGTACTTTCGGTATGGTGAAAAAATATCATCATTTGGAAAAATTGGACTCATGACTGATCGAAAGGTCTTTCTTCGAAACTTCTCTACTGGCCAATGCGAGTACATTACGATCCAAGAGAAAAGACGAACAAAAAAGCTTCCAGAGTTTAAAGTGCACTCAGAGGACAAGCGTGATAAATTTTTCTCAAAAAATGAGCGCATAAGAAATGAAGGAAATTCATTCAAGATTAAAGAGACTCTTAGAGAGGAGATGCTTGGTAACATAAGCAGTGTTATCACTCAGGCAAAGGCCATTCCTATTAGCAACGGCGATGGAACACTCTCCTTTAAAATCACCGAAATTGTTCCTGGAAGTATTTATAGTCAACTAAACATTCAAGAAAATGACATAATCACGGGAATCAATGGAAAGAAAGTTAACTCTATTAATGAGGTCACTTCACTTTTAGCAAAAATAAGAGACATTACGAACCTCTCTATTACTGTAGAACGTGATGGAGAGGAAACTACGCAAGACTACTCGTTTGAAAAATAAACCATAGGAATGGATTTATGGAAAAAAGAAAGATGTTGAAAAATTTTAAAATGGCAAACAATATTCTTGGTTGCTCATTACTGGTATTATCTCTCTCCCCGATTGAAGTATTGGCCCAATTTAATAAGTACAAATCAAAAACGGACTTATCAAAAAAAACAAGCACAGGTTCCAGACCAACTTCAATAAAAAAGCCTCTGTTAGAGCTTGAAGAAAATAGCAACCCAAATGACCAATTTGGCCGAAGCCAAAAAATGAATAAAAAAATAAAGGTCAACGATAATTATGTCACTCTAAACCCCGAGACAGCTTTTGGGCCGGAAATAATTGAAAAGTTTGAATTCAATGATGTTAGTCTTCAAGATTTAACAAAACATATGCAAAAGCTAACAGGCATTAATTTAATTATAGACAAAGAACTTAAGGGGAAAATAACAATTAGCGCCAGCACAGCTATCACGGTTGGTGACGCCTGGAGAGCTTACCTATCGGCACTAAATACTGGTGGATATAGTTTGATAAAGAAAGGAGCATTTTACTCTGTCGTTCAAACTAGAGACATTCGTTACACCACAACGAAAATTTATCAGGGCGACTTTATCCCTAACACCGAAAATTACATAATGAAAATCTTCCCGCTAGAGAATATCTCCGTTAAAGAGCTTACTAGAAGTTTTCGTCCATTTATGACCAGGTATGGGCGTATAATCGATGTGCCTCAAACAAACACCGTTATCATTCAAGATACGGGGACTAACGTTAATCGATTGGCCAGCTTAATTAAATTTATTGATGTACCAGGGCATGAGTTAAGCTTAGAGATAATTCCGGTTAAAAACTCCAGTGCTCAGGAAATTGCCAAGCTACTCCAGCAAATCCTTAAAGAGAAGGGAAAAAAAGGAAAAGCAAAGTCACCGGACAATGAAGGTGATGCAATCTCAAATATAATTGCCGAGCCTAGAACAAATTCTATTATTGCCATGGCAACGGCAAGTGGCGCGAAGCAATTAAAGGATTTAATTGCTAAGCTTGATATTGAAGGTTCATCAAAAGCGAGTGGACAGATTCATGTCTACTACCTTAATTATGGCGACTCTGAAACTTTATCAAAAACTCTCAACTCTCTTGTCAGTGGTAATACTTCATCAAAAAAAGGAAGTCGTTTCACAAAAAACAAAACTGACGACGATCAAGAACTGTTCACTTCAGAGGTTAAAATAACAGCAGACAAAGAAAACAATGCCATTGTCGTGACTGCCTCCTCTTCTGATTGGGTAACAGTCAAAAGCGTTATTGAAAAACTAGATATCCCCAGAGACCAAGTTTATGTTGAAGGGATGATTATGGAGACACAGGTTAATCGTGGCTCAGGTCTTGGCGTATCAATTGTAGGTGCCTACGGAGACGGAGCTGCTGAGAAAGTTGGATTTACAGGGGGCTCAGGTGGTCAGGACTTAATCAATCTTTTAACAAATAATATAACTAGTCTAGGTGGATTATTCATAGGTGGACAAGCTGGCAGTACAGTAGATCTTAATGTTGGAGGACAAACTGTTTCTGTCGGTAGTGTTAACGCTCTTATTACAGCAATCGCAAACAACTCAAACACCAATGTCTTGGCCACCCCCCAAATCCTTGCACTTGATAATACTGAGGCAAGCTTTGAAGTCGGCGAGTCTGTTCCTGTCACAGAGCAAACTATCGCAAATAACCAGACTCAAGTTTCAGTGAGACAACAAAAAGCAGGTTTAACCCTTAAGATTACTCCCCAAATTAATAAAGTGACTCGATTTGTAAAATTAAAAATTGATCAAAAAATTGAAGAGTTTCAAGCAAGAGCAAACGCTTCTGCAGCAGGCGGTCTTGCAACAACGAACAGAGCTGCTGTAACAACAGTTGTCGTAAGAGACAGAGACACAATTGCCATGGGTGGACTTATGAGAGATCAAGCGATTGAATCAGTTTCTAAAGTTCCATTGCTAGGCGATATACCCATATTTGGTTGGTTGTTTAAGAACACTACAAAGACAATGAGTAAGGTTAACCTTCTATTTTTTCTCACGCCGCAAATTATGGATGACTACCAAAAAGACACAGCAAATCTTGTCAAAGAAAAGCTAACAAAACGAGCAATGCACCTTAATATTAACAATGCCTCAGATGACCCTTATGCTAAAAATGTGAAAACTCTTTACGAGAAAGCAAAAAAACAGGAGAAAGGAGCACTTTACAGTAATGAAGCGGCCAATCGTTATAAATCCGAGGAAACAATCAGAAAGAACAATAACTCAATTGAACAAGACCTCAATAAAAATGAAGAAGATAAAGTGCAAGAGGAAACAGAGAACGATTTTGAAGAAAGTTTTGATGATGACTTTTCAAAAAATAAAAGCCCAAAATTAAAAAATCAAAAAGCTAATTATAATCCTCCCTCCTACGACAAGATAATTCAAAAAGTAAAACTTAAAAAATCAGCACAAAAGAAGTAATGTAGGTTTATTATGAAAATCAGTGAAAAAATGCTCGAAAAAGTTGAAACCCATAGAGAGAAAATTGGGCAGCTTTTATTGAAATACACCTCACTGACAGAAAGCCAGCTAAGCGAAGCCCTGGATATTCAAAAAGAAACAGGACATCTTGTTGGTGAGATTCTTCTTCGTAAAAACTACATACACCCACACGACATAATTCGGGTTGTCTGCCACCAAATCGATATTCCATTTATTGAGACTATAAATATTGAAGAGATCGATCCAGAGCTAATCACGGATATTCCGATTAATTACTGTAAACATCATGAGCTTCTTCCCATGGCCAAGACTAACCACTCTGTAGAAATTGTCATGACCGACCCTTTTAACTTTGAAGTTCTTAATGACTTACAAACTCTTTTTAAAAAGCCGATTCATGTAAGCGTAGCATCTCCCCTTCGAATTGCTGACGCTATAAATAGGGTCTATGAAAAAGCAAATAAAAACATTGTCGACTCTCTTGAAGATGAATTTGATGAGTCTCTTGACCTTGATGGGCCATTAGATATTCTTGATGCTGGAGCAGATGAAGCGCCTGTTATAAGATTTGTTAATTCAATAATATTCAGGGCCGTAAAAGAAGGGGCTTCAGATATTCATATTGAGCCCTACGAAAAAGAAGTTTTTTATAGATTTCGAATTAATGGAATTATGACTGAAATTCTCAGGCAACCCCTAAAGACCCAGGCTGCTGTAAGTTCAAGAATCAAGGTTATGGCGAAGCTTGATATTGCCGAAAAAAGACTTCCTCAAGATGGAAGAATAAAAATCAAAATGGCCGGAAAAGATATAGACATCAGACTTTCTACTGTCCCCATTCAAAATGGAGAGAGAATCGTCATGAGGGTTCTTGAAAAGTCTGGTAAAGTTCTCCAACTTGAGCAACTTGGGTATGGTGGAAAAGTTTTAAAAGATCTTGATGAATTAAGTAAACGAAAGCACGGTATCCTTTATGTCTGTGGCCCAACTGGTTCTGGTAAAACAACTACTCTTTTTGCAGTCATTGATCGAATCAACTCACCAGATAAAATGATCATCACTGTTGAAGACCCTGTGGAATATGAAATCCCAGGGGTCTCCCAAATTCAGGCAAACTCAAAAATTGACCTCACCTTTGCTCGTGCCCTTAGGTCTATTGTTAGACAAGATCCAGATGTCATCATGGTTGGGGAAACAAGAGATGGTGAAACAGCCTCAATGGCGGTTGAGGCGTCTCTCACTGGCCACTTTGTATTGTCCACCATTCACACAAATGACGCTGCTTCTGCTCCAAATAGACTAATTGATATGGGCGTACAACCATTTCTAATTGCCTCCTCTTTAATTGGTGTATTAGCCCAAAGGCTAATGCAAACTCTCTGTCATGAATGTAAAGAGGAATACACTCCAACTATTGAGGAGATTGAAGCCTTAGATCTTAACGAAATTAAATCAGATACAAAAGTATTCAAACCAGCCGGATGTGCTAAATGTAACTACCGTGGATATGCAGGAAGAACTGCGATCAGTGAACTTCTCCTTATCACTGATGAGATTCGTCCTCTTATTTTAGAAAAAGCCGACGCAGGACAACTTAAAAAAGTTGGTGTCTCGCAAGGGATGATAACTTTGAGACAAGATGCAATTAATAAAGTTCTCTCCGGGGACTCTTCTATTGAAGAGCTGATGAGAGTAATTAACGATAATGAGGAAGAGCTTGAGAACTAACAAAGGTAATACATATGCCTATTTATAAATATCAAGGACTCTCCTCTGCCGGTAAAAATGTAAAAGCAACGATCAAAGCTGAAAGTATCAATCAGGCCAAGCAAAAAATTAAATCCTCAGGAGTTATGCTTACCAAAATCTCAGAATCAAAAGATGGTAAAGCCGGTGGTAACTTTAGTATTACGATTGGTAAATCAATATCTACTAATGACCTAACGATAGCAACGAGACAACTTTCGACTCTTGTAAAAGCAAAAATTCAAATTGTTGAAAGTCTTGAAGCATTAAGTGATCAATCAGATAACCCTAGACTAAAAGTAATTCTTGCAGAGGTTAAGCAAAAAGTTAATGAGGGTTCCTCGCTGTCTAAAGCACTTTCTGACTATCCGAAAGTCTTTGATAGCGTATATGTAAACATGGTTGATGCTGGTGAAAGCTCTGGTACTTTAGATGTTGTTTTGCAAAGACTTGCAGAGTTTCAAGAATCAAGGCTCAAGCTTGGAAATAAAGTGAAGAGCGCCATGATCTACCCCGTAATCATGATTGTTGTCGGAGCCTTGATGATGGGGGTTATATTTGCCTTTGTTATACCTAAAATCACCAAAATTTTTGTTAAAATGAAAAAAGAACTCCCAACGCAAACGAAGGTTGCCATATGGATTTCTGATGTTGTTCAAAATTATTGGTGGCTAATTATCTTAAGTGTCATTGGTGGATTCTACATTTTTAAGAAAGTTACAAGTAAGGGCAATGGACAAAAAAAATGGCACTCTATTATGCTAAAACTTCCTCTAACTGGCGAAATTATTACCATGATCAATGTGAGCCGTTTTTGCTCCACACTAGCGACTCTTCTCAATTCCGGTGTTCCTATTTTGGTGTCCCTTAAAATTGTTAGAAACCTTGTCAGTAATGTTCATATGGAAAAAGCCGTTGAAAATGCTCAGGTAAGCATCAGTGAGGGGGGAAGCCTCGCCTCTCCGCTTAGAGAGTCTGGTCTATTTCCAAGTATGGTGACACATATGATAAGCCTTGGCGAAAAGTCCGGAGAGCTAGAACCTATGCTTGAAATAATCAGCGATAATTATTCTGACCAAGTAGAAAATAAACTCAGTGGACTCTCCTCAACAATTGAACCAGTGATGATTGTTTTCATGGGCGTCTCAGTTGCTTTTATTGTCTGGGCAGTTCTCACTCCGTTAATGCAAGCTAATCGAATATGATAATATATTGGTTTTTTTAGTGAATTATTTTTGATAAATTAATACGAGTACATGCTAAGGAGAATAAGTGTTAACAAAAAATAAAAATAAAAATATTTCTATGATTCGTAACCCAAAAGGGTTCTCTCTTTTAGAAATATTGATTGCCCTTACGTTACTAATAGGAGCTGGTGTTTTCGTTGCAGGAAATGTTTTAGACTCACTTTATGAGGGTCAAGTTGACTCTGCAAAGATTCAAATGAACGCCTTCTCAGCAAGATTGAAAGAGTACAAACGTCACTGCTACCGATACCCTACTACTGAACAAGGACTTGAAGCTCTCATTGAAAAGCCAACTTCAGGCCCAGAATGTAAAAGGTATAACCCCAATGGATACATCGCAGACGGCACTTTACCTGATGACCCGTGGGGAACTCCATATTTCTACGAATCTGACGGAAGAAAATATAATATAATTTCCTATGGTGTTGACGGAATGGAAGGCGGAGAAGAGCAAGATAAAGACATCTATCTTTTTGAAAAAAAGGAATAGCACTTTCCTTAAGACAATTAGGCATCTTTGAAAAATAAAAGAAATAAAGGCTTTAGTTTAATCGAAATTTTGGTGGCCTTGGCACTGGCCGTCATGATCTTTACTATTATAGGAAGTTTTAATTTTACTTCAAAGCAAGAGTCTGAAGAGCTTATTGAAGATCTTATGACCTCCATAGAATCCGCAACAGATGAAGCGGCTTTAAGAAATACAAATGTTAGATTTTATTTTGAGCTCACAGACCCCGAAAATGACTTAGAGGACCCAGAGGAAATTGAGGACCAAGTTCAAACGATTTCATTTGAATATGCTTTGGATTCCGGAGAATTATTGGAAAAAAAGGAAAGGTTAAACAAGTCTGAACTAACCCAGACACAATTGGAAGAATTTATAAAGGAACAAAAAAGTCAAAAAAGTAATTATGGAAAAATTCGCTCACTAAAAGAGGGCAAAATAGACATTAAGTACCCTGTCCGAATATTAGGTATTGGCTACCCAAACGAAAATAAATTTATCACCACATTAACCAGCTCTATTTACTTTTATCCTGACGGTGATAAAGACCCAAGCATAATTTTTATAACTGAAGGTGAGCAAATTCATTACTTGGTGATCCCTCCTTTTGGGCTTAAAATTAAATATGACTCGGTTTATATTGAGTCTATAAACAGTGATTTAGAGTTTGAGGAATTAATTGAAAAAGCCAATGCTCAAGCAAAAGAAATTTTTGAAAAAATCAGGCTCGAAGCAAATTAGCCAGTCGGGCTTCACTCTGATTGAAGTTTTAATTGCGATGACTATTTTTGCTGTTTTTTCCTTTTCTGCCACTGTACTTTTGGGTGAAAATAAAAGTGACTCTCTACAAATGAGACAAGAGTCTGTTCTGGAGGACATCGCTACTGAGCTTATTAACCAAGCAATTGCTGCCCCTCCTGAGTTTTCAAAAGCACTTCTATTGTCACCGGCAAATGAGTATACAAAGTTTGAAGAAAACAAGGCGTATGAGTACCGCTACGAATGGCATGAATTTAAAATTCCAGACCTATCAAAAATTCAAGGACAAGACCCCAATGAGCAGTCCGATAATCAAAATGATCAAGTAAATAAAATTGTTTTTGATAATATAAAAGCAAACTTAGAACTACAGATATGGCAGCTAACCGTCATCGTTCGAGAGGTCGACTCAAAGTTCAGCTACGATTTAACAACCTGGGTTCTCGACAAGAAACATAAAGTGACATTCACTGGAGTTGGCGCACAATGAGAGTATCCAAAAATTATGGATTCACTCTAGTTGAGATCCTGATAGCCATTACAATCTTATCATTTTTAAGTTTAGGAATGTTGCAATTAATAGACAACACTATCGACACGACTGAGTATATAACAGAAGAGGACAAAGAGTTTATCTACATACAAACAAGTCTAAGAAGATTAGAAACGGATTTTGAAAAAATTTATTCCCCTTTGTTTTTCGACTTCCCAAAAATAACAAGTAAAAAGGAGCAAGAGAATTTCTCCTATCGTCCAGAGATGGAAAGCCCTTACAATAACCACGACAACTTTGATGGCGTCACCAACTCAGGTCTTCCAATTCCTGCAATATTTTTTGAAAAAAATAAAGAAATCATTTTCTTCACTAGAACGAATAAAAGGAAATATAAAAACTCTAAAGTCACAAGCTTTAATTGGGTCAGATATAGAGTTGAATCATCACTCAACAGGACTGGATTAGAACGACTAACTAGGCAAACAATAAACACGGACATTTACAACAATGAGCTTCCTTGGGATAAAACACCTGTCTATACGATAATCGACGGGATCAAAAAATTTGAAATTTTCCTTTGGGACCCTCAAAAACAAGAATGGAGTGACTCGGTCCCAGATCAAGGAAAATACTTAGGCTCCATGTTAAAAGTTAAATTGCTGTGGGTTGATCAAAAGGAAAACCAAAACACTGTTCAAAAGGTGTTTAGAATTTTTTATCCAGACTTCGATACTGTAAAGGACCAAGAGCTCAAAACAAAAGCAATGTACCCTTCACTTAATAAAACACCCAAAAGACAAGAGAGGCTTTAGTATGAAAAATGGGCCTTTAAATAATTCAAGCGGTGTCGCAATTGTAATGGTCATGGCCGCAGTAACAATTATCACCCTGCTACTAGGAAGCTTTACCTATTTTACATCTATTAACAAAATTAGAATTTATAGTAATCAAGATAAGCGACAAGCCAGACTAACTGCAGAGGCTGGTTTAAATATGGCAATGGCGCAACTAGAAATATTCAAGGAAGCTTTTAACCTCTATCAAAAAAATAAAAGCGTTCAATCAATGATTCCATTTAATCTTTTAGAATCAGCATTGACGCAGCCATTTGCCTATCCCATTCCTGTTAATGAGGACTCAATGAATTTAATTCAAAAAACTGCTCTTGAGGACTTCGAAAAAACAACAAAGCTAAAAGGTCAACTTCTAATGACCATTTCACCTATTACTGGTTTCATCAATCCAAATAGCTTAATGATTATCCGTGAGGACAACTCACAAAATGGGAACGCAAGTTTTAATGATCAAGATAAAAGTGATAAACAACTTCATGAATTGATGAGAGAAGAGCTTAC
Source organism: Bacteriovoracaceae bacterium UBA1511 (assembly GCA_002323535.1). Taxonomy (GTDB): domain Bacteria; phylum Bdellovibrionota; class Bacteriovoracia; order Bacteriovoracales; family Bacteriovoracaceae; genus UBA1511. The sequence continues at coordinate 25,220 of DCQT01000115.1, forward strand.
ACGAATACTAGATCTTGAAATTCGAACAAAAATTGAAAATGATGATATTTTTGCAGAGAAATTTAGCAATATTGATCCAGAAAAACTTACCAGTGAACTTCAATACTTTGTCTCAAACCCTGCTTTGTTTGACAGCGTTGATAAAGGTGAATTTGAAATTCTATACGAAAACTATCGGCCTAAGTTCGCGCCAATGATATCAAAAGAAGAAATGTATCTTCTCGCTGGTTGGCCTGAGGAGATTGTAGATCTAATTATAGATCGTATTTCCCCTCATAATGTTACATTAATTCCACTTAACAAGATTTCAAAACCACATCTAAGAGTTTTATTTCCTCAGCTGGCAGAAGAGCAAATTAATGATTTTTTTGTTCAACGTGATGGAGACCCAAAAGAAGAACTTCCTCCCACGCCAATTAAAAACCTTGATGACTTCAAACGTGTTATCAAAATGGTCAGCTCAATAAGTGAATCTGAAATTAATAAGAGACTAGATGAATTAAAAAAGTTAGGTCTCGAGTTATCTGTTGCCTCTAAAGTGTTTAAAATTGAAATCACCGGGACATTCGGACTCGTCAGTCAGACGATCAATGCCATTGTTGACCTGCCAGTGCTTCCTACAAGCCTTGAGAAAAAAGAAAATAGTCAACCAAAAGACCCGGAGTTGGCAAATGAAGCAGATCCTCCACCTTTACCTGAAGAATCTCAACCTTCAAATCAAAATAAAAAAGAAGAGAAACCAACAGAGCTTATGAGTCCAAGGATTGTTGAAATTTTTTATCGTTAAATATTTTTCTGGTTTAAAACCTGGTATTTGATATTATATTCATATGAAACTTATTTGCTACGATATCGGCTCCTACACGTTAAAGAAAGCCGAATACATTGAAGATAAAAATCATATACGAGAAATTTCATGGCAAGAGTTTCATGTAAAAGGTCCTTCTTTTGATCAACCAACTCAACCTGAAAGTTCTATTGATGAAGAAAGCGAAAATCAAGAGGAAATAGAGCAAGCGGATCAACATAGTTGGCTTGATGAAGTTGTCGATATTTTCCTAAAGGAAAAAAATCAGTGGTCAATGACAGATAAAGTGATACTCATTTTGCCTGAAGATTTTTCAACATCAAGATATTTAGAGTTACCAGTAAACTCAAAGAAAAAGGCAATGCAAATACTTCCTTTTCAATTAGAGGACTCTATTCCATTCTCAATGAGCCAAGTGCATTACCAAGCGTCTTATCACCCAAATAAAGCTTCAACAGAAGTCTTAGTAAATATCATTGGGCCAAATGACCTTGAGAGTCTCTATGAAAGGCTTGATCGACATCAAATTTACTTTGATTTAATAACAACTAATATTGGTATCCTTAGTGGTTTAAATTCAACAAAGAACATAAGTCAAAGAAACTTTGGAACTGACAACTTTGCGATTATTGATATTGGGCACCTGGGAACATCTTGTTTTTTCTTCAATGATGGACGACTTATCGCCAACCATAATTCAATTTCTTCTGGCGCTCTACTGACAGAAAACCTATCAGACTCTTATAATATTTCTTACCAAGAAGCTGAAGAATATAAGCACAATGAAGCATTCTTCTTAACTTCCTCAGAGCAAGAATCAGCTGATAAAGATGAAAAGGTTTTTGCTTTATTCATGGAAAGAACTTTCTCTAACTTAATTACGGATTTTTCAAGATGGCACCTTGGGTATCGAACGAAAACAAATGTAGCTGTAGATAAAGTATACTTTGTTGGAGGAAGTTCAAAAATTCAAAACCTTACACCATTTTTCCAAGAACATTTTGAGGTTCATTGCGAGATACTAGATTTACATAATTCGAAGATCAAACTTAAAAATCCTTCGCATATATCATCACTAGCTGCCTGTGTTATTTTTGAAAAACAAAGACCCTTAAATTTTCTAACGGGAAAATTCAAGGCGAGGAAATCTTCAATCATCCCTTTGAATTCAAGTTTTAAGCTTTTTAATAGAAACCTTTTTTTATCTTCAATAATTTGTTTTTTCGTACTTGTAGATTTACTACTCAATATTTACAGCTCATCTAAATTTGAGAAATCTTACAAAAATAAGCTCATTAAGAACAAAATTAATATTACTAAAAAGCAACGACCTACCTTTCAAAAAAAGCCAGAGCGTCTTGTGCCAGTGCTGGCAAAAAAAATAAAAAGTATCAACAATATAAAAGAGTCTATCAATTCTGTGAATAACCATAACGCGAGTAAATCTCTTAATGCAATTTTTAAGATAATTGGAAATAGTGAGTTTAACATCAATGACTTATCTTACGATAACGACCTTAAAGTTATACTAAATGGCAAATCAAGCTTCGATAGTATTATTCAAAAAATTGAGAGCCATTTTAATTTAATAGAGAAAAAAGAAATAAATAAAAACCAAATAGAATTGTTACTTGAAAGCAGATGAGGTTATTTAATGAGTAATAAAAACCAAAATCTCTTCACTAAAATTGATAACTTTACTAATAACTTATCTGAAAAGTTTAGTGAATCAATCATATCTGAAAGGTATGAGGAACTTGTCGTTGCACTAGATCAAAAACAAAAAAACAAAATTACTCTTTGTCTCTCCTATCTCTTTTCAATAACTCCATTTGCAATTCTCGTCATATTACTTTTTGTTAACTCTCATATTAGAAATAATAATGAGCTACTACAAAGTCTTGAGGGACAAATAGGACAGATCGAGAAACTTCAAGTTGAGTTAAAAAAAATTTCATCAAAATTAATAGGGCACAAAAGCTTTTCCTCTAAATCAAAAGCTAAATCATTTTTTAAAAACTCATTGAGAGAATATAATTTACCAGATACCTCAATAAATGTGACGAAATTGGAAGAAGGCTTTGTTGGCGATCTAAAAAAAATATACATAGAACTAAGCTTCAGTAAACTTGGTAGCCAGGAGCTAAATAAATTAATAAAAATTATAAAAAATAATGTAAAGGCTAGTATTACAAAGATAAATATAAGATCTGACAAAACCTCTAGACTGGCACTTGGTTTTATTCATCTGGAGTTTGTTGCCAAATGATTTTCTCTTTACTATCCAAAAAGAAAATTTTAATTCCACTAGGAATTTTTATTTTTATTGCTTCATTTTTATCTCACGTCCCATTAAACTCCTATGTGAATAATGAAATAAAAAAAGTTATTCCTAGAAAATGTGCCAACGATGTTCCTGAGTTTAAAATTTCCTTATTTCCCCTCCCAAGTCTCAGAGCAGCTAACCAATTTACACTTTCATCAAAATGCAGTGGTTTTAGTAACAATATAGTGCTTAAACACGTCGAGCTCTCTAATAGAGGATTTAGTTTTAGCCCAGTTGGTTTCAAATTTAATACAGATATAATATTCGATAAATTCAAACCCTTGGAAATCAGCTTGTCTATTGGGGCTGGTACATACAAGCTAATAATGGACAGAACAATTATTGACAGCAGTCTAATTAGCGAGTTGGTTAAGTTACCCTTAGATATTGAAGGAGAATTGGAAGTTAATCTTATTGCCTCTTTAGTAAAGAACGCTATCACAGAACTTGAGGCGGAGATAGGTTCAACAAATCTTAACCTCCCCTCTCAAATGATATCAGGCTTCAATATTCCAAATATTAACGCCTCTCCTTTGAAAATCATTGCAAAAATATCAAAGCCAAAAGACTTAGAAGTCAATGCCATACAAATTGGAGACAAAAAGAGTAACCTATACTTAATTGGAAAAGGAGACATCAAAAACTTCAGTGATTCAAGAAGTGCTTCTTTAAATATAATGTCTACACTGGCCCTTAAAAAAGAGTTAAAATCTCAGTTCTCCTTTATCAACCTTTTGCTAGGTAACCCTAATGATTTGGGTGAATACAAGTTTCAAGTATCCGGTAGGCTTTCATCTCCAAGAGTTAAATCCCTAAATTGATTTACACGATTTGCTGTTCGTGTAATAACTATTGTCATGAACGAATTAACCGCAAAAATCGAACAAGACTTAAAAGTTATTCTTAACAATCAATTTCCAGAGAACGGCACTAAAGACTCTATTTACAAAGAAGTTTATGAATACGCTTTGTTACCGGCAGGTAAACTTTTTAGATCACAACTTATTTGGTGTGTTTTTGGTGATTTATTGAACCACCAAATGAAAACAACACAAACAATTATCTCTCCATGTCATCAGCTTTTAAGTGCGGCAATCGAATGTCATCATGCTTATACTCTTGTACATGATGATATGCCATGTATGGACAATGATGAATTTAGAAGAGGAAAACTAGCAACTCATAAAAAATATGGAGAATGGAAAGCCTTACTAATTGGTGATGGACTACTAAATATGTCTTACCAGATTCTAAGTGAGATTAAACATCAGAATGCCCTTAATTTGATTAACCTCTTTTCTAGATCGTGCGGACATCAAGGCTTGATTTACGGGCAATTTCTTGATTTAAATATCAAATCCTCCCCAAGCACTTTCGAAAATATTAAAAATATTCATAAGCTTAAAACGGGAAAGTTATTCGAATGTGCAATGATGGGGAGCTATCTTCTCACTGATATTAATGATCAAAAACGAGAAGAACAACTTAAGGTGGTCTCAAAATCAATAGGAGAATTATTTCAATTTCTAGACGATTTGACCGAACTTCATGACATAAATATTAGTGGCCACGAAGGAGAAATTAACCCCTGGGTATCTTTTTATGACGAAACTTTTAATGAAACAATAAACCTTTTATCAGAAACTACACAAAATTTAGAAAACTTTCCCCAAACATCCGAAGCCATTAAAAAGTATTATCAAAAAATTAGATTATATCTTCTTGCAAATAAACCAGAGGTTTTAAGATTTATAGAGAAAAAAGATCTAGAGCCACTGATATTGGCCCTTGAGTGATCTTGATTTTTCAAAAATTGAATCTAAGGCAACCACTAACTCCTCAATCTTTTCATTTGATACTTGAGGCTTGAATTCTTCGATGGTTTTATCTGTAAATAAATCATCACTAACTGGAATCTCCGGAACCATTTTGATTAAGTCCTCTGGCTCGGAAAGGGGCTCGAAATTTATATTTTCAACTGTTTGATATTCTACAGTTTGTGCATCGATAACGGAAGAAATTTTGTCACTACTATCTACAAGATCGGAACTTAATTCCGCCATAGTATTTTGGCGAATTTCTTTAGTTGTGTCCATGTCTTTAAGTTCTTCAGTTTGTTCAACTTCCTCTTTAATTGAATCATCGAGACAAACTTTTTCAATATCAATTTTTGAAATTTCAAACTTTGCTTTTTCTAATGTGAGTTTTTTAGAAAACAATAAATCCTTGATAATCGATACTAGGATAATATCTTTTTTTTCAAAAAGCTTTTTACCTGAACTAGATATAATAGGACAAATTTCTACAAATTCAGTTTCCCAGAAACGTAATATATAAGGCTTAACTCCAACTATCTCGCAAACTTCAGAGGACTTAAATATAGATTTTTGTGGAATACTCTTTTCATCAATCATATGCAGGCCTTGATTAATTAAAAATTAAAAACTAAAAACTAAAAACTAATAATCAGATTCGTCCTCAGAGTTGGAAATAAAAGAACTTAATGCTCTTGAAGTCCCCTCCCTCGCAGGTATTGATTTATCTTCATTACCCTTTTCATCTAATCGGTGTCCGTAACGAACTGTTACGTCTTCTTTTAAAACTTGAGAAGGTTTGAAAGTGAGTACTCTCCTCGCAGATATTTCCATCGCATCACCAGTTTGTGGATTTCTTCCAATTCTAGTGGATTTATCTCTTATAGAAAAATTACCAAATCCAGAGATCTTAACTTTTTCCCCTCGAGATAGTGTGTCTTTAATCACTTTAAATACTAGATCAACTAAATCAGAAGCTTCTTTCTTTGAAAACCCAGCTTCTTTATAAACTCTTTCAACAATATCTGCTTTCGTAAGACTCATAACTTTTCCTCCATGAAAAATTGAATCCCTTTAATATCTATAGTTTAACTCCATTTTGGATTTTACGCTATGGATAAATATTTATTGTCTTTTTTTACTTTTCCGAGCTTTTTTATCAAGCTCTTTTCTAAGCTTTTTTGTTTCCTGTTCTCTTTTTTTAAGCCAATTATCCAAAT
>DCQT01000062.1:0-2867 GCA_002323535.1 Bacteriovoracaceae bacterium UBA1511
TTTGATGATAATAGCTATAAGGTATCTGGAGGGCTCCATGGGGTTGGTGTGTCAGTTGTTAATGCCCTTTCTAAAAAACTCATTTTAGAAGTCCATAGAGATGGAGGGGAATATTTTCAAGAGTATGCAGAAGGAAAGCCAAAAGCAAAGTTAAAAAAAGTTAAGAAATCGAACAAAACAGGTACAAACATAACCTTCTTCCCTTCAGATAAGATTTTTACCTCAATAGATTTTGAGATTGATCGGATACATAAAAGAATTCAAGAACTGTCATTTTTAAACGCCGGTGTTTCTATAAATGTTGAAGACAAAAGAACTGGAAAAAGCAAAAAATTCAAAAATAACGGAGGATTATCCAGTTATGTGACACATTTAAGGGGAAGAAAACAAAAAATCTCAGATATTTTTGAGTGTACCGCCTCTGAAAACGAAGTTGGCGTAGAAATATCTCTTCAATGGACTGATTCATACTCCGAAAACGTCTTATGCTATACAAACAATATCCCACAAAAAGATGGTGGGACTCATTTAGCTGGATTTAGAGGAAGTTTAACAAGAGTTTTGAAAGCATTTATTAAAAAAGAAAATGCAAAAAAAACACCCACTGATCTTTTGGGAGAAGATGTTAGAGAGGGACTTACTGCTATTATTTCTGTAAAAGTACCGGATCCTAAGTTTTCATCACAAACCAAAGAAAAGCTTGTGTCTTCTGAGGTTGAAAGTGTAGTAAGTACAGTATTTAGTAAGTATTTTAACGAATTTTTGTTGGAAAACCCAAAGGATGCAATGAGTATAGTGTCTAAAGTCTCCGAAGCTGCACTTGCCAGAGAAGCAGCAAGAAAAGCACGTGAAATGACAAGAAGAAAGGGGGTTCTGGAAATTGCCGGATTACCTGGAAAATTAGCAGACTGCCAAGAAAAAGATCCAGCATTATCAGAAATCTACATAGTAGAGGGTGATTCTGCTGGCGGATCAGCTAAACAAGGACGAAATAGAAAAAATCAGGCAATTTTACCCCTCAAAGGAAAAATAATTAATGTTGAGAAAGCAAGAATTGACAAAGTCTTAGGATCACAAGAAGTTGGCACGCTTATTAAAGCTCTGGGTTGTGGAATTGGTAAGGATGATTTTGACATAAAAAATCTTAGATATCATAGAATAATAATAATGACAGATGCCGATGTCGATGGTTCTCACATAAGAACCCTTCTTTTAACATTTTTCTATCGCCAAATGTATGACATTGTTGACAATGGGCATGTATATATAGCTCTGCCCCCTTTATATAAAATAACAAAAGGTAAAGATTTCATTTATGCTTCAGATGAAAAAGAGAAAGAAGATGCAGTGAAAGCTTTTTCTAAAAATGGAACTCGGGGTTTAGAAGTTCAAAGATACAAGGGTTTGGGGGAAATGAATCCTGAGCAACTATGGACGACAACCATGGATCCATCTAATAGAAGAATGATGAGGGTTGATATAAAAGATATCCAGGATGCAAACGAGTCTTTTGAAGTTCTGATGGGAGATGATGTAGAACCAAGAAGAGAATTTATCGATGCTAATGCCCTTTCAGTAAAAGAGCTCGACATTTAATTCATTTCAATAAATTTTGTATTAATCCATTTAAAAGCTTTATTCGTTAGCTCTTTAGGATCATCTCCATACATAGGCCGCCCTATTTTAACTTGTACGTTGCCTTTTTTCTTTGTAAACCTTCTATTTTCCCAAAAAAAACCTGAATTATGGCATATGGGTACAATGGGTACATTATTTTGAATTGACAAAAGACCACAGCTACTAGAGAATTTTTTGATTCCACTATTAGGATTCGTTCTAGTTCCCTCTGGAAAAATTATTATTGAAAAACCGCGATCTATTTTCTTTTTACCTGAAGATAAAACTTTTCTTAAGCTAGTTATTTTTCTTTTTCTTCTTAAATGGATTGGTTTTAGACAAGCTAAAGCCCAACCAAAGAAAGGAATGTATAAAAGCTCCTTCTTTATGATACTCGCAGTAGGAAAGGCTAAGGTCTGTAAATAAAATGATTCCCAGGCGCTTTGATGATTCGAAACTAATATAAAAGGGGTATTAGGAATATTTTCCTTACCCTCAACTTTCCAAGAAACACCACATATCATTCGTAAGGAATGTAATATAAATAATATCCATAACGATGAGATTTTCTGAAGTTTTATTGTTGTAACAATAGGGTATAAACAAATTATCAGTATTGCCACAGGTATAAGGGTTGAATACAGAAGTATATTAAAGAAAAAGCTTCTTAGTATTTGCAATGTTTATTTAAGTTGAGTTGTGAAATAATTTTCTAGATCAATGATTTTAATTCTTTTCTGATTCATAGAATCCCTATCCCTAACAGTAACTGTATCATTTTCAAGTGACTCAAAGTCTATGGTTATACAAATTGGTGTGCCTATCTCATCGTGCCTACGATAACCCTTACCAATATTACCGGTATTTTCAAGCATTACCCTACCAAATCCAAGAGCTTGAAGTTTGTTTTTTGTTTTAATAGAAAGATCTACAATTTCTTGATTATTTTTTTTAAGAGGTATTACAGCAGCTTTTACAGGTGATAAGTGGGGCTTTAACTTTAAAACGATCCTTGTTTTTCCATCACCAATATCTTCATGTGTATATGCTTCATTAAGAATAGCTAAAAAGCCTCTTTCAACACCTGCAGACGGCTCTATAACAAATGGTACAAACCAGTTGCCATCTTCGTCTTGAGCAGCTAATTTAGAGTTTGAGTCATTGTTACTTTTTACTTCAGAATTTATATTTAGCTCCTCCTGTTTTTTAGAATGTGAACCTAAATCAAAGTCAGTTCTATTTGCAATGCC
>DCQT01000062.1:3194-3440 GCA_002323535.1 Bacteriovoracaceae bacterium UBA1511
AGTTCTTCTAGACCATGAGGAAATTTATACATGATATCTACAGTTCTTTTTGAATAGTGGGCTAATTCATCTATGGGTACTTCATATAGTTCAATACTATCTGTGGGTACACCTTGTTCTTTCCACCATTCAAGTCTTTTTTGTACCCATGAGTTTAAGCTATCATCATCTTCACCAGGCTTCACAAAATATTCAAGTTCCATCTGTTCAAACTCTCTTACCCTAAAAATAAAATTTCTTGGCGTA
>DCQT01000059.1:0-170 GCA_002323535.1 Bacteriovoracaceae bacterium UBA1511
AATGAAACATGTCTTTCAGGTAATGCACTTGCTCAAATGCTTGGCATACCACTTACCCACCCCTATGAAAGTTTCGATTACGTAATGGTTAGTGGTGATCACAAGCAAAAAGGAAAAAAACGGCACCCAAAAGCTAGAGAGGTTAATGAAATTCTTAATTCAACAGATGG
>DCQT01000059.1:503-961 GCA_002323535.1 Bacteriovoracaceae bacterium UBA1511
GCCTGTGGAGTTGCCTCTTCTTCCGGCCATACAAGTGTTTTATTCCCTTATAAAGGTAGTCTAGGTGGAAGACGTGTTTATGAAACAATGGTTGATACTGAATATCGATTCAAACGGCAAAATGGAAGAGCGCCGAATCCTGCGGAAACAGAGTTTTGTGCCCTAAGAAATCGGAAACACCCATCCGCACCAATCTCTTCAAGTACGATTTTTTTGGAACAACTTTCTCATCACCTCGGACATAAAATTGAAAACCCAGATGGAATTAGAGGTAGCATTTCAAATTATTTAATCTCAGAGAAAAACGAAGATTTTGGAACTGCCTTCTGCCGTACAGAACCGGCTTTACCGCAGGTTTATCTGAACCAAAAGCAAATTCAAATGCAAATGGCGATTCAAAACAAGCGAAAAAATTTAAAAGAAAACATTAACTTTCTTTTAAAAAGTAGAAAATTTAA
>DCQT01000059.1:1270-8991 GCA_002323535.1 Bacteriovoracaceae bacterium UBA1511
TCTTTTAAAAAGTAGAAAATTTAAAAAAGTTAAAACCTTCAAAGATATGCAAAAGCTGCTTGAGAAAACAACAAAACGAGAGCTTGAGATGGTTAAAGAGTTTGAAAAAAGATTGGCCAAAGCTGAAAAGAAGATAAAGGAAAAGAAGAAGGCCGCACTTAAAAAAGCAGAGAAAAGGAAAAAAAATACCGAAAAAGCATTATTTAAAAAATATTTTAAAAAGATGGGTAAACTTAAACAAACGACTAAGTTTAATAACCTATATCAAAAATACAAAAGAGATGTTCACAGCATTATTACTCAACCCAAGTGCTATGTTGGTGGGAAAGTCCCCAAACAGCTTCCGAACGTTTATCGAGGTGATTTTTTAAATTTTCCGGAATGGAAGGTAAGCGGATACTCTTACTTAAAAAAAGAATGCAGAGCAGAACTAGAACCACTTGAAAATAATTTTGAAGAAGAGACCGAAGGATTAACGTACATTGAAAACTTTATCACTGACAGAAGAGTTGACTCAATAAAAGATAACATCACCCCTATTGATGAAATTAAAACACCGGAAGAAAATCTTAAAAAGTTTATTAGAAATAATATAAATCTCACTATTTTGAATTCAAATCTTGCAGGGCAAGAAAGCGATGATATACAAAAAAAGTATGATAGAAGAATTCAAATGGGCGGGGCCACGGCTTCAATAAATCAAGTTAAAAATCTTGAAAAAGAAGTTACCAAAAAAAATGATCGCTATCGAAAATCCAAACAAAAAATTGAAGAGAAATACGATAAACAACTTCTTAGTGCTAGATCTCGAATTGCCCGCAGATTAAAGACAAAACTTGATAAACTAAGAGACTTTCAAGCATTAAATTCAAATGTAAGAGCACTCATGGCATTAGATCAACTAGATAAACACCTTGATGGTTTTCGTGAAAGTAAATTTGCAAACATATTAAAATCACTTCAAGATTGTGAACATAGTGGAGAGATGAAGGTATTAGACCCTAGTTCGTGCGGATTTTAGGCGGGTTGTTTTCTTTAAAAATAAAATTTAATCTCGAGAAGTTATCTACTAATGAGATCTTATCAAATATAATTTTATTTTTTTTCCCATCAAGATAATCTAAGTTTATAGACTTTAGTTTCGTAAAAGCGTGAACTTTTGAGTTAAAAACTAAAACCGCTTCTTTGATTCCTAGCTCCTCAGAGGACGCTTTGTTAAAAGTTATCTTAATATTGTTTTTCTCTTTTTTAGATATTTTATAATACTTGTTATTCTCAAGCCCTTCACTTAGAGCATCAAAAAATTTTGATATTGCCTGGCCTCCAGAGACGTTCTTTCGAACCTCTCCTAGTTCCCCATCGACAAAAGGAGGACGGTAATACCAGTTTTGATTTGCCTTGGTGATAAAAATTAAAGGAGACGGCTTATACATCTCAAATCGAAGCATTCCTGGAAATTGGTAATCAAAATAACCATGCCCCTTCTTTACTTTACCTGTAACCACACTTTTATATTCCTGAGTGAATTTCGCAGTAAACTTTAACGGCAAAAATGCAGCCCCATGGCTTGAGCGAACAAAAAGTGAGATAACGAAAAAGAAAAAAAGAAGAAAAGCTGTTTTCATTTTTTTCCTATTGAAGCTGAACACTTAGTGCTTTTGAGACACCCGGCTCCTGCATTGTCACTCCATAAAGAGTATCGTTAAGCTCCATGGTTTTTTTATTGTGGGTAATTAAAATGAACTGAGAATCCTTAGACATCTCTTTTAACAGCTCACTAAACCTTCCAACGTTAGCATCATCAAGTGGTGCGTCGACCTCATCGAGCAGACAAAATGGGCTAGGCTTCACTAAGAATACAGAGAAAATAAGACTCACGGCCGTCATGGCCTTTTCCCCACCAGACATAAGGTTAATATTTTGCATTTTTTTCCCAGGAGGTTTGGCAATAATATCAACACCAGCGTCTACATCTTCAAGTGTTCCTTTGAGTTCAAGCCTTGCTTCCCCTCCACCAAAAATGATGGGGAAAACCTGAGTAAATTTCGCATTCACTTCTTCAAACGCAAGCTTAAATCTTTCTTTGGATTTATGATCAATTTTTTCAATCGCCGTTGTTAAATCCTCTAGGGACGCTCGAAGCTCTACTTCTTGCTCTACTAGAAAATCAAATCTTAATTTTTGGCGATCATAATCTTCGATTGCTTGCCAATTAATTTCGCCGAGTGAATTAAAAGAGGCTTTCTGCGAACGAAGTCTTTGTGCCACGTCTTTTAAATCATTTCCAAAACGTCGATTAAACTTATATTCTTCAACTTGAATCATGATCGGGCCGTTCTCACCTTCCATCGAGTACATGCTCTCAAGGTCGATTAACCCTTCAGTATCAACATCGGAAAGTTCCAAGAACTCAAATAAAGCTTGGCGAAGATCAACTTGATGCTTCTCAAAGATGTTCCTTGTTAATTGCTCTTCATCAACTTTTATTTGTTCAATTTTTACAGACTTCTCAACAGAGTTTCTGTCAGCGTCATTGATTTTTTTAGATAATTTCTTAACTCGATCTTCACGATCACTCATTTTGGTAACTAACTGCTCTAATTCATCTCTTTGAGCTGAAAGAAAGTCCGTTTTTTCTTCAAGAACCTGTGATCGATCAAGATTTGATTTTTCAAGTTCTGAAATTTCGGTTTCGTTTTCATCAAACTCTGTGGTGGTATTTTCAATCCACATCTGGGTTTGAGAATATCTGCTAGCAAGACGAGTTAGTTGATCATCAACATCTTTAATTTGGTCATCATAGCTTTGAATTTGAGAAGAAAAGGACTTTCTCTCTGAGAGTTTTCCATTTAAAAAGTCACGCTTTTCATTGAATTGATACTCCATATCTCCTAGCGTGTCTTCAACCTGTCCATATTGATCTTCAAGCGCCAAAAGGTCTTCCTCTTCGGTCTCAAGAGAAATACTTATTTTTTCTTCTTTTTCAATAAACTCAAATCTCTGAGTTGAAATTTGGCTTTTTCTGTTTTTTAGAATCTCTACTCTTGATCTATTTGTTTCAAAGCCGGAAAGCTTTGATTCGAGCTTTGTTTTAAGAGTGATAAATTCTTCTCTGGCCGATTGAGCCTGAGAAGATAGCTCTTCTTTTTGAATAATTAGATCATTATATTTCTCTTCAATCTCTTCATGGGAAATTCTTGAAGCTTCAAATTTTTCTTGTGAATTTACTAGTTCGACTTCAAGGTTTTTAATTTGATTATTTAATTCAACTCCAGAGCCTGTACCACCAATATCAGCTCCAAAAATAAATTGATCAGCTCCAAAAAGTTTAAACCGTCCTGCTTTCCCATCAAGAGTAATTAAACCTTGAATATTAATTTCACTAGGAATTTTTGTTAATGCTAACTCATCTTGTGATTCAACAATATAAATCCCAGATAGAATTAATTTAATTTCATCAGTTGCTTCAATGACATCACTTAAACATACTGGATTTGTTAACCCATAAACTTCAAGTCTTTCAAACGTTTCTGAAGAAATATTGTCAGTATCAGACGATGAATCCCTAAGACTAATATTTATACGTTTTTTAGGGTTATCTTTTTGCCACAAAGCAGCTGATTCAGCAGACTCTCCAAAAAGAGTCTCTCCAAAAAAAGAAAGAGCGGAGCTAACTGCTTTCGTATATTTTTCATCACAATTTATATCTGAGCCAAGTAACGAGTAGTCCTCGCCTTTTTCAGACTTTAAAAGTGCTCCTGTTGAGCCACTTACACCTTCCATCGATTCACTAATCTTTTTTAAGCTTTGAAGGCGCGTTTCTAATTGGAGGTACTCTCTTTCACTTGTTTTAAGATCATGTTCTTTTTGTTTTTTTTCAGTACTAATAGTCGCGATATTCTCATTTAGATCTTCAAGATTATCCCTTAACGATTCATAAAGATCCTCTTTGTCACTTGCTTCTTTTCTCTCAGATGATAGATCTTTTCCAATGATGGAGTACTGCTCTTCGAGTGTTTCCATCTCTTTGGTTATGTCTTCAAGCTGTGCACTAAGTTCAGTCAAACGATTTGAAAGCTTAAACTGTTCGTTTTTATTTTCGTTAATCTCATTTTTTGTTTCACTAATTTTTGAACTTAATTCATGATGCTCAGTCTTTTTTTCTTGAACTTGTTCTTTGAGCATTTCTACTTCATCTTCAAGTTCAGAAAGATCACACTCCTCTTCATTTGATGAAATCAGCTCTTCTTTTCTTGTTTTAATTTCTTCAAGTCTTGATTCTCGGCTTTCTTTTTCTTCAACAATTTGAGTAAGCTCTGACTTTTTCTCATCAAGCATTTTCTCTTTTGTCTCTTGGCCTTTACATAGATTTACTAAACGTTCTTCCATCTGAGCGAGTTCTCGAGAAAGCTCATTATACTCACTTTGAATTTCTTCAATCTTTCTTACTTGAAGATCTTTCAGCGTTCTCTCTTCTTCTAGATCAAGTTCGAGATTATTTTTTTCAGTTTTCCACGTTTCAAGGTTAATAGTTGCTTCATTTATTTGTACCTTAAAATCGCGATAGTTTTTTAATAAGTCGTGAACCTTATGAGCGTCCACAATAATTTCATCGCGCTTAATTTTTTCTTTTAAGCTTCGCGCTTTTTCGGCTTTTTCAGATTGTTTTCTTAAGCTTCCAAGGTTTCTTTCAATCTCAACTTTTAAGTCATTAAGTCTAGATAAGTTTTGCTCAGTCGCTTCCATTTTTTTAAGCGATTCTTTTTTTCTAAGCTTGAATTTTGTAATCCCGGCCACTTCTTCGATGATTACTCTTCTCTCTTCAGGTTTCGATTGAACAAGTCTGTTAATCTCACCTTGGGCGATAATAGAATAACTCTTGGCACCGGCTCCTGTATCCATAAAAACTTCTTGAATATCTCTGAGTCGACATTGAGTTCCGTTAATCTTGTATTCAGTTTCACCGTTTCGATAAAGTTTTCTTGTTAATTGAATTTCACTCGGACAGACAACTTTATTACCGATGTGAATATGTTTTCCATCATCGTTTTCGATAAACAATGAGCACTCTGCGTAATTTGCCGGTGCGTATTTAGATGAGCCACTGAAAATAACGTCTTTCATCGAAGAGCCGCGTAAGTGCTTCGCACTCTGTTCTCCCATGATCCAAAATAAGGCATCAACAATATTTGATTTACCGCAACCATTAGGGCCAACGATTCCCGTTATCCCTTCGTCAAAAAATATATTGGTTTTATCTTTAAAAGATTTAAATCCTTGAACGACAAGTTTTTTTAATTTCACAGAACATCCCTTTTGCTGTGCAATAAAATTTAAATACGCCCATCTATGGGCATCTTATAAATTTGACACACCCCACACAAACTGTACACCTTTTATCTAACTTACAATGTCTGGCAGGAAGCTTTCAATTCACCTTAAAAACCTGTCATTTTGAGTCTGTTTTATGTGATAATCATCATATAAAGATTGAATAGATTTCAGGTCAACCTCTTCAACTTTTTGACTTGAAAGATTCATACGATATGCTTTTTTTCTATCTGTATAAAGAGAATAAAGTTCATTTTTTGATATGAATCCAATTCGTTTACCATCGTAAGGCTGAATAATAATTTGATGCTTTTGTAAATTTTCACTAAAAATACTTGCTTGATTGGATACCTCAATGTTTCCGTCAAGATTTAAAAGCTCGATTGCTGTCGGAAGTATATTTACCTGAGAAAAAGTACTATCTTTCTCGACCCTGTCTTTTAAATCTCCCATATTCATGATGACAAATGGGATACTAAATTGCTCAGGAAAAAAACCATCCTCGTTTGAAGTAACACCATTTACCCCGCTTGGATAAGAATGATCTCCGGTAATTACAATAAGCCAATCTTTAAAAAATGGGTCTTCCTGAATAATTTCAACAAACCTTTTAAGAAATCTATCTGATAGGTGAAGACTGTTTAAAAATCTTTCTTGAAAGCTCTTAGGGTGCTTAAAGAGAAAGCTTAAGTTCTGAGGAACTTTAAAATTCATGTGATGAGAAAGAGAAATCATTGAGGCAAATATAGGTTTGTTACCCCCATTCTCTTTTCTTAGATTTTTAATATTTTGTAAAAATATTTCATAAGACTTGTCATCTTGAAGACCCCACCCCCATATGAATTCGTCAAGACCTCCAAGATACTTTTCACTTGATTCTACTTTTGTAAAGCCTGCATCAGTTAAAAACTCCATCGTATTATCAAAACGAAAATCAGTAAAAGTTTGATAAAAATAAGTTTCCAGGCCCTGACTTTTTAAAATATCTGGGAGGCACCTCAGCTTTTTTATATTTACAGCATAAGATGCCTTACCCTTTTCAAGTGGTATACGCCCACAATAAATTGAGAACTGACCCTTTATTGTCTGAACCGAGTTCGCAAAGAATGGATAAATAGAAAGGTTCTCTTTGCTTTTATATAAAGAGTTCATTACTGGGGTTATTTCTCTTCCATCAGATGTAGTTTTATTTAAATAATCATTATTGAAGGATTCAAGAGTTAGTATTAAAAGATTATTTTTTCCCACATTGAATTTATTGCCTTGAACGTAAGAACCCTTCTCTTTCGGAATAACTAAATTTTCTGAATAAAACTTTGGAGGAAAAAAATAATCCCCCATTGAGGTAACAAAATAAACAAAAGGATTGTTTAATAGAATTCGTTGAAAAAAAGTAATTAATACAAAAGATGATGCCAAGCTAGTAAGAATCTTACTTATTTTTAGTTTTACTGAATATGCCTTCTGGTGATAAATGAACAAACAAACAAAAACAGCAAGGCTTAAACATAAGTCAAATAGTCTAACTCTTGCACCTACCACTTCAAGACTACTCATATTAAATAATAACTTGAAATTATCAAAACCAAGAGAGAAGTTAAAATTTGATTGGGTGTTTACCCTGTAGCGAAAAAGCAACATCATAAAAAAGCCCGCAACAGAAATTACGAACGAACACAGTGCCTTATGTCTTAACAAGTGTATTACAATCAAATTAAAACTTAAGAAAAACAGACTCTCTAATAAAAGATAATAAGGATCGAAGTCATAAAACCTATGCCTCAGTGACCATGCGTGCAAGAACAAGCTAAAAAGGAACAGCGAAGTAAATTTTATGTATTTATTTGTAAACAACTGCTTCAACATTTCAATAAAGCCCTCTATCTTAACAAGTCAGTATAAACAAAAATTATATCTGAACCTAGAAATTTTTTAACCTGTTCATAATCATTTATAGTGTACAAAAACAATTTTATACCCAAAAACCTTAACAGCCTAACCGCTATTGATGAAAACATTCCCCCACTTATTGCTCTGTAATCTATAGTCACGCCAAACGGTCTTAAATAAAGAGCTCTGGCAATCGATCTAATACTAAGATTAACCTTCAATATACATGCAAGAAAACCCCTAGACTGTACTTCTTCACACATCTTTCTCGAAAAGGACTCTACTATAATACGTTTTTTAAACTTAAAAGCTCGATCGAGTATATCTAAATTTCTAATCTTATCTGTTACTAAAATTTTATTTTTATTATTTTCAAAAAAATTAAGTCCAAATACTGGTGGGTCAAGATCGTAGAATTTTTGATAAAAATTTTTCCATAGTAATATTAAAGGAGTTAATAAAAATGAATTAAAAAGTTTATATAAAAAAATATGATATCT
>DCQT01000059.1:9176-9601 GCA_002323535.1 Bacteriovoracaceae bacterium UBA1511
TTATTTTTATTATTTTCAAAAAAACTCTTTATATCTTTTTCACCCAGGGGCTCGAACATACCATCTAACTTACAATGTTTTACCTGTTTGTAGGACATAGGTGTTAAACTGCTATCTTGAAGACCACATCTACCTTTAAATTCCCGCCAATCGTGAACGCCTACAATTTTACCATCAGAGCTTACTCTTAAGTCGATTTCAATATATGTTTTCCCCCCAACCATTTGTTGGGCAAGCGACTCAACAGAATTTGTATAAGTATAACCATTTACTGAGCCTCCAGCATGTGCGATGTACTCGACTTTGCTCTCGTCTGAGGCTGCCCGCACAATGGATGCCACAAGTAAAAAATATATCAGTGCCGCTAGTGTAACCAGGTCTATAAAGCTCGGTTCAAGGATACTTTTCTTAAATATCATAAAGAA
>DCQT01000010.1 GCA_002323535.1 Bacteriovoracaceae bacterium UBA1511
TTGAGGTTTACGTTTTCAATTTTTTCTTTTTTAAAATCATTCGAATTAAACAAAAAGCCATGCTGAAGGCTTTTTATGTGAGATTCTGACTTTGAGATAGTTTTGTAAAAAATTTGTAAGCAAGCCTCGGTGTCATCCATGGCCCGGTGATGATTTTCAAGCATGATACCAAGCTTTTCAGCTAGAGACGACAGTTTATGAGATTCGAAGTCTTTGTTAAGTTTCCTTGATAGTTTACAGGAACAAAAAACTTTATTTTGCCTTGGCTCAAGATTAAATCGGTGAAAAAGAGTTAACAAAAAACCAAAGTCAAAAAGGGCGTTATGGGCAACAAGGCTTGAGTCGCCTATGAACTCTTGTATTTTTTCAGCTGCAATATTTTGCTTAAGCTGTCCTTGAACCATTTGATTGGAGATACCGTGAATTTTTTCATTATCGGGTAAAATTTCCACTTGAGGGTCAGTCAAAAATTGTAATTGTTCTACTTGCCCCGCGTAAATTTTAATACCAGCAAACTCAATGACACGGTCACATAGTGGAGATAAGCCGGTTGTTTCCAAGTCAAAAAATATCACACCCTCAGGGAAGATCTTTGTAAAAAAATCAATAATTTCGGGATTATTTTTAAGCTCTGGATTCGTTGACATTAATCGGACAAACCTTTAATCAAATTAGGATTATTGTGCAAAATGTGATAGCGAAGTTGGTAATCAAAGTAAACAAAAAGGACTCTTTAGTGAAAAAGTTTGATGTTGTAGTTATTGGCGGTGGACCTGGTGGATACGTAGCAGCAATTCGTGCCTCTCAACTTGGTAAAAAAACGGCATTAATCGAAGCAAGTAAACTTGGTGGCGTTTGTCTCAACAAGGGCTGTATCCCAACGAAGGCAGTTCTAAAGTCCGCTCATTCAGTGCACGAATTAAAAGATTTTAAGGATTTAGGAATTGATGTTGAACTGAAAGGTGTTAACGGCACCCAAGCGGTTAAAAGAGCAAAGGGCATTTCTGACCGAATTTCAAAGGGCGTTGGCTTTTTGATGAAAAAAAATAAAATTACTGTGATTGACGGGTACGCAAAGTTTCAAACTGCTAAAACTCTAGAGGTAAAATCACCTAAAGGGCACTCTGAGATAGTTGAGGCGCAAAATGTTATTATCGCTACAGGAGCCCATTATAGAACCTTCCCTGGTCTTGAGCATGACAACGACAGGTTGATTGGTGCTTGGGAAGCAATTCATATGGAAGAGATGCCTAAGTCAATTGGAATCATAGGGGCTGGTGCCATTGGGGTTGAGTTTGCTTACTTTTGGAATGCTTTTGGTGTTGATGTCCATATTTTTGAGTTACAAAAACATTTATTACCAATCGAGGATGTAGACTCCTCTAAAGAAATTGAAAAAGCATATAAAAAATATGGCATAAAAATGTCTCTTGGTATTGAGGGGATTAGTGCTAAAAATACTGGAAAGGATGTTGTCTTCACCGTGAAAGAAAAGGGTGGAGAAAAGGAATATAAGTTTGAAAAAGGCTTAATTGCCGTTGGTATGACTGGTAACATCAATGGTATAGGCCTTGAGAGTATTGGTGTTAAGACTGATCGAGGCTTTGTTTCAGTTAATGATCACTACGAAACTTCTGTACCAGGTGTTTATGCTATTGGAGATGTTTCTGGCGCGCCTTTATTGGCACACGCAGCTTCTCACGAGGGTGTTGTTGCCGCTGAGCATATTGCAGGCTTAAAGCCTCATCCAATAGATAAGATGAATATTCCCGGCTGTACTTACTGTCAGCCACAAGTTGCGTCTGTTGGGTACACAGAACAGAAATTAAAAGAAAAGGGAATTGAATACAAAGTAGGAAAGCTCCCTTTTGTAGCGAATGGAAAAGCAGTCGCCAGTAATGAAAAAGAAGGCTTTGTAAAAACTTTATTAGGCAAACATGGTGAATTGCTAGGTGCGCATATCGTTGGTACCCATGCAACGGAACTGATTCACGAGTATGTTCTTTTTAGAACAATGGAAGGGGTAGATGAGGAGATTTACAATACTGTTCACCCTCATCCAACGCTGGGTGAATTTTTAGCTGAGGCGGTTATGGCCGCAGATAATAGATCATTAAACTTTTAACTATCCGAACGGGAGAATAGAGATGGCGAGACATGAAATTGTTATGCCCCAAATGGGAGAGTCCATTACAACAGGTACAATCACGAAATGGACAAAAGCCGTTGGTGATGAAATTGAAATTGATGAAATTCTACTAGAGATTTCAACGGATAAAGTTGAATCAGAGATACCATCTCCAATTGGAGGAAGAGTCGCAGCGATTCTTTTTGAAGAAGGTGAGACTATTGATGTTGGCGTTAAAATCGCTGAGATTGAAGACGATGCTTCTGTAAGTCTAGATGGTGGAAGTGCTGATTCTTCGTCATCAAGTAGCTCTAATGCTCCAGAACCTGTGGCGAGTGAAACTGTTGAAGCTTCTCCCGCTCAGACGGAGAAAGTATCTGGTGAAAGAAGATTCTATACTCCACTGGTTAAAAAGCTAGCTGATGAAAATGGGGTAACTCTTGAAGAGTTATCAAAAATTCAAGGCACTGGCGCCGCTGGAAGAGTAAATAAAAGTGATTTTATGAACTACTTATCCTCAAGAGCCAGCTCCACTCCTGCAGCAAC
Organism: Bacteriovoracaceae bacterium UBA1511; assembly: GCA_002323535.1. GTDB lineage: Bacteria > Bdellovibrionota > Bacteriovoracia > Bacteriovoracales > Bacteriovoracaceae > UBA1511. The sequence goes on from DCQT01000010.1 coordinate 2,675, forward strand.
ACCCGTTTCTACTTCAGGTGCGCCTGCCGTACAAAAACCAGTTGCGGCACCCGTGGCGATTTCTGCTGGTGACCAAGTAATTGAAATGGATAATATGAGAAAAGCGATCGCTAAAAATATGGTTGCTTCAAAGCAAATTTCTCCTCATGTGAATTCTATTGAGGAAGTTGATCTAACTCATCTTGTAAAGTTTAGAGAGGGAACTAAAGCGAAGTTTCTACAAGAAGAAGGCTTTAAGCTTACTTACACTCCACTGATCATGCATGCGATTATCCAAGCTCTTAAAGAGTTCCCAATGGTTAATAGTAGTATTGATGGAGATAAAATTATCGTTAAAAAGCAAATCAACCTCGGAATGGCAGTGGCGGTTCCTGGTAATGGTTTAATTGTTCCAGTCGTTAAAAATGCAGATGCCTTAAGCCTGAGAGGTCTTTGTCGGGCAGTAAATGATCTTGCAATTAGAGCAAGGGAAAAGAAGCTTACGATGGATGATCTAACTGGGGGAACATTTACATTTTCAAATGTTGGCTCTTTTGGAACATTGATGGCCACTCCAATCATTCTTCAACCTCAGGTAGGAATTTACGCCTCTGGCGCGATTACAAAACGTGTTGCTGTATTGCCTGGTGATGTCATGGCAATTAGAAGCATGATGTTTGGTACTCATGCTTATGACCATAGAATTATTGACGGTGAGCTTGGTGGTAAATTTCTTGCTTCAATTCATCGAAACCTTAGGGACATGGACCCTGAAAAACTATTATAGAAGATTTTAAAATCACTTTTTCTCTTAAGCCCTTCTTTTGGAAGGGCTTTTTTATACCTTAGAAGTTTATTCATAAAAAAGCCCCTCATTCGAGGGGCTTGATTTAGGCCTTTAAAATCCTAGAAAAATTTATAAATGATTAGAAATCACTTATTTCTGATACTAATTCAGGCATATCAATGAATGGGTTTCTATTTCCTTGAACCTCTTCAATGATATTATTTCTATTTATTTCTTGATCATCAACAGGATCAGACTCATGCCAGTTTCTTAAATGTGCCTCTTCCATAGCAGAGATCTTCATTTTGTATCGAACTGCAAAGTAGAATAATGCTCTGGCAACGTTTCCTTTGTGATCCGCCGGTGGCTCAAACGAAATACCACGTCTTCTTTTGTTAGGATCCTCAGCAGACCCGATATAAGCGTTTGAACATTTTCTGCTGATACTTTCACCATAAACCTCAGCAAATGGGTGATTGCCTCTAATGCTGTTAGCTCTGTTATCCGTTGGATATAAGTGGTTTAAGTCGGTTTTTTGGGTTTCTCTTGAGAAAGTAGAAGTAAATCGACTTTGAGGCCATGTGTGCTCACAATTAATTAAGTTGTGGTTTGGAATTCTCATTGGGCCAACACCATCAGCTCGTCTGTAGTTTTTTTCGCAGTAAACGTCTTTGACATAATGACCTCTGTCATCAGATTCGAGGTGAATTCTTCCAAAAAGGTAGGACCTTGCCTCTGAGTAGCTAAGAGTACGATGTTTGAAGCAAGTATCGTTAGAGCCGCAAGAATCTACTAGTACGTCGGCTTGGTTAAATCTTTTTTTATGAGTTTTAGTTAGAATTCGAAAAAGAGCTCTTTTGAGGTCATCGTCTTTATAAAGACCATTTTGAATTTCATTTCGATATTCCGATGGGTAGTAATCTGGAAGAGATGCAATAGATTCAAAAGAAAGAAGCACAAGTAACAAAAAAAGATAACTTTTCATTTGTCGAAAATCCTTATTCTTAGGTCTTATTGAGCGAATACTAATACAGTGAGATCAGTTTTGCTAATGTTTTCTTTAAGATTTTCTAATAATTAATTTTGCTAAAATTTCTTTGTCTTTTTGTTTCATTTTGTTATACAAGCACCAATTCACTCTTAATATATGAAGGGATGGTTTGAAATGATTGGAATAATTAAAAAAAGTATCGTTTGTCTTGTATTACTTGTAGGGGCTATTTCTATCGCTAAAGCAGAGTCAAGAGAAACAATGGACTGCCAATCAAGGCTGACTAACAACTTTCAAGACAGAACATTAATGGTTAATTATCACTACAATTCAGATGTAGTTAGGAACTATGGTAAAGATCATTTGGCTGAGACAATTGCTGTCTTGAGATTGTTTGTTGAAGATAAAGGCTGTGCTAGAGGCGTAATCAATTTTGGAAAAGGCCCCAATGGAAGGTCTAACTCTAGATGTAGATTAGTTGAGAGATATTCTCCTCACTCAAGAGTTTGCTATGTTGAAACCAACCTAGGATATTTTTTAGTATCAAAAGGAATAGAGTATTCTTCTGATATGCAAATTATTTTTAACCTTTGGGATTAGTAGATCCTCAATTAATGCTTAAATGAGGGAGGTGAAATTAGTATGAAAAACCCAACGATCATTGTTAAAGTTGATGAGAGATCAAACGTTGAAAAAACTATTAGAAAGTTTAAAAGACTTTGTGAAAGTTATGGTGTTGTTAAAGAATACAAAAAAAGACAAGACTACAAGAAGCCTTCTATTAAAAATAAAGAAAAATTAGAGGCTGCACAAAAAAGAAGAGTGAAAACTTCTCACCGCTCATCACGAATGAGTAGAATCTGATTAAAATTCATTTTTTGATTTAATAAGGCCAGCTTAACGCTGGTCTTTTTTTATTTTAAGTACATTGTTCCAGAAGAGGTTTATAAGCTCGAGCCCCCTTGCTTGGGTCTTTGAGAGTTTTTGGCTTTCTCTTTCTTTCCTAATGAAATAATTAACTGTGTTTGTTAGGTGAGCCAGTTGTTTCTCGTTTAATAGAAGGATATCAACGTTGTCAAAGGCAACTAAATACTCATTGATGTGGTTAAAGCTTTCTTTGGGGATTTGGTATATAAGGTAATTTGTTAAAAGTGAGTCTAGTTCTAGGCCAATGAGATTAGCCTTGGAAGCATTTCTCACTTTTGTTTCAGTAAATACACTCATTTCAAGAAGGATCGATTCTGAAATGAAATGATTATAGTTACTTTTATTTGGTAGCTTATTGATAAATATACTAATTAGTTTGTTTAACTCATTCAGTTGTCTGCGATAGGTTTCCTTCGCTTCATCGCAGGGTGCTATTTTGAACTTACTATTTTTCCTGCATCTTTCAGAAAGCATGGATGAAAGTCTCCTAATTTGGGACACTTTATCTCTTACATAGAAATAATTTGGCGAAACAGAATACTTTTCACTAATGAAAGAGTTTAATTTAGTTATAGTTCTTGAAAAGTTAACATTTAAATATCTATCAGACTTTTTTCTCCATGAGCTCCTGGCATCAGTCATTGTTACTAGGAGCACTGAAAAAGAAAATAGGTAAAGCTTAAGATTTTTCAATTTTAAGGAATAGAGATTTTCCGTCGATATCAAACTTATGTGGTTGAGTTTCAGCGGTTGTATAAAATGAAGAACATAGAGTTTCACTTGAAATATGGTCCTTGAAGCTTTCTGCCGCCTCTAATATCTCTTTATCTCCTGCTATATGCAGAGATATTCTGTCTTCTACATTTAAGTTTATGTCCTTTCTTGTCTTTTGGATACGGTTTATAATTTCCCTCGCTAAACCTTCTTTGATTAGATTCTCGTTTAGAGCAGGGTCAATATCTATTGATATCCAAGAGTTTGAAAGAGTCTCCGTTCCATCTTTGGGTTCTCTGAATACTAAAATCTCTGCGGTGCTAAAGTTTTTACCTCCAATATTTATGGAGCCCTTAGATTCAAGCTCTGATAGTTGGTCAGTAGTGAGATTTTTTATTTTACCAGCGTATTGCCCAAACTCTTTTCCAAGCTTTTTACCCAAAATGGGAGAATTGGGCTTTGCGTATAGTGAGATAAACTGTTCCTCATTTGAGGAGTATTCAATGTTTTTAATATTAAGCTCAGTTTTTACATATTCCTCAAGTTGCCCAATATCCTTTAAGAGCTCCTTGTCTCTATGGATAACAGTAAGTCTTGAAAGTGGAGTTTTAACTTTAATGTTTAATAAATTTCTTTTTTGACGTCCTAAGAGAATTATTTGCTGAATTCTACCCATTGCAGTCTCAAGAGAATCGTTAGAGAGTTCCTCTTTTGACTCGGGGTAATTACACAAATGAACAGACTCCGGTAGTTCTTGGCCAAAATCTTTTAATTCCCTGTAGGTAAACTCAGATAGAAATGGTGCAAAGGGTGCCATAATCTGAGATAGCTCTAGCAGTGTTGTGTAAAGCGTGGAGTAGGCACACTTTTTATCTTCATCTAGTCCTTCACCCCAAAATCTATTTCTATTGAGTCTAATGTACCAGTTTGTAAGGTCTTCTATAAATGTGAATAAAGCAGGGACTACGTTATAAAGCTGGTATGCCTCCATTTCTTTGGAGACGTTTTTCTTTAATGTTTGAAGGTTTGAAATTATCCATTGGTCAGTAATATTTTTAGATTCGACGAGGTGATCTTTTGCCGACCAGCTGTCTACTTTTGCATAAGTTTTAAAGAACTTAGAAGCGTTGTACCATGGTAGGAGTGCCCGGCGAACCATGTCTTTTACACCGCTATCAGCAAAGCGTTGGTCCTCAGCTTTGACTAAACCAGAGGTTATTAAATAAAGCCTCAGCGCATCTGCTCCATAGTTTTCCATCAAATCGTCAGGTGGAGTATAGTTTTTTAATCTCTTGGACATTTTCTTACCGTCTTCTGCCATGACGATTCCGTTAACGATGACATTCTTAAAAGCCGGCTTATCGAATAAGGCTGTAGATAGGACAGTAAGCGTGTAGAACCAACCTCTAGTCTGGTCTAAGCCTTCTGCGATAAATTGAGCAGGAAAGCCTTTTTCAAAAAGTTCCTTATTTTCAAAAGGGTAGTGGATTTGGGCATAAGGCATAGAGCCTGACTCAAACCAGCAGTCGAAGATTTCACTGATTCTTCTGTATGTACCGTCCTCTCCATCAACGGAAAAGGTTAGAGGATCTACATTTTCACGGTGTAGGTCATCTAATTGGATTCCAGTTAAAGATTTTAGCTCTTCAATGGAACCAACACATATCTTATTACCGGTTATATCGTTAATCCAAATAGGAATTGGTGTGCCCCAAACTCTATTTCTAGATATAGACCAGTCTCTTGCACCTTCCAGCCATTTTCCAAATCTACCTGTTTTTATATGATCTGGTACCCAGTTTACCTGTTTATTTGATGCAATTAGGTTTTCTTTAATTTTCTCAACAGATACATACCATGAGGGAATTGAACGGTAGATCAAAGGTGTGTCTGAACGAGGGCACATAGGGTAAGAGTGAACAATTACACTTTGCTCGTATAAACGAGAGTTTGCTTTCAGCTGTTTGATAATATTCTTGTCGGCGTCTTTTACATATTGCCCGGCAAAATCTTGTACTGAGGCATTGAACTCGCCCTTCTCATTTATTGGGCATAGTTCTAGTCTTACACCTGCTTCCGACATAACTCTATTATCATCCTCTCCAAAAGATGGAGCGAGGTGAACGACTCCCGTGCCGTTATCAGTGGTGACATAATCGTCGTTGTAGATTTTGAAGCCCCCGTCTTTTTCTAAATCTGAGAAAAAATTAAACAATGGGTTATAGCTCAAGCCTTTTAGAGTTGAACCTTTGAACTCCTCAATTGTTTCAAGTTCTCTTTTCTTAGAATAAGCTTCAATTCGAGATTTTGCGATAATCAGTGGTTTGTCTAATTCGCTATCGTTTAACTTAACGTAGTCAATTTCTGCTCCAACACACAGTCCCAGGTTCGAAGGAAGTGTCCAAGGCGTTGTGGTCCATGCAGCAATGTAGCAATCTTTTTCAGGTATGTAGAATAAAACTGTTACGGCTGGATCTTGAACATCTTGATAATTTTGTCCTGCCTCAAAATTCGACAGGACGGTTCCAAGGCTTGTTGAAAATGGGACTACTCTCGTGCCTTGGTAGACGAGATCTTTGTCCCATAACTCCTTGAAAGCCCACCAAACAGACTCCATAAATGAGGTGTCCATTGTTTTATAGTCGTTCTCAAAGTCAACCCAACGACCAATCCTGGTAATTGTTTTTTGCCATTGGCTTGTGAACCTTTGAACAATTCCACGGCACTCATCATTATATTTTTTCACCCCAAGTTCTTGTACCGCATCAGATGCAGACATTTCGAGTTGTTTATCTATTTCATGTTCAATTGGTAAACCGTGACAATCCCAACCAAACCTACGGTCTACATACTTGCCTTTCATTGTGAAATATCTAGGAACAATATCTTTTAAGCAGCTGCCCACAAGGTGTCCGTGGTGAGGAAGTCCAGTCGCAAATGGAGGCCCATCATAAAATATGTATGGTTCACCAGATTTAGTTTTTTCTAGCGTTTTTTGAAAAATATCTTGTTTAGACCAAAAATCTAGAATTTGATGCTCGGTTTTTACAAATGAAAATTCTTGATTGTTTTCTTCCAAAATAGGCTCCTTATTTAGGATTTTTATACAATTTGATGAAGAAATTGCCTAGATATAAGCCTATCTTGAAGAAAAAAAAACTTGATTAAGATAGGCTTTTTAAGACCGAAAAGACCCATATGAGGTTTATCCTAGTTTTAGTCTTTCTATCCCTTAAGGTTCAGAGTTTTGCACCTACCTCAAAGGAGATTTATTCATCGAAGTGGAGCTATGTCACAGAGGATGTTTTATCTTTGAAAAAAAGAAATCCATTGTACTTTAGAGACAAAAATATAAAAGACCAATTAAGCTTTGAAACATGGAATAAGCGCCTTGATGATATTGAAATGGGAGCATTAAACGAAATTTCTAGAAAAGATTATTTCAATAAAAAGCTTATCGTAGGAGAGATTATAGCCTCTGTTGGTGATGTAAGACTTAATCGAGAGGGAGGTCGAATAGCTGGTAATGCTAAATTTATTTACGAGGGTGATATTATTGAAACAAGAATATCTGGGAGTTGCTGGATCGCCTTACTCGACGGAACTTTATTTCGTTTATCTCCAGAGACTTCAATTTCAATTTCGGAGGTAATATTTAATGCAAGTTTTTTTCAGTCTTTTGTAAGGGTAAATAAGGGTGAGATTTTTGCAATAAATAGATCAAGAGTTGGTGAAAATAAAGAAAATGGGAGGTTTTTAGATTTAATCTTTTTGTCTGTTTTGGAGCCTGAGCTGATTGAACAAGCGTTGAGGTATTTTGATGAAACCTTGTTCTCAACTAAAAAAATTAAATTTCGTGACCTTTTAAATTATCTAAAAATTTACACTAACGATTTTAAGTTTGAGGATTGGAAATTAAAAGCCGGCCACATTTTCTACAACGAAAATATGCTTGTAAATATTGAATCAGGCAGTGCTCATATTTTTGTTGATGATTTTGAAAGTTATATTAAGGTAAGCGGTAGCGGAGATAAAGCCGCAAAGCCTAAATATACAACAGTTGCATATGATGGATTAAGTTCAGACCTGGACTTTGGTAAATGGTATCTATTTAAATCAGGCACTCCCGAAGAGAATGACTATATGAATGACAAGGAGTTTCCCATCAAAATGGTCACGAGTAATTTATCACCTTTTTATTTTCTTCGGGAAAGATTTATGAATAAGTATAGCTATTACATAAACAATTCAGAAATTTTTCCCACGATTAAAAACTTTTCAAATTACAAAGGTGAAAAATTTCAAAAGCGAGTCGATTTCGTTTTAGACTATTTTAAAAAATCTGAGACGACCTTTCGAAAAGTCAAAGGAAGCTTTGTTCGTAATAAAGCACAAAAGTTGAAAATAATGGAGTATCAAAAAAGGTATCACCGCACGCACTTAAGGTTGATTACGCTAAGAGGTTTAGAGGTTCTCAATCCAGACAAAATTTTTCAAAAAAATAATCTTTTATATTCAGGTTTAATGGAATATAGGGAAAGAGCAAGTAATGTCATAAACTCTTTACTTAAAGAGGTAATATATAATGAAGAAAAAACCGAATATCTTTCTCGCCAGTAGTAGCCCTAGACGCCAGGCAATGTTTAGGTTTTTCAATTTAGATTTTAAACCACTGAAGGTAAGCTTTGATGAAACATTTTTGTCTTCAGTCCCGGAGAGTATCTGCCTTGAGATATGCCAAAAGAAAATGTCTGCATCGCATGATTTACTCGGAGAAGAGGTAGAAAAATCTATTGTTGTAGTGGCAGATACTCTGGTCTTTTTGAATGAACAAATTCTGGGTAAACCAAAAGATAAAGATGAGGCGTTCAAGATGCTTCGATTACTTAGTGGAAAGCAGCACTCAGTAATAACCGCTGTAGGGTATTCAAATTATGGAGAGATTGAGTTTTTTCATGAGAAAACTTTAGTTAAGTTTGTTGAACTTTCTAGTGAGATGATTGAAAATTATCTAGATAGGAATGATTATCATGATAAAGCAGGTTCTTATGCAATTCAGAGTGACCACAATTTTTTTGTTGAAAAAATTGTGGGATCTTACACAAATGTCGTTGGATTCCCGATGGAGAGCTTCCTTCAAAAATGTAAGGGCATTTCAATTTAAATCATTATTAATACTTTTTTTAATCATATTTGCTAATTCGGTTTTTTCTCTTGAGACAATCGATAAGATGAGGAGTGCTAGAAATCAGATTCGTGAGATTTTGGATTTATCTAGTGAGAAGGGGCAAAGCGTCGATGTCATAGAAATAGAAAAGCGCTTTAATGAAGTGTTAAGTGGGCAGTTGGAATTTTGCAAAAGGAGTGTTGCAGAGATTAATGAGTACTTTATTAAGGAGTCAACAGGGGAGATCGATGCTCAGAAAATAAAGAACAGTTGTATTTTATCAATTCGAAGGTGGCACATTAATACGGAAACAAATTTATTTAAGCTCAAAAGAATTGATTTAAAAAGCAGATTAGAAAAAAGCTTGAAGCGATTAAAAGCAATTGAGCAAGAGAGGTTGGAGTTTATTATAAACTCTTATAAGAATTTAATTTAATTATCTATGCTCAGATTATTAAATTCAATTGAGTCTCTTTTTTGAACTTTTTCCACTCTAAGGCTTTTAACTTTAAAAAGTGTTTTTTTTAAAGAAGTTGATGGCCTGATTGAAGTTCTTCTTAAGACGCTCGATTTATGGTTTTTGGTGCTAATTGATCCCTGAAATTTTGATATTTCATCTGTTGCTGTTTCTTTAGATGTGTTCATAATGACTCCTGCTTTTTTATAAATAGTTAAGAATAGAAGAATCAACCAATTCTTTCTTCTCCTTTAACTTAATTTATGATCAGGAGTAGAAAGTGGCTTCAACTATTTGATTTTACGTTAATCAATATTCCTCCACTTCGTAGGTTTTAAGAGTATATTTTACGACTAGTTTTTAAGCAATAGGCAGGAAAAAATATCTGCACTGATAGCTCGGTAAGGGATTGTAAATAGTCGAAAACTGATGCAATCTTAAAATATAAGATAGTAAATAAATATTATTTGGAGATTTAACATGTGGAAGTTTTTAATATTGTCCTCTATTTCTTTATTTTTGATTTCAGGATGCTCTTCTCTGGTCCAAAAAATAGCAGTTGGAGAAACTTCTAACTTACTTCTTAATGCCTCTGATGAGCTGTGGTACGAAACAGATCTTGACTTCGTAGAGCAAGGGACTCCAGGGCTTATTAAGTTGATCGAGGGGTTACACTTTATTGAGCCTCGAAATAAAAATTTATTATCAAGCCTTGCGAAGGCTTATGCTGGGTTTGGATTCCTAAAGTTTGAAACAGATTTAATACGTTACCAGCTGCTTGATGAAGAAAATGAGGCTCTTAAAAGTAAACTTGAGGCTAATTATACAAAAGCAGTATCTTACGGGTTCAGGTTTTTGGAGGAGAGTGGTGTATCTCCAAGCGAATTATTTTCAAATGCATCCAACCCCAAGAAGTTAAAAGATTTTCTTGATCGACTTCCCGTCAATAAATCAACTCTTGAAGGAGTGTTTTTTACAGGACAGTCTCTAGGAAGCCTTATCATTTTAAATAGGGATGACCTTAGAATGATTGCTCAGCGATCAATTGCTAGTGCTATGTTTGAGTGGGTTTGTCAGCACGATCCTTCGTTTAATGAGGGGAGCTGTTATATTTTTAAAGCGATGAACCTATCTCTTACACCTGTGATGTTGGGGGGGGATCCGGATAAAGGTAAGGCTCTTTTTAAAGAGGGAATTGAGAAGTTTCCAGATAATTGGATCATGAGAACAGCAATGCTGCGTTACCATTCTATTCCTCAAGAGGATGAGGATGAATTTTTGGAACAAAAAACCTTTTTTGTTCGTGAAAAAAAGACATACAATGATAGCCTAATCTATAAACCAGGAGTAATTTCTAATAAGAATAAGAATGGTCTTTTTCAAGGACTGGCACTTAAGAGGTTTGAGATTATAGAGTCAGTGGAGTCAGAACTTTTTTAAATTTAAGTTGGGGAATCTTATGAGAAAAAATATATATATTTGCTTAGTAGCTTTTCTTTTTTCAACAAGTGCTTTTTCAGTAAAGTTAAAATTTGCTGTTTTGGCCCCGAAGCAAACAAGTTGGGGGAAAGCATTAGTAAAAATGTCCAAGGAAATTAAGAAAGCAACGGATGGAAAAGTAAAATTTAAAATATACTATGGTGGAGTGAAGGGTGATGAGCCTGTTGTTAGAAGATTAATTAATGCAAAAATGCTTGATGGTGGAATATTCACTGGTAAAACTCTAGGTGAAATTAATGGTGATGTTAGAGTAATGGAGCTTCCATTCACATACTTCGGTGATAATAAAAGTGCTTTGGAAGATTTAGGTAGTCTACAAGCCTATTTTAATAAAGGTTTCAGAAAACAAAAGTTTGAGAACCTTGGCTTTTTTGAATTAGGTAGTGTTTATTTTGTGTCTCAAAAAAAGACAGAGAGTTTAGATAGCCTAAAGGGATTAAAAATCTGGTCTTGGCCAGGTGATAACCTTGTTGATGCAATGATTAAGGAGATGAATCTAATTAGTGTACCAGCACCATTAACTGATGTTCTTTCATCGTTATCGACTGGCATTATCGAGGCTGCGTATGCTCCTCCTTTAGGAATTCTCGCTTTGCAGTGGAATACTAAAGTAAAATACTTGGTTGAGTTCCCTATAAGTTATTCAATTGGCGCTTTCTTAGTTCACGAATCTTCGTGGAACAAAATTCCTAAACAGTTTAGAGGTAAGGTAAAAGAAATTGTTACTAAGTACGTTGATCAAATTAATAAAGCTAACAAGAGCGACAATAAAATTGCCCTTGAGGAAATGAAAAAGTCTGGTGTGGAGTTTCTTCAATTCTCGAAGGACGATATTCAAAAAGGTAATTCTCTTAGAAAAAAGATTATTGATCGTTTGCTTGGCGAGGGAACTTTATTTTCAAAAAATGCTCTCACTAAGCTAGAGACAGAAATAAAGAAAAACTAATGCAAAAAATAGTTAGATCTTTAGATAGAGCACTAGAAAGCCTTTCAAAAAAAGCCTTGGTTGTTTGTGTTGTAACAATGCTTTTTTTTAGTGTTTTGAATATTTTTTTACGGTGGTTTAACCAAACTCTTTTTTGGGTCGAGCCACTTGTTAGGCATCTTGTTTTTCTTTCAGCATTTCTGGGTGGCTCCCTGGCCACTGGAAGTAAATCTCACATTGGTATTGATATTCTTCATCGATGGCTTGATGGTAAAGATGATTCATCACTTGCAAAGGTGATTTTTTATCTAACAAGTTTAGTGTCTATTCTTACATGCTTGTGGCTGGTCTATGCTGGTTACGAGTTTATGAAAGTTGAGCTTGAGTTTGGTCGAGATGTGTTTTGGGGAATACACAGTGGCTTTTTAGTTGGAATAATACCATTTGGTTTCCTCCTCATTGCTCTTCGTTTTATTTTTTTAATATTTCTAGTAAATGAAAAACAGGTAAGTAGCCAGTAAAGGGATCTTCATGGGAATTGCTGCCTCATTAGGTATACTTGTTAGTGCTATTATAGGTACTCCACTATTTGTTATCATGGCGCTTGCCGCTTTGGTTGCTTTTCACTTTTCAGGAGAGCCTGCGACGGCCGTGGCTATAGAGGCCTATAGAATTGCGGATGCACCGACACTATTAACTATTCCATTATTTACTTTCGCTGGTTACATGATGGCAGAAAGTAATTCCCCAAAGAGACTACTACGGTTTGCTGAGTCAATGTTTTGTTGGTTGCCAGTTGGTGTTGCCGTAGTGAGTTTAATTGTCTGTGCCTTTTTTACAGCATTTACTGGAGCAAGTGGAGTCACTATTATCGCTCTCGGAGGCCTTCTTTTCCCAATACTTAAAAATGATAATTATTCTGAAGAGTTCAGCCTTGGCTTAATTACTACATCTGGCAGTCTGGGATTGTTATTTCCTCCCTCTCTTCCAATTATTCTTTACGGATTAGTCGGTAAGGTTGATATTGATACACTTTTTAAAGCTGGCATTGTTCCTGGAATATTGTTGATTGTTATATTATCCCTTTGGGCAGCTAAAAATGCAGATTTTAAAGCTTATAAGAAGAAAAAGTTCTCTTTAAATGAGTTCATAAAAAGTTTTAAGGAGTCTTACCTAGAGTTGATTATGCCCGTGGGAGTTCTTGTTGGTATTTATGGTGGATTTGTGACCCCCTCTGAAGCTTCCGCTTTAACAGCATTTTATATTTTTATTATCGAGTTTTTTATTTACAAAGATTTATCTCTTAAAAGAGACTTGTCTCGAATAATCACTGAGTCTATGACTTTAGTTGGCGCAATTCTTCTTATTTTATGTTGTGCTCTTGGAATAACTAACTGGTTAGTCGACGAAGAAGTACCAATGCAAATTTTTGAACTAATGAGACAATATTTAGATAATAAATATTCCTTTTTAATATTTCTGAATATTTTCTTACTAATAGTTGGCTGTATGATGGATATTTTTAGCGCAATTATGGTAGTGGTTCCATTGATCATACCCATTGCTAGTGAGTTTGGTGTCCACCCTGTGCATCTTGCGATTATTTTTCTAACAAATTTGGAAATTGGCTATATCACTCCTCCTGTGGGAATCAACCTATTTATCTCTAGCTCACGTTTTAACAAGCCTGTCACTTATTTGTATAAAGCAACTTTGCCGTATTTATTTTTATTGTTAATTGCCTTAATTCTAATTACATATATTCCACAGCTCTCATTATTTTGGATATAATATCATTGCATGAGATTGTATTTTATCTTTTGGGCTTTTTTATTTTCTTTTGATGGTTATTCAGAAGAAGTTGTTTATTATTCAAAATATGACAGACAATTTGGGGTAAAAACAAATAGCCTTGGTACTTTTTATTCAAATTCTTTTAAGCAATATACTTCTGATTTTTCTTTTCAAACAGAGAACTTAATAGACGCTAGTCTCTCATTGAAAATTGAGCGTTTTTTAGGCTTTTGGATAAACGATTTTAAAAAAAATATGGTGTGTACTAGTCAGGAGTATAGTCAATATCGAGACTATCTTAGGTATGTATATAGACTTTTATATATAAGTTTATTGGCAGAGACTCAGGAAGAACTTTCTTTGTATCTATTAAAATTAGGTGGGCAAAAAATGGATCCCCTGAGAGGGATAGCAGAGTGTAAACCTCAATCTGTTGATATGAAAAAATTTATATCAAGGGCCAGTTCTTTTGACTTTGCTAATCGGTCTCGTTTAGTGGGAGAACTTTTGCCAAGTGAAAAAAAAGAGTTAATGGCAAAAATTAAAAAGGGAAAAGAGACCTTTATAAATCATTATTTTTGTAAGATTCAAGATTGTAAAATCAAAGAATTACTAAGAAATATGAATGATCTTTATGTTTTAATTAATACTGAAATAAGGGCTTTATGTGAAGAAACGGGTTCGTTGCAGGTAATGGAGAATAAGCAATTACTTCTATCGTTGATTTATAATTCCCCTGCTCTAAATATATTTGAAAGTGATAAAATGAAGAGTGCCTGTTTAAATAAAATAAACGATAAGGAACTAAAAAAAGATGGAAGAAAATCTTTAGTTGAATTAATGGGAATGGTGTTGAAGTTCAAGCAGTCAGGGAAGTTCTCTGGTGTTGTTGGAAATAATGCCTTAGGGAACCTATTCAATTTTGGTGCGCTGAAATATTTTGATAATTTAGGTTTAGGAGACCTAATTTTCGAAGAGGTGAAAGTAGCAAAAAGTAATAAACCACTTGAAATAAAAAAAATAATAAAAGTAATTAAGAAAAAAAAGATAAGTAAGTCAGTTGTTAAGAAAATTGAAAAAATTGAATTAAAAACTAAAAAAGCGGAAGAAAAAAAATACGAGCTATCAGCAATAGAGGAAGCCCTATTGTACTTCCGAGTTAAGGGGAGAGAAGCTCCTGTTGATATGGATAAATTTAGCCTTGATTACCCTGAAATTAAAAAAGATTTTATGAAAAAACAAATTGCCTTGGAGAGGTTTCAAACTAGGAAGTCATTGGGTTTAATGAAGCGAGTTGACAAGCTTGGTGAAAAAAACCGACCTTTCCCTCTGAAGTTTTTAAAGTTTTTAATAGACTTCGATTATCATCAGGGCCTCTATAATGTATTGGCAGAGATTGGTGGAGATTTTTACGTAGTTAACGATATTGAAAAAAAGAAAAAATCTTTCAAAATTAATTTAAGAAATGATGAGCAAACAAATTACAAGTGGAATATTAAGGTTGTCGGCTATTAATTTTTAAAAGAATTATATTAAGTTTTGGAATAATTTTTTGTTGTGCTGCTTTTAAACTACTGTTCATAACTGTTGCTGATGAATATGTGTGTCCACCACCACCAAAAACCTCTGCAATAGATCCTACATCAACCCCTGAAAAGGACCTAAAAGAGACCTTAGTCTTATTTTCATCTATTTCAAAAAACATACATGCTATATCAACACCCTCAACGTGGATAAAGTGATTTATTAGGCCAAAAGTATCATCCAGATCGACATCGTGCTTTGATAGAGCTGATTGTGTGACACTCGAATATATCAGCTTACCATCGATCTTGCAGTTTCGAAGGACCAGTCCTGTTAAGTAAATAAAATTCAAATTTTGTTGTGTATTGATTTTTCTAAAAGCGTCTTTGGGAGAAACTCCTGCATCAATTAGTTCTGAAATAATTTGATGAGTTCTTGATTTCATTGTCGGATAATTAAAAGAGGAGGTATCAATCAAAATAGCGGTGTACAGACATAAGGCAATTTCTTTATCTAATTTAATTTTTAGTTTTTTTATTAAATTGGCAACGATCTCACCTGTTGCCACATAGCTTGTGTCTATAAGGTGTAAGGCCTTGACCTCTAATGAGCTCGGGTGGTGATCGATAAAAAGTAACTCTTTTGCATGCTGGTTAATTAATTTAACGTTGTCACCTGTTCTTTCAAGATTGTTCGCATCTAGGACAATAAACAAATCAATTTTTTTACTTATTTTTAACTTTGAAAAACACTTAACCTGGTTAGCTGTGTCAAGGTAAGAGTATTTATGCGCAAGTTCTTTTTCTAGGACTATTTCAACATTTTTCTTTAGCTTCTTTAAAGCGCTAGATAGTGCAATTAAGCTGCCTATACCGTCTGGATCTGGGACAATATGTGTCGTAAGGATAATGTTTTTAGCATTATTGATTAGTTTTGTAGCTTGCTTTAAATCCATTAATCACTATCGGAAAACTAATGCGATTATTTTACTAAAATAGCTTACCTGTGTGTTTTGCTCGGGAATGTTTTTTATTTGAGAATTTGAGTAATAAATAAAGTTTATTTTATAATATATAAAAGGATGAAAATTGATTGAAATGGCCAAAATAAAGCAAGAACACATATTGATAAATATAGAGGAGAGGTATTCAAGTAACTTTACCTTATTGGCCACAGGTGTGGAGCTAGAGCCGGGAATTATAACAGGGGTATTCGGTAGGAATGGCTCAGGGAAAACATCGTTTCTTAGAAGTTTGTCCAGGTATAAGCTAGATTATGAAAAAGAGAATAAGTTCTCTTTTATTGAAACAATACCAAAGGAGTGGTCTCACCTCAGCTGCGGATGTATTTTAAGTTTTTTGAACACCAAGTTCAATAATCTCACTATTGATAAAAGTTTAATGAATGCTTGTGGAATAAAAGAAATTCAGAAGAAAAAAGTAAAAGAATTATCCACTGGCCAATATCAACGTCTCATAAATTTCATTAACCTTTTAAAAAGAGACAAAATCGTTCTTCTTGATGAGCCATTTAACGGCCTTGATTCAGAATTTAAATCCAAGCTTATCGCTTATCTTAAAAATGAGAGTATATCTGTTGTTTTAGTTGCTCATCAGGTTGATATTCTCAAAACTATTTGTGAGAAATTCCTGTTAGTTGAATCTGGCGAGGTAAAAGAGATAAGTGAAAAGGAGAGTTTCGGGTTTTGTAATGAGGAAAGTTATATTTTTAAGTTTAAAGAAAAATTATCTTGCTCGAACCTTTTAGAGTACCTTGGATTTGAAGATGATTTATATCAATACCGTGCTTTAAACTTAATCGAAGGAATCGATATTAATAAGATTTCAGAAGTTTTGAAAAGATATCCCAAAGAGTTTGTAGAAATGAAAAAAGTCGACGGAGATTTGAGTTTTAAAGGAGAACATTAAGTTGAGAGATGTAGCTTGGTTCATTCGATTTAATATATTTTCTCAAATTAAAAAGCTTAGCTATTTATTTTTTTTATTCTCATTTATGTTGATTGCAGGGTTTCTCTTCTTTGAGTATGTTGATCAGACTAGCAAAGAAGTATTAAATTGGAACGAAAAGATAATTGCTCCAGTTTTAGGTAACCTGCACTTCCTTTTTATGATTTTTATACCTATCATTACCTACATAACTTCATCTTTAGTTTTTAGTGATGAGGGTAGGAAACTTTGCTGTTTCCTTGAGCTAACTCCGATTTCTTGGCAAATAAGTAATTATCTGTTCTGTTTATTTCAGGTTCTGTTATTACACGTACTTATTTTTCCATTTGTATTCTATATATTTCACCTTGGTTATGATGACTGGAGCTTTTTTTCCAATCTTAGTATCACTCTTTTTTTGATCAGTTCTTGCTTATGTACAATTAGTTTTTTTATAAGGTCTAAGGTTAAGAGCCCATTGGTCTTCATTCTATTTTATATATTCATTTTTTGCTTTTTTTATCTAATCGGACTAGGAGGGAATTATGTCAATAGCTTCGTCCTTATTGAATTCTTTAAGTCAATATCATTCTCTGTTATATTTGATTCTGCACTAAGTGGCTTATTCTCATTTAAAAATTTATTTTATTTAATTACTGTGAGCGCGAGCTTTTTTTACATGTCTTTAAATTTTTCAGAAAAAAGAGGGTAGGAGTGGTAAATTGAAGATTTTAAAACAGATCTCTTTTTTATTTTCCATATTCCTCTTGAATATGATCGTAGCTTATAAAGTAAGCGATTCTCTTATTATTGATTACTCTACTAAAAGCTTTACACGAGAAACGATTGAAATACTTTCAAATCTGAAAATAAAAAAAGTTAAGGCGGAAGTTTTTCATGATGAGTCTTCAAAAATTAGACTAGCAAATATTTTCTCCCTTTTGAAAAATTACATCGAACCATTGAATGTTGAATTCTTTGAAGCTGATTATGAGCCAGGTAGGATAAAGAAACACAATATAACTAAAATTCCATCTACGGTTTTAACTTTGGATGGAAAAAAAATTATTCTAGAAGATCATAGTGAACTAAGTATCGTAAATTCTTTTCTGGCCGCAAAAAAAAATAAAATGAAGAGAATTATTTTCTTAAAAGGCCAAGGACAACGCTCGCTCGATGATAATTCATCCGTTGGTATAGGTCATTTAATCGAGAGAATTGATAAAGATATTTTCAATGTTTTGAGTCTAGACCTTCTCCAAATTGAAAAGATTGATAGTAATGACTTATTAATTTCAATTGGGCAAAAAAGAGACTTTAGCGATAAAGAGCTAGATAAGATTTTGGCAGCAAGAGAATCCGGTGCAGACTTTATGTTTTTCATTGATCCATATTTTAAAGAAGCCTCTTTGAAAAAATTAAATAGTTTCTTAGGTGGGTACAATTTAAAATTGAGACCTGGTTATCTGAAAATTAGAGATGGATTCGTGGATGGGTCTAATGGATTAGCTCCGCTTTTTAATGACAAAGTTTTCCATGGGAAAAAGTTAGATAGAGTATTCTTTCCTTTCTCAACAGCAATTTTCTCTAGTGAAAAATTAGATCATGAGAATGACTTTTTTATTCCTGAAGGAAATGCTGCATTTTTGACGGACATAAACATTGCTAATAATTTGAATTTTGAAGAATTTGCAATTAAAAAATTTAAAATTAGTAATTTGTCTCGAAAGTATTTCAATGGAAATGAATCAAATCTTTTTATTCTAGGTAATTCTACTTTTTTACAAAATAAATTCAAAAATTTATTTGACACTCGTGGCTTGTTTCTAAAGATGGTTGATATCTGTGCTAAGGATAATGCGGTGAAGTCATTAAATATTCCCTTGCGAAAAGAGAAAGAATTTGTCCTAGAAAAAAAGTTAGAATATTCAAAATTCTTTTTGTATTCCTCTGTGTTTTTCTTTTTGTTGATAAGTTTACTTCTTAATTTTTTCAAGCCAAAGAGAAAATATCTTTTATGAAAGTTCTTGGCTTAGTAAATCTTATTTTAATTCTGATGGCGTATTTTTTTGTCGAAAAAGATGCTGTAGAAAAGCTTAAGAAGACTCGTTTGAATTCGTATCTTTTTAGTGATGAAGTAATTATTCGTTTGAATGATATAAAACTAGCTAGGGCGAAGCTTTTAAAGGTTGATAATTGGTCACTGGCAAATTATCCGAGTTTTAATTTAGATCAAGAAAAAATAGAGAAATTTTTGAAACAACTTCAAAATATAAAGATTGAAAAAAGATTGCCTGATGATTTTAAATTTAAAGGATTATGTGAGTTATCTTTGGGTGATAAATTAACCTTGAACATTGGGAATAAAACAAATTATAGCGAAAATTTTTATATTCAATTAAATAATGAAAGTTTTCTAGTAAGAGACTTAACTCCCCAAACAAAACCTCTTCCAAAAGAAGTATATCGTTTAAACCCTTATAAGCACCTTAGGCTTTTAAGTTTTTGTGAATCGAGAAATTTTGATCTTGTTAGTAAACTTATATTTAAAAATTATAAGATAGAGCATTTAGGCTTCGACTACTTCACTGGAAGTTCTTTTAAGTTGAATTTCTCAAACTTTTCTGGAGAACCGTTACCATTTAATAATCATAGGTTTAGTCAGTATGCGATGAGTGAATTTAGAAAACAACTTTTGAGTGTTAAGGTAGATCGATATTTTAAAGACAAGCCTTTTGACTCAGGTACTCGAGTTTTGACCCTGTCGGTTAATGAAAAAATGATCTTTGAAATATATAGATCGGGTAAAAATAATTACATTTATTCAAAAGATCAATCTATATGGGGAGAGCTTGCCAACAGCATTTTTGCAAACACCTTTTATCAAGATTTTTGGGAGACTAATATCTTAACAAGAGCCAAAACAAGAATATGTGTTCATTACAGAGAGTCAAAAAGCTCTTGTTTTTCATATAAATCGGGAGTGATAAGCGATAGCGACACAATTTATTTGGATTTTAATAATCTATACAAAACATTAGATGCCATATCTAAGAATGCTTTACTTGTAAAAAAAATAGATAATGATAAGAAATTTGAGTTTCCTTATGATTTTATCCTTGAATTTAACTTCAACAAGTTTTTGGTAAAAAAAGCAAAGAGGATAATAACTGTCATAGATTTTCAAAATAACTTTCAATATGAGTACCTTATCAAGCAAGATTCGCCTAAGGTGAGCGCTTTGAATTAATTAAAAGAGAGATTTAGTGAACATAGATATAAATCAATTAACAACGTATTTATTTTCTCCACGAAAAGTATATGAGGAAGATATTTTTGTCCTCAGAAAACAGAGGGTTTTTGAGATTATTCTTTTAGGGTGGCTTTGCTATGCGTTTTTTGGATTTATAAATATTTCTATCGTTTCTTTTTTAAGCTCCGGCGTATTAAATTCTGTTTTTGATGGAAAGTTTCTAATAGACCTTGGTTTAGATTTTTTGGTTCGGTATAAGATTATTATATATTTATCCTCTGTTTTTATTTTCCCCCTCAGTAGGCTAATTTTGTACTATTACTTATCTTTCACCCTTCAGGTTTTTAGGGGGACCAATGACCCGTCTGATTTTAAACCTGACCCCAAAGATCATGTCTTTTATGCGGATATTTTTTATTTGGTACCTTTTATTGGGGGGACATGTCGTTTTTTCGCTGCGTTAATTTACTTCTATCAATCAATGAGGATGGGTAGTCGCTTAAATAATTTTGAGATTTTGGCAATCTTTTTAATGCCATTTGCCTTTCTTTTTTGTGTAGGTCTAAGTTTCATTATGGGCTCAATATTATTATTTAATTTATTGGGTTCTTAACCCATTAATTTATTTTGATTCTATTATTTATCTGAATTTATGGTTTGCTTAGATTAGGTTTTTCTGGAATTATTATCTCTGGTTTTTTAGGGAGGAAATTTTGCTACCAGGTCAGTTTTTTACGGGCTCAATTGAAGTTGTTTGTGGCCCAATGTTCAGTGGAAAAACAGAGGAATTGATAAGAAGAGTTAAAAGGGCTCAGATAGCAAAACAGAAAATCCAAATTTTCAAACCGGAAATTGACAATAGATATCATGATGAAAAGGTTGTCAGCCATTCATCTCTTTCAATAGAGGCTAAGCCAGTTACTAGCAGTTCAGACATTCTAGGTAATGTTTTTGACTCAACTAGAATTATTGCAATTGATGAAATTCAATTTTTCGACGACGCAATCATAGATGTTGTTTCTAGACTTGCGAGAAGAGGCTGCAGAGTTATTTGTGCTGGGTTGGATCAAGACTACAAGGGAAATCCTTTTGGCCCGATTCCCCATTTGTTGGCCATCGCAGACAGTGTTATGAAAGTGCAGGCAATTTGTACAGTCTGTGGTTCACCTGCTTCAAAAACTTATCGTAAAGTTGAGCAAAATCGACATGAGCAAGTGATTGTTGGTGAAACAGAAATGTATGAAGCAAGATGTAGGGCTCATATCGACTACTTTGAGGAACTTCTTGTTCCGTTAAGCCAGCTTCAAGATAAAAATAGTCAACATCAGCCTATTGTTAACTAGTTTTACTTATACAAATTCCTCTAAGTTTCTTAAAATGTTCCAGTAGTTTTTCACATTAGAGGTGAGCCATGAAAAAAACTAGCTTTAGTGGATCAGTAAGGGTCGACCTTATAGGTGGAACACTTGATATCTACCCAATAAATGTTGTGTTAGAGGAAGTTTTTACATTAAATTGTGCAACATCCCTAATGGCATCTGTTGAAATTGAAGATTCAGATGATAATACTTTCAGACTAGAGTCTAAGGACTATGGCCTTGTAAAAGAGTATAGCGTGGACAAGCTAAAGTCATTTTCCTACTCCGAGCAGGAGCTAGGTCCATTAAAATTTCTTATGTTGATTCTTAAGGAACTTCAACCTTCTTCTGGATTAAGAATTACACTAAGTTCAAATGCGCCAACAGGTTCAGGACTAGGCGGCTCAAGCTCTATGGGCTGTGTTTTCTTTTATGCTCTTGCTGAGCATTTAAATGTAAAAATATCAAAGTATAATATTATTGAAATAATCCAAAGAATTGAATCAAAAATCCTAAACCAAGGACCTGCTGGTTATCAAGATTATTACCCTTCTCTTTTTGGCGGTGTTTTATCCCTAGGGTCAAAAATGTCAGGAGTATCCGTTGAGCAGATTTATACCCCTGAGCTTGCGAGGTACCTACAAGAAAGAATTACTTTAGTATTCTCAGGTGAAAGCCGAAAATCGGGTATTAATAATTGGGAAGTATATAAAAACTTTTTTGATAGAGACGAGGGCGTTGTTCTAGGTCTCTCTAAGATTAGAGACTGCTCACTAAGGGCATTAGAGGCATTGAAAAGTCAAAATTATGAGGCTTTTCTAGAGGAAGTTTCTCGTGAAGGCCGGCTGCGTGAGAGCCTTTTCGAAGGAATCATGACTCCAGGAATGGTGAAGCTTAAGTCAGTACTTAAAACAAGTCTTGAAAGCTTCCGAGGAATAAAGGTTTGTGGTGCTGGTGGTGGAGGCTGCTTTTTGATCATCTCTGATCAAAAAAGTGAGGTGAACTCACTTGTAGAAAGCAATGGGATGGAAGTTTTGCCGTTTGAGATAATGCAACCTGTAGGAAAACTCAATGATTGATTCTCAAAAAGTAGGGGGTGTGTTTTTTTCAGGAGGAAAAAATGGTAGTTTTTATGGTGTTATACTAGAACTCTTTAAAGCTGAAGAGTCTAGATGGGTTATTAAGTCCTTATTTAACTCTGATAAAGTTGCCCCATCATTTAAAGAAGAGACATTTATTGAGTGGATATCAAGCTCGGGCTGTAAAAAATTTGTTACCGATATACCCATAGGTGAGTCTTTTTGCGGTGTCTGTACTCTTGATTGTCCCGGTCAAAGTAAATGCATAGACCCTAAGGTTAAAAATATAAATCTCTTAATTGATGATCTACTTGGAGAGGACCTTCTCCATTCTAGGGTGAGACCTAAAGAGTATGAGAGACTTAGAGAGAGCTTAAAGTCCTTTGATCACTCAAGGGATTGGTTTAATGAGAAAACTGAGCTCCCTCCATTATCACAATCCTTCAAAAGGAAATTAAAGGGAGGCTTTATTCCTTTTTGGCATAGAAGCATCGATCTATTTATTTGGATTGGTTTCTATGATCAGATGCTTAAAATTTTAAATTATTCTTTTGATAGTTTTGGACATACATCATTAATGATAATTAACAGATTTAAATATATAAAAAATCTCTTAGGTCCTTCTTACTCATTTTTTGAGTCAAATATAAATGTGGTGTTGATTCAACTTCTAAAAAATAAAATTATCGATAAGAATCACTTAAATGGCCTACGATTTCTCGATGAAACTACTATTGAGGATAAAAAATCTCTGGTTTTAAGCTTAGAAAATAATCTTAATTTGTTTGCTTATGAATCAGATATACTCGATTTAATCCTTGATCCAAAAATGGTACATGCCTTTCTATTGGCCATTTCGGGCAAGTCTCTTGTTGAAAACAATATTGTTAAATTACCTTCTTGGTGTGAGGAAAAGTTTCTAATTCCAACCTTTTAATTTACTTTTTTTCTCTTAGGCAAAATGGGGAAGTAGAAAAAGCCAGTGAAGTTAAAAAAGTATAATAGTCCGACTAGCAAAAAACCCAATGAAATAACGGGAGAGGCCGATATCTTATTGATGATCATAAATAATGCTGAAAGTATTCCCATTGCAGAAACAAACCTCAGATAAAGGTATGTAATACGTTTTTCATTCACATAAAAAAGATAGATAATCACATGGGCGATAATTCCTAAAATAAAGAAAAGAATTATACTTTGAAGAAAAATTTCTAATATACCTTCATTAAATTTTGGAGGAAGTTTAAGTCCTTGGTCCTCTACTGTCTTCTGAAATAATTCTTTAAACATGGGGTTATTTAATAGAACCTTAAGGTCTGTCTTCATAGAGTAATATAGGTAGCCAGCGAAAGAGATGTCTCCAATGAGGAAAAATACCGCTGAGAGTAGACGAAATGACTTAGTTGTGAATTTACTATATAAAGTTCGCATAGAACTATTATGAGGAATAATTAATGTTGGTGCAAGGTCTCTATTTTTTAATTGGTTTAATATCTTTATATTTTGGCGCTGACCTTTCTTTAGAATCTGCAGAAAAAATAGGGAAGTCTTGGAAAATGAGCCCCCTGCTTATTGGCCTATTTATTGTAGGTTTCGGCACCTCTTTACCAGAGTTTTTTGTTTCTCAATTAGCATGCTTTCGCGGGCGTTACGATATGTCGATAGGTAATGTCATTGGCTCTAATGTCGCAAATATCTTTCTTGTGCTTGGGGTATGTGGCTTATTTGCAAATCTTCAAACTAAAAATAAGCAGCTAATGCCTCAGCTTATGTTTCACTTATTTGTAACAGTTTTGTGTGGAGTTTTTGTGTATGCAGGGAGTATAAGTTTTCTCTCTTTGTTCGTTTTCTCCACTTTGTTCTCTATTTATTTTTGGATGAACTTCAAAGGAAATAAGAACGAGGAAGAGAGTGAGTGCTTGGAAGAGGAGGACATCTCTGTTGGTATAAAGGAGTATTCGTTTTTACTTTTAGGGTTTGGAATGCTCTATGGCGGGGGAGAAGTTTTGGTCTATTCTGGCAGCAATCTAGGTCTTCTTTTCGGTGTGAGTGAGTTTACAATTTCTGCGATATTAGTTGCCTTTGGAACAAGCTTCCCTGAACTAGTAACTTCATTAATAGCTTGTCGGCGTAAAAAAGATACTGATTTAATTGTTGGAAATATAATTGGGTCTAACGTATTTAATATTTGCTTTGTTCTCGGATCTGTCGGCATTTATCAATTTAATATTGTAGAAAACTACCTTTATGAATCACTACTTCTTTCACTTGTTTCTTTCATCTTTGTTTTTATGGGGCGAGGAGGTATACCTATTTCGAGGCTCGTTTCTATAATATTTCTATTGGTATATGTAGGCATTTCAACTTATTGGATCACTTATTCGTAGCGCCCTTGTCTTAACTTTTTTTCGACGTCTTTTTTAGCTTGATCGGCTCTTTTGTCATGTAGTTTCTTACCTTTCCCTAAAGCGATCTCCAATTTTACTAATGACTTTTTAAAATAAATAATCGTTGGTACGAGAGTCATTCCCTCTGCTTTAATTTTGTGTTTTATCAGGTGAATTTCTTTACTGTTAAGCAACAACTTTCTTTTTCTATCTTCTTGATGATTATGAATGTTTCCAAACTCGTATTGAGGAATGTGAAGGTTGTAGACCCAAGCTTCAAGGTTATTATCGATAGAAATATAAGCCTCAGCTATAGTCGCTTTACCAAGTCTTAGGCTCTTTACTTCCGTGCCTTGAAGCATCATTCCTGCCTCAAACCTCTCCTTGATCGAGTAATCGTAGGTAGCGCGTTTATTTTTTGCAATAATTTTGATTCCCATTATTTTGCCTTAAAATTGGTAGGAGACTCCCAAGTTTATATTTAATATATCTCCACCGATAGTAAAGCCTGGAGCACCAATTTTTCTGCCCGCGCTGCCATTTTCTTGTCCTGAAGTTTTTAAAACATTAACTTCTTTTAATTTTTTAAGTTGAACTGAAGAGCAAATAGATAAGTTTCCAAAGCTTTTAGCTAACCCTAGATGATAGCTATTAATGTCTGTATCAATAGTATTACCAGCGCCCGAAAATTCACTATCAAAAGGCGATTGGTAAAAAGATAAGCCAGAAAGAATATCGAAGCTTGCTAATTTAATCATAAAACCAATGCTAGTGTTTATAGTGTTTCTTGTATTAATAACTTCGTAATTATTAGAACTAAGAACACTTGCCTCTTGAGTTAATTTAAGTTTTGGCGCTTGAAAGCCATCCCAAAGCATGTAGCTAGCACTGACGAAAGCAGAAAATAGTTTTTCCGAAGATTGCCATCCGTAGCTGAACCTTATTTGATGAGGCTCAAAAAAAGCTAGGGATGAGCTAGCAAGGTCAAAAATTATTCTTGGATCAGTTGTTTGGCCAGTGACTGTTGCCTCGGCTGTCATCTCCATACCTTGAAGTATCGTTGCGCTAAAGTTATGGGCATCTTTTTTAAAATTAACTGATCCTACTAAGCCGACTTTTGGAAAGATGTTGGCTTTGGCCCTGCCGGAGGAGCCAAAAGAGGTTCCATTGAGACTTGCATTCGCCTCAATATCTGCTTCCAATTTAAAACCAAACCTTGAGCCAATAGCATAAGATATATGATCGATTTTTGTTCCAATAGATACCAAACCGTCAAGTCTCCTGACTCTAGATCTATACATTACATATTCAGGTAATTCAGTAGAGCCACTGTCAAATTTCGCTAGGTAGAGTAGAGGAGTGAAGAGGGATACTCCAACAACAAGATCTTTATTTTTATAATTTAATGGAATTACCCCATGAATCTGTCCCATTGATATACGTTCGTAATCATTTGAGACGGATCCTGTTTTCTCACCACTTTGCGAATTGGTATCATTTTGAATAACAATGTCATTAATAGAATTAAATTTAAACTCTGTACTGGAGGCACTTAAAGAAATAGCAGGACTAGAATACTGTGTCGCTAGGGCCGGGTGATAGAAATGTGACTCCGGGCTAAGGTTATATGGATTTGCCTGATTACCAACCCCCATCGTTCCAGGGCCTCCGGAAATTGAGTCTCCAAAATTAGCAAATAATTGAAGTGGTATAAGCGCGAAAATGAAAATTGATATTTTACGCATGATTTTTCCTTAGGTGTAGATAAAGATCATGAACTTGGGAAAGGGTTAATCTTTCAGATCTTATATTTTTAGGAATATCTGTTTTTTCAAAAACTTCTTCAAGGTTTTTTACCCCAGATATTTGTTTTAATATTTTTCCAATTTGTTTCCTTCTTTGTCCAAAAAGAATGCGGAGAAACCTTTCATAGTCATCCCAAGACTCAAGTGGTATTTTGGTGCTATTTTTTCTTTTAAGGGAAATAACAGTGGAATCAACTTTTGGAGGAGGAGTGAAGTGCCCCGGAGGAACGTTAATAAGGTGACTCACATCAAAGTAAGTGGATACTAGGGCGAAAAGAGAATTCATTTCTTTTTGCTTTTGTTTTTCACTAAACATATCAATACAAACTTTCTGTGCCACTTCTTTTTGAAACATTAGAGTGAAGTAACCTATTTTTTCCCATCGTAAGTACTTTAACATTATTGGAGTTCCGACATTGTATGGTAAGTTACTGACAAACCACCAAGACTCCGGAGTAGCATTTTTTAAAAAAATATCATCCGAACTAATTTCAAGGGCGTCACCTTGGTGAAGAATGACCGTGTCGCTTAAATTATTTAAGATCTCTGTAAATCTCGAGTCTTTTTCAATGAGAATTAAAGGTTTAGGCTTCTTTGCTAGAGTTTTTGTTAGCGTTCCTGGACCAGGCCCAACTTCAATTATTCCATCGTATAGGCCGTCAAAATCATTACATATTTTTTCAATCGTGTTTTGATTATTAAGATAGTGCTGTCCGAGCTTCTTATTTGGCGCAGGGATCAATGAATCATTTGTCATTTTGAATATCCCTTTTTTGAATAAATCTGTTCCTTGCGTCTAGTTTTAAACAATCCGGAAAAGGAATACTTTTAGACGTCGTTCGAGCAGCGTAATTCGCAACCATAGCGCCGTTATCCGTACAAAACCTGGGCTCGACGATGTAAACGTTTTTGAAATTTTCTTTTAAAACTTCTCTTAACCTAGAGTTACAGGCTACACCGCCTCCAAGTACGATAGGGGATTTCTTTGGCAAGACAGTTAGTTCTAATACTTCTTTAGTTTTTAGTTTTATTGCTTCAACAATTGACTCTTGGTAACTAGCGCACAAATTAGAAAGAGAGTTTTCACTTTTAATAATTTCTGGCCTTAGTTCTATAAGTCTTCTTAAAGCAGACTTGACTCCGGAAAAAGATAAGCGGCCATCTTTAGAGTTTTTTAATCCAATAGGAAAGCTATAGGCATTGGTGTCACCTGTTTTTGATTTTTCATCAATCTCCTTTCCTGCAGGGTAATTTAATCCCATTAATTTGCCGCCTTTATCAAAAGCTTCACCAGCTGCATCGTCAATAGTAGAAGATAAAACTTTGAAGTTTGTCGGAGAGTGAACCTCACAAAAAAGACTATGTCCTCCGCTGAAAAGTAAGCCCAAATAGGGATAAGAAATTTCTTCCGTCAAATGTATCGCTTCAAGGTGAGCGAAAAGATGATTCACTGGTACGATTGGTTTTTTCTTTAAAAGGGATATGGTTTTTGCTGCGTTCAGGCCAGTAAGTAACGGACCCAGCAAGCCTGGATTTGTAGTTACACCAATTTGATCAATATCATCTAGAGAGAGACTTGCTTCATCTAGGCATAAACTTAGTAGAGGGGTGATTTTATCTAAGTGATTTCTCGCAGCGATTTCAGGGACGACGCCACCCCACCTCTGGAGTATCTTTTCAGAGGAGAAACTATTAAGAGTCAATACCTTTGGTTTAAGGTTTTTCTTTGTTTCTAAGATACAAATGCTCGTATCATCGCAACTGGTTTCGATGCCTAGAGTGATCAATATTCCTCCAAAATAATGCGCTTTGTTATAGTGTTTTCACGCGTTTATGGCAAGAATATTTGAAATTATTCCTCGGTTTTAGGGCATTTGACCTTATCCCAGGCGGCTAAAAAGGCTTTTTCGTTAAGGCTTTCTCCGTCAGAGTACCAGTGCTCTGACTGATCTGAGTTATGACAACTTAGACATTTATTTTTTATGTCTTGGAAACTCTCTTTTTTAGCATTTTCCCCGTCTAGGTGTTCGGGGTCATATGAGTGGCAATTTAAGCATTGAACGTTGGCATAGTTATGGGAGACATTCAGCTTTAAGTCTACATTGTACCAATGCTCGGAGTATTCAAATCTTTGCTTATCACTCCAGTCGCGGATTGATTCATCAGGACCTTTTTTAGAAAATACTTCCTTCCAGTAACTACTATCAACTGGTTTATTAGATGAAATAACCATGTCGGCTACATTGTTGAAACCATTTTTTTCACCCAAGAAAACTGAGTGGCATTTAAGGCAGTCTAGATTGTTTTCACTATCGTTTTTTACCAGAGTTTTGTAAGCGAGAGAATGTGCTGTTTTTTGCCAAAAGGTGCCTTGGGTGTCGTGGCAATCCATACAAGTAGTTGCAGTGGGTATTCGGTTCTCAGTATTTGAGCTGGACAGTATTTTTGAGTTCCTTTTTTGCTCAGTCTTTTGAATTTGATTTAATTTTTTTTGAAATGAATCCACAAATTTAGTTAAGGGATTATTTGGTACTTTTTGTGCGAGATCTTGATTAACTTCATGGAAACTGAAAGTAACTTCAGAGCTATTTTTGGAGAATGTTAAGTCTCCAATATAATGATTTCTGGAAAGCACTTGAACAAGCTTAGTACTACCGACATCTACAGTTTTTTGAGTGAAGTTTTGTGAGTGTGAACCGATAATCCAATCAATTTCTGGAATTTTCTGAGCTGTTATTTTGTCTTCTTTCATTCCAGAGTGGGATAGTAATATTAGATGATGAAATTTATTAGATTTGTTGTATCCCTCTTTTTCTAGGAGAGAGATTTGATCCTTAATTGATTTAACATGCTCGTGTACTTTAAGGTTTACATATTCATTGGTAAAAAGTTTTGAACTACTAATACCGAGAAAGTATATCCTATGTTTTTGGAATTTGTACTTTTTGAATTTTATTAAATTGAGTTTTGGTGAACTAAGATTGGTGCCTAGTAGGTCGAAGCTCTGATTCTCCATTATGTTTACGAGGCTATCAACGCCAAAAGCCAAATCCTGATCTCCTAATACTTTCAATCTTAATTTTGACATAGACAAGGCTGTTGCTAGGTTTTTTGCGCGAAAAACCTGTGACTCTTTTTCATCCAGCATGGGAAAGTTTTGTTTGAAGAATGCGTCTCCGCTGTCAACAAAGATAAATTCAGACTTTTTATTGAAATCACTTAGAAGTCCATAAAGATGATTAATTCCTCCTAGTGGAAATTGTCTGCAACCACATGGTTCCAATTCCGCATTTATATTCCCTGTGAATAATATCTTCAATGACTCTTTGGATTCATCTAGTGCATTTTTTGGTGATTGTTGTTTAAAACAAGATGCACTAATCATGATAAGAATAAGAGAAAAGATTTTCATTAAAAGGCCAGGGTTAAATTACAAAAGCTTTTGTGCTTTTTTAGTATACCTTGACTTTGGAAATTTTTCTTTCAATAGGTTGAACGTTTGGCTCATCATTTCTTTATTTTTCAAGTGTTTAAAACTTAAGCCTAGGTGGTATAAACCAGAAGAGTTTAGCCCACTGTCAGGAAACTCAGTAAATAATTTAGATAAGTAAACTTGAGAGTTTTGATAGTCTTTTTGGATAAAATAAATAATACCAATGTTGTGATAGACTCTTGGTTTTTCAGAGCTTTTGAGCTTGTAAGTTTTAGGGTTATTTAAAATTTCTTGAAATTGAGACAAAGCGACATCATATTTTTTATGCTGATAGAGCTTTATGGCATTTTTAAGACTTATTTTGGATGATGCTTTTTCGATGTCCACTTCAGAGTTGATAGATTTTAACTCTTTAAGAACTTTAGCGGTATAAGATTTTTGTTCATTACTAAGTTTAGCTAGTTTTTCTAAATCTTCTTGGTTTTTTGCAATTTTACCAGAGCTAATGGTTTGAAGTTCTTCAATTCTTGCAATTTGTTGCTTGATTTCATTTACAGTTGCTTCAAGTGAAATAGTTTCTTGATACTCATTTTCCTCAATTTTGCCGCTGACAGTGCCTAAGGACCTCTCTATTCTTTGAGTCGCAAGAAGTAACCCTTTAACAATTTTTTGTTGTCCTTGCATTTCTTTATTAAGTTTTTTCAACAGTTCTCTTCTCTCGATTTCTTCTTGTGTGGCACATGAAGAGATGAAAATAACTAATAGGCAGCTAATTATTCTGTATTTCATTAAACGTTTCTTTTTTGTTAGCGTCGAACTCAGCCATTTCACTAAACTTTATGGATAGCTCAGCATATTGCTTTGCCTTATCAAAATACTTTCTTCTGTAACTGCCTTTTGCCTTTAGATAGTAATATTCTGCTTTTCTGTAAAGACTTGGTGAAATTGTCTGAGCTTTTGCAAGCTTTGCAGCTTTAAAAGCCGCGGCTGCGAAACTCATTTCTTTTTTTGGCCGGGTAGCCGTGATAGCGCACCCGGTGATAAAAATAAGAGCGATTGTTAGAAGATTACTTCGCAATAATGACAAAGTTTCCTCTTCTATTTTTTGACCAAGACATCTCATTATGCTCTAGAGAAATTGGTCTTTCTTTGCCAAAAGAGATCGTTGAGATTCTATCAGAGGAGACACCTGATGCTACTAGATAATCTTTAATTGATTGAGCTCTTTTTTCGCCCAAAGCAAGATTGTATTGAACACTTCCTCTTTCATCGCAGTGACCTTCAACCTGAATTTTGAGAGATGGAAACTTCTTTAATACTTCAGCGTTGATATCTAATGTTGAAATAGCATTTGTTCTCAAATTACTCGAGTTAAATGGAAAGTATACAGTTTGAATACCACCAGCGTCACCAGTGTCCGAGTCAGCGTTTACAGAAAATTCGTCTAATGAACTCGCTGAGCTTTTTGAACTTGAGGAGCTGGATTTTTTTGATGTTGATCCACAGCTTACAAGAAGTGCTGAAAATAAAACTAATAAGATCGATGTTTTGAATAATTGCATATTGTCTCCTTAATCTTTACCATCTGTTAGAAGAGATGAGATTATTATCTCTTAATTAAAATTTGCACGCAATACATTTTAAATGAGAGAGAGCACTTTGTTAAAGATAATTTTTTTGACTTTTATAATTTTAATTTCAAAAAGTATTTCTGCGAATAATGTTGCCCAAGATGATCAACCATATTTCTCGTTTAGAACTGGAAACTACAACTTTATTTTCCCTAGAGAGTATCGAAATTACGCGGACAAAGTCATCCAAACTGTTGTTCAGCTTACAGAGCATTATGAAAAAATTTATGATTTCTCATTGGATGAACCAACAGATGTAATTATTGCGAGTCACTACTCTCAAATTGGTAATGGCTATGCGACTATGTCACCAAACTCTCAGACAGTAATGTACCCTGGAGGGGTATTTTTATTTGATGAATTTGCTACGACAAATTGGTTGGCAACTTTGGTCTACCACGAATTATCCCACCTCTATCAGTTAAGTGCTAAGACTTCCATGTTTAGTCGTTTCACTAAGTATGTTTTTGGAAATAATTGGGTTAATTTCATTCCACTTCCTGTGAATCTCTTTCCATTTTTGACAGTACCTTTTCCCATATTCACATTTCCAAATGTTTTACTGCCGGATTTCCTTTTAGAAGGAAACGCTGTTTTTAATGAAAGTAGGTTTGGATACGGAGGAAGGCTATATAGTGGCCATCAAAGAGCGATACTCTACCGGTTGTTAAATCAGTCACTGATTGATGATGATCGAATTATTAATAATATATTTTCTTTTCCCTTTGGAAGAGAGAAATACATATATGGAGGCTATTTTTTCAGTTGGTTGGTTTTCACATATGGGCAAGACATGGCCAATCAGTTTTTTAAGTATCATACCCGCCACTACATTAACCCTCTTCGATTATCAACGAGCATGGACTCCTATTTCAATGAAGAGATTTCTGAGATTTTTTATGATTCTATGAGAGCACATAGGCTAAATGCAGCTCCTCAGGTTCGAAATACAAGAGGTCGAGTTATTGCGAGGTCCCTCGTTGCAAACCCAATGAATAGAAATAAAGATGGAATTTTTTTTCTTGTGAATGAGGATCAAACTCACGAAGGTGAAATTGTTGTCCTGACCAAAGATGGTGATATACGAAAGAGTAGAACTAATCTAAAAAATGGTAAGTTGTTTTTTATTGATAATGACTTTTACTCAGCAGCTCTTGGATTGGTGGATAGAAATAAAATGCTTCCTGCTTTATGGGGGGAAAATAAACGTTTAAAAAAAGGCTCTGAAAATAAGTATTACTTCGATTATTTTGCTGGTGATTTTTTATGGGCCGATGGCCAAAAGTCGATGGAGCGCCCTTACATTCAGTTGCTAAATAAAGATATTGGAGAGGTCTTTAGCAGTGCGTTGATTCACCCTAACGGTGAAGCGGTTTACTTTAAACAGGAGGGTAAAAAAAGAACCCTGATGCGAGGAAAGAAGGAGCTTTTGTCTTACAAAGGTTATTATGGCAAACCTGTAGATATTTTCCCTACGGGAGGGATTTTATTTGTTGCCCCAACTCAGTTTGGTACTGGCCTATATTTATTTTCTCAGGGTGAGACCATAAAAATTGGTACCAGTGACTTAGTCGTTGATGCTCGCTGGTTGAAAAATGATGATTTTCTTATCTGCGAGGCGAATGAGAATGGCTATGAGTATAAAATAATTACCGCGAAAAGTTATTATCGTCCTCCATATGAGTATGCTTATTTTTTTGAAAAGGATAAATATAGGGATTATATTCCATTTAAAAGTACCTTAGGTAAAACAACTGAAAACTATTTAAAAAATGATGCTGAATTTGAATACGATTCGCTAGCACAGCTTCGTTTTTCGCGATTCAATTTCTTTTTTAATACTCCTATATATGGTGCTTCAAATATTCTTGCAGACGCTTACTTTGTCGATCCGTTGGGTTTTAATTCGCTACAAGCCTACGGAGAAACTA
Organism: Bacteriovoracaceae bacterium UBA1511; assembly: GCA_002323535.1. Classification (GTDB taxonomy): domain Bacteria; phylum Bdellovibrionota; class Bacteriovoracia; order Bacteriovoracales; family Bacteriovoracaceae; genus UBA1511. Next base: position 36,263 of record DCQT01000010.1, read on the forward strand.
ATACCGATACGTTCTATAAAAAAGGATTGTTGACCTACTGGAATACTAAAAGACTTTGGAACTTTGGCGGAAGTTTAGAGATTGAAAACTTCGGGGAAAGTGATTCTGTTTTAACGAGTTCTGATGTAATTTCATTAAGTGCTCTAACGAGATACCATATTTTTAGAAAAGATGATTGGGACTTATTTTTTCAAGCAAGACTGGGCTTTTCATATCTAGAAAAAGAATTTTATGACACAGAGTTTTTATCCCTTGATCTTAAGAGAAGGTATAGCCGCTCTTTATCTTTTGATCCATTCCTATACCAATCTTTATACCTTGAGGTTGAAAATGACTTTAGCGGGGTGGTTGTTAACTCTCAGTTCAGTTGGTCTGAGTATTATGAGAGTAATTGGTTCTTTCAATTTGAGTCACTGGCAACGTATTCAAATAGACTTCTTTTCAATTTTGGTAGGCTAGAGGGAGATAAAGAGAGTATTTTCCCCCGATTTGAGCTTGTAGCAAGTAGTTTAGATGGGGGAAGTAGCTTTAGTAGTGCAGCAGGGATCAAAAAGGTTTTTAACGTAAATAGTTACAACTTTTTCTTCCCTCTTGCTCTAAGAAGACTTGGTATTAATCCTTTTTTAGGTGTCAATGTACAAGACGAGGCGAAATTATATTATGGAGGAGTTTTGGACGCAGAGTTATTAGTCGCTCATCGACTTGTTAATAGAGTAAATATCAACTTTCTCACCGATGGTTTAGAGCAGTCGATTGGAATTAATTTTGGAAGTAGTTTTTGAGATTAATCATTTCAATATTAACTTTTTCAATATAGTCGTCTGGGAAAAGCTCTTTAATTTCTGAGTTTGATATTTTTGTTAACGTGAAAAATCGCTGAGCAAGATTAATACATTTGATCGAATCATCTCCATTTTTTTGATGGCATTTATTTTTACTATTGATAAATTCAATACATGATCTGAATAAATTTTCTTGCGACATCACATTCGTGATATTTTTTTCTATTTCTACAAGCTTAAAAAAATCTTCTTCACTTTTTTCCTTCGTGGAGTAAATGTGGGTGATATCCTTACTCATCAATTCTAGCTTTGATAACTCTGAGGAGGTGAAAAAAAATATATTTTTTTTAGAGGTCTTATTATCTGCTCTTAATTTGAGCTCATACAATTCAATAATAGACCTAGAGCAAAATGTTTTAATTCGATCTTTAATGAAAAAGTAATCTACGACTTCTCCAACAGCCTTATAGGTTTGGGTGCAACTATAAAGAAGAAATAAAGGTAATAAAATTAACTTATTTCTTATATTTCTCATTTAATTTTTTCAAGCTATCTTGCCAATTAAGTAATTCTTTTTTGGATTTACTTGATGCGCTCTCGTCAATAGAAATCTCGTCACTACTATCAAAATTAAATTTAGATTGATCCTCTGGTAAAAATTTTAGGAATGAATTTGCTTCGAGTTCAGGAGAATTAAGCTCCAGTATTTCTTTATCTGAAAGGTCGTTTATTTTTACTTTGAGTTTATTGTTTTTTGTTTTCTTTGCCCTAACTATTTGATTTGGTTTAATTCTCTGTGAAATGGAAGCCTGCTTTCCATTGATAGTGATAGCGCCAGTAAGCAGTGCAACTTGTTCAGTCGAGTCACCTGATTTGGAAATATTTTGAGAGGCAAGAAACTCTGTGCCCCTTACACCCATTGCTAGTGAGAGAGTGTTGAATTCAAGATTCCCTCGCTCAATTTTGTTGTTCACCTTGATACGCATTTTTCCTTTCAGAAGGTCAAAAGCGGCGTTACGGTCTGTTATCGATTCAAACTTATAGTTTCTAAAAGAGAAGTGAGACTCAGGGCCAATGGAAATAATAGTGTCATCAATAAGTTTTATTTTTACGTAGCTTCTTTTTCCTGTGGTGAGGATGTCTCCCTTTTTCACTCCAAATTTAAGCCCTATTCTTGTTGAAGAGCTTTCTCCCTTTGATTGCTTAAACACTGAGCCTTGCACATTAATTACGCTTCCTAGGACGTCATATTTGATTTTTGATGTCTTAGGGTCAACGCTCATTTTCATTTGTGCTTGTATTTGTGGGGCGATTATTAAAAGAAGCAGCGCCATTAATTTCATTTTTTATTCCTCAAAATAAATTTCGTGCCTTTTTAAATTCTCCACTAAATTTTCTCCAAAAGCAAAGTAGGGAGTACAAAAACCAGAGGGGTGAGAATCATCATTAATAAAGCAATCGAGGACGGATAGTATACAATTAACGGTTACTTTGTTTCCGGGGTCACCCAATCCTCTGAGCTTTACTGATACTAGATCATTTCCATCTGATGCCGTTGAAAATAGTTTAAAGAATCCATTATTAACTGATCTTTCGCTTGGTCCTTGCCCCGCAGATGGGAGAAAAGGCTTCAAGAAAGTTTGCCCACTTTTTTTACTAAGAAGAAGGTTAAATGAGTTAAAAAAATGGTTTCCCAAAGAATGAGAAAACCTCCCCAAGCTTTTGCTAATATTCATATGTTCTGAATATTCAAGTTGATTAAATAAATTATTCTCTTCTAGTTGCTCTAATCCCTGAAAAACAACCTTGCTGTTGATTGACTCCATAAAAAAAGGCACTCCCCAAAGCTTTTGCGCTTTGAAATATTTTGGCTTTGGGAGGTTTCTCATTTTTGTTTGATTTCCGGACAAGTAATGATCATTTAGGATATCTTTCAAAGATAGTTTTGTACCAAAATTCATTGCACTGGCAATCGTTCCACCATTGAAGCCACCTTTCATTTGAAATAAATGCTCGACTTTTTTGGGATCCTTTTGGAATTTATCGCGAAATACTTTGATTGCTTTTTGGGTCGCAACTTCAGAAGGGATACTGTCAAATCCGCTGAAGGGAATCAGGCAGGCTCCACTATTTTTTGCATTATCTCCATATCGGTCCATCATTTTTTTTATGAAGTGAAATTCTCCTGTAATATCAAAGTAGTTAACTCCATTTTTTGCGCAATACTCCACTACTTTTTTAGCATAAAGATCAAAAGGGCCTGCGAAGTTGGCAACCAGATGTGCTTCACGTAGGACTCCACCAATATGAGTCGGATCGAGTGTATCCATAGTTTTTGTGATGTACCTAGGATCATTATCTTTTTTAGGAAATATTTGGTTGAGCTTTTGAATATTTCTTGCAGAGAAAATTAAGTTACATTTTTCATAGTATTTTTGGTCTAAGAGGTATTGGCAAAATCTTCGCCCAACAAAGCCTGTTGAACCAACGATGACAAGATTTTTTTTACTCAATGATGTCATCAAGGGACTCTACTTTCTTATCTTCCGAGACTAGGGCATTGTAGGCTTTTCTTAATATCTCTAAATCTACAGAGCTGTTAAAAAAGTACTCATCAACCCATTTTTTAAAATCCATAAACATTCCTTTGTTTATATAATCATAAATAAAAAAAGCCTCTCGTAAAGAGAGGCTTTTAATAAAAGATTTATGAAGCTTTAATTAATTTCTAGGTCTTCTGTTTCTTCTCGAACCATTTCTTCTTGAACCTGGGTTTCTATTAGGGTTCCTATTAGGATTTCTATTAATGTTTCTATTTGGATTTCGGTTTGGGTTTCTATTAATATTTCTTCTAGAACTTGTCCGTCTCTCTCTTCTGTCTAATCTTCTTTCTCTTCTGTCGAGTCTTCTCTCTCTTCTATCTAGTCTTCTCTCTCGACGAACTCTACTACCTCTATCAACTGTAGCTCTTGTGCTTCTGATAACTCTTCTTGGTGGTAGGTTTCGTCTTGGCCCAATTCTTCTTCCGCGATTAAATCTTGGACCTCTTCTTCCTGGTCTTACTGCGGGAAAATATCTTCTAAATCCAGGAAAGTATCTTCTATAAAAAGGACCCCTTGGAAAGTCATAACCACCGCCAAGCTCGATGATAACTCTTTCAAGCTCAATAAATGACCTTACGAATGTATCCCATGTAGATTTGACAGGTGCTTGTGGTCTTCTTGCCAAAAGTCTATTGATGATCATTGATAAGTTTCTAAGTTGCCAATCTGCAGTATAGAAGTTTGCTTGGATGTTGTAACAGCTTGTTTGGTCAAAATCTGTAACTCTAATAAGATTATTAAGAATTCCTCTTAAACCTTGGATATGGCCTATTGCGCCTCTTGTTCTATTTGAGTAATAAAACCTAACTTCGTCCTCAAGAAATTCTATATTATCTACTGCTAGAGTTGCTCTGTAGTTAACTTCTGGTGCTTGAGGGCACCACTGATCAAATGCATGTGTTGTGCTTGAAAAAATGATTAAAGATGTAATCATTGTAATTAAAAATTTCATAAATTCTCCTTAAACTCAGTGTCAATGTTTATGAATCTTGAGATACTTATTGTGAAGGGACCCATGAAATAATTTCCCAGATCTAGTTACTGATATAATACTTTTAAACACTTAGAGGTTTTAAAATGGACTTTTTCGATACTATTAATAAGAGGCGAAGCTCCAGAAAGTTCACAGATAAAAGTGTTCCGGATGAAGTCATGAAAAAAAGCTTCGAAGCCGCGATAAAAGCTCCAAATAGTTCAAATCTTCAAACCTGGAGGTTCTGGTGGGTGAGGGACTTAGAAAAAAAGAAAAAGCTTGTGGAGTTTTGCTTTAACCAATCAGCGGCAAGGGAGGCAAAAGAACTAGTTGTCGTCACAGCTGACCCAGATCTATGGAAAGTCTCAAACCCTGAAATTATAAAATACGCAAAAGAAATTAATGCGCCGAGATTGGTGAAATTTTATTATGAAAAATTAATACCGATGACTTATAGGGTCGGTTGGTTTGGAATTTTCACTCCTTTTAAAAAGTTAAGTTTTTTTATCACGGGTCTTTTTAGGCCAATAACGAGAAGGCCTGGTTCAATGCGGGATCTTCAAGAAATAGCAATCAAGTCCGCAGCTCTTGGAGCAGAAAATTTTGTTCTTGCATTAGAAGCCCAAGGGTTTTCTAGCTGCATGATGGAAGGCCATGATGAAACGAGAGTTCTAAAACTAATAGGGCTACGTAGCCCTGCAAGAACGGCGATGGTCATAGGCATTGGGGAGCCAAGCGAAAGAGCTCTTTGGGGAGAACAGTTTAGACTTCCGTTAGAGAAGGTTGTTAAAGAGGTTTAGCTTTTCTCAACGAGTGTTTTAAGTACTAGGTAATTCTCCAGAAGGCTTTCCCATTCTCGTTGATAAATTTCATAGAGCTTTGGCCTTCTAGATTGAAAACGAGTGATATGGTTTTTTAGAACATGAAAGCTACGTTCCAGTCCAATGAAAGAATTTACCGTCATGGTGCATGGCATGGCGCCACTTTGGGTTGAAAAAGAAATAAATCTCACGTCCGATTCCGCTCTTACGGTAAATTCGTATAAGTTATATCTCCTTGGAAATTCGGCATTAATGACTTCAATTAGGTCGGAGAAACTTTTTTCAAGCTTAAGTGATTGCCTGTGAATTTCAACAACATTATAGCAAGCAGCTTTTGTATTGGCAGAAAAGATGAGAACGGAAAATAAAATAAAAAAGACTTTCATTAAAGCTCCAAAAATATTTTTTATTTTATGGTGAGATGTTTTTTTCAAAATGAAAAGACAGTGAGAGGTTAGAAATTTAACCTCTCACTGTGCATTTATTAATAAGTGTCCCAGTAGAAATCTCTATCGAAGTCCCATCCATAATCATAGGAGTCATCGTAGTAAAATTTCTCTGAACAAAAGTAGCGGTAACTATTTTCCGTTCGGTTAAAGTAATCCCTTTCATTGGCACAAAGGTCATACCCCTGATTACACTGATAATTGTCAAAGTAATCAACTGTTTCATTTGTCCAACCATCAACTAGTTCATAATCACATCGATCAACGTTGCTATAACGATGTAGGTAGCCGTTATAAACAAAGTAGGGGTAGTCGTTGTAGAATCTGTATCCATTTACCCAGGAGGAGTAGGGAATTCTATATCTTACCCAAGTATCCCAATAGATCGCAGAGTAAGGTAGCGCGTAAGAGTATCTTCTCGAGCTAGACCAGTAGGACCTGTGGTAGGGGATCCCTGTGTAGTGTGTGTGATAATGAGTATGATAGTGCACTGTCGGTCTGTGCCAGTTAGGACGGTGATAATGGGTTCTATGATAAGTGACCCTTCTTTCCGTTGTATGTCTGTGGATGACCCTTCTTGGCGGCCTTGGAGTATAGTTG
>DCQT01000071.1 GCA_002323535.1 Bacteriovoracaceae bacterium UBA1511
CTAGACTTATCGGGCGATAGTGATGGAGAGCAAGATTTATCGGGCCATATTGATGGAGAGCTAGACTTATCGGGCGATAGTGATGGAGAGCTAGATTTATCAGGGGATAGTGACCAGGAGCAAGATTTTTCTACCGATGGGGAGAGTAATCTCAATTTTGATAGTGATGTAGATGATGACCTGAATTCAGCAAGCGAAAAAAGTGATCATGATTTGGGGTTATCAGGAGGTGTAAATGATGAGGGGGGGCAGTTACCTTCGGATGAGGATCTCGACTTTCCAGATATGCCCGCTCAATCTATGGGTGCCGTTTCAGGAGTTGCTGAAATAACTGATGAGCCTACTGGTGACATTGACACAACCTTGGTCGTAAATGAAAACACTGTGAATGATGAGATAGATAAAGAAAATCAAGAATTTGATTATAAAACAAGTATGAATAATCAAAATATCTCATCGCCTACAAATACAAAGCCTAGTTCAGGGCAGACTCTTACCTTGCGAGGGAGTGAGCAGGAAGCAGAAGAAATTGATGGCGGTGTTGCCTCATCAAAAAAAGATGAGTTTGAGAACTTGGACCTTGATAAGGTATATCATCAGTTTGAGGTGATGAAAGCTCAACGAGATGAATTAATTAAGGAGCTTGAAAGTGAAAGAACCCTCTTACGTAAAAGTGAGTCTGAAGTTATAAAACTTAGAGAAGATGTTGAGGAACTAAAAGTTGAAAATAAGATTTTGAAAAAACGTTTTGAACGAAAAGACGGTGATTATCAAAAACAATATGATGTTAGTGAAGAAAAAAGAAGAATTCTTGAGGAGAAGCTTAGAGTCATGAAAAATAAATATGACGAAAGCGTCGCTAATGAAAGAAGCATCAAATCATCCAATAAATCCGCTGAAAAAGCATTAGAGTCAAAAATAGAATTAATGGAAATTGACTATAGATCCCAAATAACATCAAGGGAGGAAAAAATTAATGAGCTCCGCCGTGGTAACGAGTCACTTCAATTTAATCTAGAAACACTAACAATTAAAAACCAAGAACTAGTTGAAAAGAAAAAAGAGATTGAAGAGCGATTACGTTTAGTTATTTCTTCACTTCGTGGGTCAATTGATCTAATAGAAGAAGACCAATCGGTTTTAATAGAAGAGATAAGACTTAATGAAGAAATGGACGATCAATAAATTAAAAATTTTAAAAAAAATTAAATACGAAGCGGAGCGAAAATTTACTAAAAGGTTATTTTCAAGGTTTGATTCGCTAACCGGCGCTTACTCGGAGGGGACATTTTTTTTCGATTATAAAAATAAACTCCTCATGAACTTTAACTATTTTTTAGATCTAGATAACTTTAAGCAGGTTAACGAAAAACTAGGCCCTATTGCGGCGTCAAAATGTTTAGCAGATTACATTCGTCAGCTTCATCGTATGATGGGAGATCGTCAATTTAAAATTTACCGCCTTGGGGGAGACGAATTTATAATAACTTGCTCTGAGGAGATAGAACTAAAAAGTCTTCAAAAAAAACTTTCTACATCTCACAAGGGAAAAAAGATCTATATTTCAGGAACAGCCGCCAGGTTTAAAATTCGTTTTCATGATAAAATAAACCTGGAGAATGAATTGGCTCAGAGCCACTTCAATGTAAAAAGTATTAAGAAAAGAAAAAAAGTTTATGATCTATCTGTCGGTTAGTGATTTTCATTTAGGTAAAGGTAAGTTCTTATCTGGTGGACAAAAAAATTTGATTGAGGATTTTTTTGAGGATGAGGACTTTAAAGGATTTTTGGAGTTTTATTCAACCGGTGAGTACAAAGACAAGGAAATCACCCTTGTTTTAAATGGTGATATTTTTAATCTTATACAAATAGATCACTTTGGAGTTTTTTCAGACCTGATTGATGAGGATCATGTTGTTAGGTCCATTGATAAAATTCAAAAAGGCCATGAGGTTTTTTTTCAATCGTTAAAGGATTTTAACAAACTCGAAAAAAACAAAGTGGTTTTTACAATCGGAAATCATGATGCAGGGCTAGTTTTTGAAAAAGCTCAAAAACATCTTTGTAAGATTCTTGGGGATGTAACTGTTACTTTAGAGTATGAAAATGAGGGGATATACTTTGAACATGGACATCGGTTTGAGGTAATTAATGCTACTCCATCAAGTGGAACTTTCATTCAAGGACCAACAGGAAAAAAATGTTTAAACCTCCCTTGGGGTAGCCTTTTCTGTGTAAATGTTTTGCCTATCTTAAAAAAAGAAAGACCATTTATTGATCGAGTCCGGCCATTACCTAGTTATATCAAGTGGTGCTTGTTTCATGATTTTTTATTTTTCTTGACGCTTGTTCGAGAAGTCATCGGTTATATTCTAAAAACAAGGGAAGACGAATATACTAAGGGTAATAGACATTATAAAACATCTCTTGCCATTCTAAAACAAATCACGATTTATCCTAAGTATGGATCAAAAGCTAGGTCTATTCTTAAAAAAAGGAAAGATTTAAATGTTGTTGTTATGGGTCATACCCACCTTGTGGAGTGGAGAAGATACCCAGAAGGCCAATTATATTTTAATACGGGAACGTGGAACCCTATTCCAAACGTCGACGCGGGAATGCAACAAGAAAGACAACAGTTTACTTATCTTAAGATCGAAACAGATAATGGTAATATTCAAACTGCGGGAATAAATAAGTGGCGAGGGGTATGGAAGCCTTACTCTGTAGAGGTAAGTTTAGAAGGCTGATAAATACTAAGCCCCACGAACATCAACGCTAAACTTAAAAATATTGTTGCGGCGTAAATGATTGCAAGGTTCCCGTAATAATCAGTAAGAGTTCCGATAAGAAAATGCGCCCCTAAGAGCATTATGGCAATGACATTTAAAACATAGGGCAGAGCTTTATCGACATTTTTTGGGAAAGACTCTGATATTAAGTCTAGAGCACAAGGAAAATAAATAGACATAGATAGACCAATTAAAGAAAACCCTATTGGGTCAAAATTTACTCCTACATAAATAAATAAAAGACTAAAAGCTAAAGAACTAGACAGAAGTACGCGATTAGAAAATGGTACTTTTAAAAATACAAAAACAATTCTTCCAAGTGTTAAAAAAGCGAAAAATGACGCCAGGTAAGACTGAGATGTTTCTTCATCTAACGGCCAAATGGCCTGGGTGAATACGCGAAATCTAGAGCTAAGAATTACTTCGCCGCAGACATAAAAGCTTAATAGGAAAGCGAACGGTAGTACTTTTTTTATAGAAAAAGAATCACTCTCTTTTTCAGAAAAGGAGTTATTGAGTGATGAACCCTCCTGGGGCATGTCATTTTTAATACTTGGAATTAATTTTTTGTTTCGACTAAAAATAATTAAAAGGATAGGGAAAACTATCAAAGCGTGGAAAACTTTTTGCCAAGTAAAGCCGAGATTAACAATTAAGATAATAACCGCCGGAGAAAAAAACGATGCTAGTCCGTATAAGCTGTGAAGTCCTGAAAAAGCTTGCCTTCTCCATTTCGCGGGGACATTTTCGTCGATGATGAGATTCATAGTGATACTTAGTCCACCCATAGCGAATCCGATAAAAGCACAACCTAGCAAAAATAGAGAAAAATAATGAAAGTTATTCAGCGCTAACGCTGACAATAATGTTCCCACGACGAGAAAGCTGGCCAGATATTTTTTTGCTTTAAAAATTCCATACTTTGAAAGCCAATATTTTGATGTGGCCGTTGCAACAATACCGAGAATTGAGGCAAGAGTGAATACCCATGAGCCTTGTTGGTGGGTAAGACTAAATTCTTTTAGAAGATTTGGGTAAATAGGAGACTTGGAGTTCTCAATAATTGCCAAAGAAAAAAGAGCAAAATAACTTAAGGCCACGGCCGGAAGATTAATTTCTTTGATAATTTTTTTTACCATTTTTTGATTCTACTTTTTAAGAATTGGCATCCTTCGTCCAAAACCAAAACTCTTATTTTTTAACTTCACAATGGGACAAAACTGAAATCGTTTGTATTCACTTCTTTTTAATAAGTTAACGGTTTTTGTAATTTCTTCCGGGT
>DCQT01000067.1 GCA_002323535.1 Bacteriovoracaceae bacterium UBA1511
TCTACCAATTTCACCACCTGGGCTTGTGTGGGGATTTATAAAAAAAGATACCTTTTCTGGCAAGCTTTATTTATCATAATAGAATTAAAACATGCTCCAAGGATGGCTTGTGACTCCAATTTGTGTTGACTTAGATGACACTCTAATTAAAACCGACGCTCTGCATGAATACTTCATCGCTGCATTAAAAAAGAGCCCTTTAATGCTTTTCTCGTGCATCTTATGGCTAATGAAGGGAAAAAGTTATCTTAAAAGTCAGCTCGTCAAAAACGTCCAATTAAATGTAGACCTACTGCCATATAATCTGGAGTTAATTGAATTTTTGAAAGGTAAGTCTCGTGAAGGCTGCCCCATTTACCTAGTCTCTGCATCAAATACAGACATTGTCCAAAAAGTAATTCGTAAATTTGATTTCTTCACGGCAGGCTATGGTTCCACAGAAAGTCTAAACCTAAAGGGAGAAAATAAAGCAAAGTTTTTAGTCCAAGAGTTTGGAGAAAAAGGATTTGATTATATTGGTGATTGTGCTGCCGACATTCCTATATGGAAGAAAGCTAACGAATCATATTTAGTTACTCACAAATCAGAAAAAAGATTTTCAGAAATAAAATACAAAAAAGTTTTCAAAAGAGATAAAAATAACCTCTCCTCAATGATCAAAGCAATGAGAATTTATCAATGGGCAAAAAATCTTCTTATTTTTGCACCAATGATTTTAGCGCATAAATATAACTTAACTCAAACGTGGATTGATTCAACACTTGCTTTCGTAAGTTTTTCCTTCATGGCTTCATCAATATACTTACTAAACGATCTCTTCGATATGCCATCAGACAGAGACCACCACAAGAAGAGACATCGCCCATTGGCCAGTGGCGCACTATCAATACCAGCGGGAATATTTCTACTTCTTGTTCTTATCTCAATATCTTTTTACATCTCAAGCTTCTTGCCCAGGTTATTTAGTCTTATTTTGGTTTGCTATACAATTTTAAATCTGGGGTACTCCTTCAAGTTCAAAAAAGTACCAATCGTAGACGTAATACTTCTATCATCTTTTTATATGTTACGACTTGAGGCAGGTTCCTCCGCAACGGAGATTTACTTGACCCAATGGCTAATTATTTTTGCGTTATTCACATTTTCTTCCCTTGGTTTCTTAAAAAGATACTGTGAACTCCTTGAGCAGTTTAATGTATCAGGAAAAAGCAGCGTTGAAGGAAGAGGCTATAATACCAAAGATCTTGCAATACTAATGTCCTCCGGAAACATTGCGGGACAAATTAGTGTTCTCTGCTTTTTGCTATATCTATTTATGGGTGGTGCAGCCAAATATTACGGAAACCCTAAGGTTTTGCTATTCAATGGTATCTTCTATTTTTTCTGGATCACAACACTCTGGTTTAAAGCCTCTAGGGGAAAAGTAAGCGGAGACCCAGTTAAATACTCTATTACTGACAAACTAAGTTTAGTGATTGCAGTTCTATCAATCATGAACCTCATAATTGCAAAATACTTTGAGCAAATATTAAATAACTTCAGCTAAACTTACGCTGATCTTTTTATTAAATTTTTTATTTGCTGCTCTAATAGTTTGATCTGAAGTTTTGATTTATGTGAATCTTTTTTTGCTAACTGATATTGATTATTCATCTCAGAAAGACTTTCCTTGAGTTTTAATGTGTAAGTTTCTAAATGTCTATTTTTGGCCTCAAGTAACTTCAAGTTACTCTTAGCTTTATTTGTATCCACCTTGTCGTTCAAACTTTTCAAGTCATCAGGGTCAAAAGATAGGTTTTCATTTTTCGACTGCCTCATCGAATTAATTTTTTTTGTTAAAAGCATTTTCTCTTTCGCTAAATTATGTCTTATATCATCACTTCTTTTCAGAGAGATACTTAGTCTCTTCTCCGCACTTAAACTTTTATTTATTCTTCCCTTCAATTCATTAATTTCTTGATTATTTTTTTTCAATCTATTCGTCATTTCAAAAGCTAATGACTTAAAGGACTCTGCCCTTTCATTTGCCGAAGCAAGATTATTTTTAAGCTCTTCATTTGTTTTCAGCTCTTCTCCTGAAAGTTGAAACAACTTTTGAGCATTATTCTTTTCCAATGAAGAGATCTTTTTCTCAAGCAAGGAAATGACTTTATCCTTTACTCTTATCTCCTTTGATACATTGTTATCCACCTGTTCTGTGAGTCCATGAAGATCCGGGTGGAGATCTTTATTTTTTAACTCTAGTGCTTCACGCAATTCATTTTCTAGATCAGAGATTCTCTCATCTTTTTGCTTAAGATCGGAGCTCAAATCTATAATTTTCTTATTAAATGATTTCGGATCATGAGATACTAATCCTTCGTCAATATTTTTGGACACTACGGACTTAAATATGTTGTTACCCGCATCTTCAGCTACCTTAGTGACTACAGAGAAATGCTTTTTTACCTTATCTATAAACATAACCCTAAATTGCCCCTGATCTATATTTTCGCCACTTCCACTTACTCGTATAATCTCCTCTGTTAGATCCTCTTTGAGTCCTTTAATCCTACTTTCTATTTCTTGCTCACCTTTTTTAATATTACTGATTTCTCTGGCTCCTCTATCCTCTAATAGTGGCTCATTTCCCCCTTTGACGACCTCATTAACATTTACCTCTTCATCATTTCCACCATGTACAACTGTCTTACTTTCTCCATTGAAATCTATCGAATAATCTTTAATTTTTTCAACTGTTGATTGTTCTTCTTTTGAATCCCCTTTTACGAATGTATTTTCCTTTTCTTCTAAAATTTCGCTACCTTTAACTCTTTCTGAAAAATTTTCCTCAGAGACTCCCCCTTCAACTAGATAACTCTCTGTCTCAGGGACATTGGTCGATTTTATTAAATTCAGATTTACTAAATCGACTTCGTTCATTTGCTTAATGAAACTCACAAGATCTTCGTTTATATTTAGGAGGCTCCCCCCCTGGTCAAATGCTGCATTTTTCAAATCTACAAAAGTCTCTAAAGCACCATGATTCTCGACTAGATTAATCAACGCATCAATCTCTTCTTCCGTAATTTTGGCATTACTAAAGCCAAGCTTTGATAAAGTTTTTCTACATATTCCAGCCGTCAATGTTTCATCAGGGTATAAAAAATCCACTTGTGACTTGATTGCCATCGCAACCTCTTCGAGACCAAGCTTACCTCTCTCGTATAAGCTACTTTTATTAA
>DCQT01000098.1:0-2815 GCA_002323535.1 Bacteriovoracaceae bacterium UBA1511
CTTGGAGATACCCCTCAAGCTTCTTCTTTGCCGTATTTATCCTTTCAGATCGTGTTTCCACTTTTACATCTGTTGAAACAAGTTGAAGTGTTTGAAAATAGAGACTGTCAAGTAGTGAGCTTTTCCAATTGTTCCATGCATCTGTAGAGACCCCTTTGATATCACATACTGTAAGTACAAATAATAGGTCCAAAGTTTCTCTGTCTTTGACATAGTCTTTAAAATCGATAATTGTTTTTTGGTCTGATAGATCTCTTTTCTGCGCAAAATCAGACATCAATAGGTGGTGTCTTACTAACCAGCAAATTNNCATCAAAATGACGAGAAGTTTCTTGCTCTATGGAATCGTATTTAAACGCTTTGAGATACCCCTTAAGCTTTGTCTTGGCTGTATCTATTCGTTCTGATCTTGTCTTAACTTTAGCATCTGTTGAAACCAATTGGAGCGTTTGAAAGTAAAGGCTCTCCAGTAGAGAGCTTTTCCAGTTATTCCATGCATCGGAAGATACCCCTTTTATATCGCAAACTGTGAGTATAAATAATAGGTCTAGTGTTTCTCTATCCTGGACACGTTCTTGAAAATCGATGATCGTTTTTTGGTCCGATAAATCTCTTTTCTGCGCAAAATCAGACATCAATAGGTGGTGTCTTACTAACCAGCAAATTTTCTCTTGCTCAGAAGCTTTCAAAGAAAACCTTTTACATAGTTTTGCAGCAATTTTCTCTCCTTCAATAGAGTGGTCATTTTCGAGACCTTTTCCTATGTCATGAAAAAGTATTGCGAGATAAAGAATTTTCCGATTAAGAGATTTTTTCGACAATATTTTTTCAATGGTAGTACCATAGTTTGATGGTAATTTTTCGATTTCTGATAGAACTTTTAAGCATTGAATTGTGTGTTCATCTACCGTAAACCAGTGATACATATTAAATTGCATTAATGCCACAATTCTTCCAAAGTCTGGAATAAAAGCTCCCAAAAAACCAACTTCATTCATTCTTCTTAAGACTCTTTCAGGATTGCCATAATCTGTAAGTAAGCTTAAGAACAAGTCATTAGCCTCATAACTACTCTTGAGTTCGGAATCTACTAAATCTAAATTTTGTGAAACGAGACGTAATGCTTGAGGGTGAATTAGTATTTTTGAGTCCAATGCAGAAATAAAAAGCTTCAAAATATTTATGGGGTTTCTTTTCAAATAATCTTTATCTTTGATATTTAGTCTACCATTTTCAATTCTTAAGCCTGTTTGTAATGGCCTTAATCCTCGTCCAGAAAGCCCAAGTAATTCTGAGAGGTTTCTCTTGAATCCCTTTTTCTTCTTTAAATAGTTCTCTTCTATTGCCGTTAAGAATATTCTTGTAAGGTCCCCAACATTTTTTGCATGGAGAAAGTAATTTTGCATAAATATTTCAACTCCTCGTCTCGATTTATCATCTTTAATATTTAGACTTTTTGCCAAATCAGCTTGAATGTTAAAGAATAACTTTTCGTTAGCATAACCCGATAATTGGTGGATTTTACATCTTATAAACCAAAGAAAATTCTCTGCTTCTGTAAATATTTCTAACTCTTTTTTCTTAAAGATATTCTTCTCAATAAGGGAATGGATGTTATCCGTTTTGTAAATGTATTTTGATATCCAGTATAAAGTATGAAGATCTCTGAGTCCTCCCTTACCTTCTTTGATATTAGGCTCCAGCATATATCTTGCATTAGCGTGCTTAAGATGCCTTTCTGTTCTTTCTGAAAGTTTTCCTTCCACGAAACTTGATGCTTTTCTAGAAAAAACTTTTTTTCTTAGCGTAGTTTCCAATTGGTCAAATAAATCTTTATCTCCACACAGATATCTCTTTTCTAGCATTGAGGTTCGTATTGTTAGGTCATCCAAACCTAGCTTTACGCAATCAGAAATAGTTCTAGAGGAGTGGCCTACTTTAAATTTTAAGTCCCACAATATATATAAAACGGATTCAACTACACTTTTGGTCCAACCTGTCTGACGATAAGGTGACAGAAATAATAAATCTATGTCGGAATAAGGAGCCATCTCACCTCTCCCATAACCTCCTATCGCAACTACCGATAAGATCTGATCTCTGGAGCGACTAGTTAAAGGATGAAATTTTTCACAAACTAGGTTAAATATTGAAGTAACTAATACATCTGTTTTTTTACAGAAAAGGCTTTTCGCTTCGTTGCCTAAAAAAGGATTTTGGTCTAAAAAATCAAACGCTATTTGAGTCATAGTCTCATTAGCAGAATTTAGGATAGATGTTATCTTGGCTCTAGACTTTGTATTTGGGTTTTGGGGAATAGCTAGGTTTAAAAGTTCTTTGTTTAACTTTTCAGTATAACTATTTAATTCGATAATGGTCTTATTTGCTGTCTGCATAAACTAGAGTAATATTATATTTAGTTAGACTACACGAGATAATTATAAAAAAATCTACAAAGTCTAGGAAGTTTTAGGGCGAAAAGTAAGACAAAATTTAAAGATTTAAAGAATTAAGCATGAATGAATTTATATATCCCGAAATAAAACCCGGCTTATATATTGTTTCTTTACCAGTAGGCTGCTTGAGCGATATCAGTTTTAGAGCATTACATATGCTAAATAACTCTGATTACGTAGCTGGCGAAGATACCCGCAACGTAAAGTCACTATTTAAATTATTGAAAATCAGTAATTCAACAAGGAATATAATTTCATATCACGACCATAGTACATCGAATATAAGAGGGAAAATAATAGATTTAATTAAAGATGGGAAAAGTGTGGCGTTGGTGAGTGATGCGGGCACACCATTGATT
>DCQT01000098.1:3154-3323 GCA_002323535.1 Bacteriovoracaceae bacterium UBA1511
CAAGCTAGTGAAACTTGCAATTGAAGAGGGTATTGACGTTTCTAGCGTTCCCGGACCTTCTTCTGTGATTGCGGCATTAACAGTGTCAGGCTTGCCAACAGATACATTTAGTTTTTTGGGATTTTTACCCAATACAAAAAGCAAAAAGAAAAAATTATTAGAAACTTAC
>DCQT01000076.1 GCA_002323535.1 Bacteriovoracaceae bacterium UBA1511
TATAGGAGAAAATATTGTAGGTTTGTTCGCCGTTTCTCCCGACTCAAATGACCCCTGTGGCCTTCAAAATTTAATTCACACTGAAGATTTAGGGTTCACCCCAGGTATTAATATTGGTTTGAATTTGTCTGAGTACAATTCCTTTCAATCTCTTCGAGGCGAGGTTGAGATTTACACAGCTTTTATCAATCCCTATGGAATGGTGAGCGATTGTCATGGGCCTGTATATTCAACAGTCATTACACCGCCAGCGACCCCTGTTATAAGTCTCTCAAGTAGTGTTGACTCTACATTCCCTGGAGATTTTATTAATCGACCTACTGATGGTGTGCCTGTATTCAGATTTAGTGTAAATGTAGATGTTACCGCAGAGTATTTTCAAGAAGGTGAGACAATATATTGGTTTCCTGGAAATGAATCTGTCTCGATGTGTCCACATATTTTTCTTGCGGATCACTCATTGGCATTTGCGGACTCGACCTCATCAACACCTGAGGGGCAAAACACATGGACATACTCCGACCATCATTTTGGAGAGACTTTAAAGCCATTACCTGTTCCAATCACTGTATCTCCTCCAGCTATTTCTAATGTTCATGTCGCGGCAGATGGACTATATACTTACGGGGCGATGATTTCTTCTTCTAATTATGACTCTACTGATTGTGTTGAGGTATCTGGTTATTTTGATAATTCTTATCCTGTTGTAGATACGTTTGAAATCACTTCTCCATCTGATTCAATTGCTCCTGAAGATTGCCTGCATGCACTGGAGGGTGGCGTTAACTACACAAACTGTACGGAGCTCTCTTATTCATTAACTATTTCCGATCCTGGGACGATGATGGGTTATGCCGAATTAACTACATCTCCCGATTGCTCAGGTGCAAGTTCAAACCAAGCTTTAATTCTTTCAGAAAATGATAATCATATTTTTTCTGGCACAATTGAATTCAATTCAACAGATCAATACTTTTTATACGTTAAGGATGGAGTCGGAAATGAGGCCTGCTATGCAACTGGTATTGGTGAAGAAAACTATCATGATCATGTCAGTCTCAATTCTCCTAATTATAAATGGGCAGATCCATTAGGCGATAAGCAGGTGTTGATTTCAGCATCTTTGAACCCAAATAATTATATTTTAATTGAGGAAGGAAATCTGGGATACGATGGTGACTATAGTTTAGTATTTAAAGGAGGAGGCAACCCAACTTTCAACGGAACGGTTTCTTCTCCATCGCAAAATATTGAAACATTTGTAGAAAACAGTAATAGAAAAAACTTTAAATTATTTCTAAATGAAACATGCACAGCATCTTCTTATAAGGATTCATTTATACATGGTAGTAATTCATTAAGCACAACGGAGATTGCAGACCCTCATTTACAGGCCAATATTATTAACTCAGCCTCAATAGTGCTTTATGATTTTTACGGGGGAGTTTCTAATTGCTCAAATGCAAAGTATTATCATGATACAATCGCTCCAGCCTTTTCAATTACTAACTTTCCAGTTGATTCCAGCAACATTGATGGTTTTAATTTAGGCTCAAGAGTTAATTGTGTTCTTAATGATATTAATAATGATGGAGAGTTTTATTCAAATTGCAATAGCCTTGATTACTCTATTACCGTAAACCCTGATTTGCCATACTCTAACTTAAATTCAGTTACCGCTAGTCTTTGCTCTGATAATGAATGCACAAATGTACTATCTACAACTACAATTGCTGCTTCAGTTAGTGCTCCTCAAGCAGTCATATTTCAAAATATCGACTATCAAAGTTATGAAACTCTATATTTAAAAGTTACTGATGAAATTGGTAATAATTTAGTTCATGAAATTTCAAACATTCCAGTATATAAAGAAGCTCTTCCGTCTGGTGCCACTACGATCTCTTTAGCGTCCGGCCATATCTCTTTGGATTTGGAGGGAGGTTACAGTCTTGTGGCAAAAGGTAGCTCTGCTCCGGCCTATGATGCTTCTCATGCAGGAGTAACTGCAAATTCCCTTAACTCACATAATTCAAACTATTTTTATAAGTTCTATAAAAATAATGATTGCACTGGGACTCCTTTAAAAAACTCAAGTCTTTTATTAACAGATTCGTCAGGCCAAGAAAATGGAGACTTCTTATTAGGGGCAGCTGGTGAGGATGGTACATTGTTAGAAGGAGTCGACTCCACACCGAATGCAGTCAATGAGGCATCAGTTAAGTTTTTTGATTACCTTGGAAATTCATCCTCGTGTGTTAGTGCAAAATACTATTTTGACAAACAAACTCCTGATATCGCCTTTGTCTCTTACCTTCCTGTCAGCGGCGGGTGCATAATTTTGAATGGACAAACCGATTGTACGAATTTGGATATAAATTTAAATATTGATGACACATCAACCTTCAGCTCTATAAGCGTGATGGATAAATTAAAACTATGCCAAACAAATGATTGCTCACATGTAAATGATCCTCTATTAACTCTTGAAGATGATATCTCCACTTTTTCGAGTTCTACAACTTTTTCGAATGCCCTAAGAACTGATGATCAATTATATGTTATCGGTGAAGATGATATTGGTAATTCAATTTTTCTCGCGCTTGATTTAATGCCGGATAGTACAAGTGTTGGAAGTCTTAGCTTAACTATAAGCGATCTTACAATTGATGAAAATAATAATCAAAGTCCGTTTGAAACGTCTGTTGGAAAAGAAATTGGGCAGTACACTCATTACTCTAATACATTTACACTAGAGGCACCATTAGACAATTCTACTAACGATACTTTGGAATTTTTTTATGGTGCATGTGAAGATGCGGGAAGAGAATCCATTCAAGTGGCTGGCACGCAGACTACCAAAAATGTTGTCATTGGATCTGATGGTATTCCATCGGGCGATGGTGAGAAGATCTTCTCCGTTGACTTAGTGTCTCCTTTTTTTGAAACGCAGTGTGAAAATCTCACCTATCTCTACGATAGCTCCACACCAGTTCCAAGTGTTTCTATTTCAAAAACAAATCCGAGTGAAAACTGTATTCTTAATAATAACGGCGGTAGTTTCGAGACAAACTGCAGTAACTTAACCCTAACTGTTAATTCTACAGAAACTCAAAAGCATTGCTTTTACATTCATAATCCTGATGAAAACCCAAGAACAGAGTGCCTTGAGAGGTCTGAGCTATCATTAAATCCCACGTTTACCCATTCATTTACTCTCGCGGATGTTCCTGCCCAGGTTAATGTCTATGATTTTGCAGGGAATTCAAATAGTGTATTAGTTCCCTCAGTAAGCTCTTTTGTGCCAAATATTTCCTTTGCGAATACAACTTTGGCGGCAGATTACAATGAGGTGAATTTTTCAAATTATGATGTTGAAATAAAAGTGAGTCATAACTTTACTGGGCAAGACTCTATCACCTATGATTTTTATGTAACTTCTTTATCTAGTGATGCAGCCTCATGTTCTGGGGTTGAAATTATTAGTTCATCTACATTTAATAGTAATTCCAGCACACAACCTGTTGAAGTAATACAATTGGCGCAGGAAGTAGGAGGTTTGCCAGAAGAATATCAAAAATCTGGAGAATTTTATATCTTTGCTAGACCAGTAGGAGTGGAGGATGTTTGCACAAATGCACTTCATTTAGTTTATGACGGAAGGCCTTTGGTTACTAAAGGTGTAACAGCACAGGTGGATGAAAGTTCCAGCACCTCAGAATGTCGAGAGGTAATAACATGCCAAGATATAGAAAATCAAAGCGGCTGCCTCAATGTACAAGGTTGTAGTTGGTCAGGGGCACCTGAGGACGGGAAATGCTCAAGTCTAACAGATGTGGTTTTTTGTGGTGGACAAAAAGACAATGTTCCCTGGATCGCTGCAGTTGATACTAAAAATGATACCAAACTTTGGGAAGTGACTTTAACTAATATAAATGGTGCTTGTGAAGGGTTAGATTTTGATAAACAGGGAAATATTCACTGCGGAGGTAATACGGACGCAAAACTAGATGCTGGCGGTGATAACTATTTTATGCAGACACCAAACAATTTTGATCCTTTAAAAATTTGCACAACAAAGTATTTTCAAGGGAGCTTGAATGCTTCGATCAATGTAAATTCCCAAAGTAAATTTTACGCCTGGTCTTTTTGGAAAAGTATTTTAAAAGACGCTTTTTCTACGCTTTCACCTTTTCCTGTTTGTGTTAATGCAAATCTTAATGATGCTATAATTGTCGATCCAGAGGATTTTCCTGATATAGATCTTGAAGAAGGAGGCGACCCAGGCGGTGGAGGTTCTACTACGGTAAATATCCCACAACCAGGCCAACCAAGCTGGGTGTATTGGTCTATTATAGATTGCGAAGAGTTTACTTACGAACCCAATCAAGACACTCAAAATATCTTTTTTTGGAAAGTGCAAGCAGGAGATGTTGACAGTGTCTCCAGGCAATCTACTGCAAATAATGTTTCTAATTGGCAGGTCATGGGAACTCCTGGTTATGATTCTTGTTTTTCTTTAACTGCAAGCAACAGTTCTTCAGTTTGTGGAGGAGCTTGGGGAATCCCATCCTTTGATGAAAGTAAGTACCTTGATCCCGCCATTGTAGGA
The DNA here is from genome assembly GCA_002323535.1 of Bacteriovoracaceae bacterium UBA1511. GTDB lineage: Bacteria > Bdellovibrionota > Bacteriovoracia > Bacteriovoracales > Bacteriovoracaceae > UBA1511. Next base: position 4,610 of record DCQT01000076.1, read on the forward strand.
CATTTTATGGGAAATCAGAGCGTATCAACTAGTGTAAATGGCCAAGGTGAAGTAGTTGGTGCGCCCAACCCGATGACCTTTAATAGTGCTGGAGGATATATTTCTTTTGCCGCTTTTATAGATAAAGATAATACGGACCAAACGTTAAAGATTCGGATGCCAGAAATTGCAGAGTTTAACGTAGATTTTTCTCTGGATACGGCATATGGTTGGATGTTTGATTCTCTTCCTAATTCACCTCCTCCAAATCAATTTAGTACTTTTTGCGGTAATGTTGGCTGCAATTATCATTATGACCTTAATGAGGACTCACTTCTTTTTTATGACTCTAATGAGGGGCATGGCGCAACAACGGTTAACACTTTCAGTGAACTTTACTCAATAAAAAAACCAACTTATTTTGGTGGCAAGACAAAATTAAAAAAGGAAGCTGCGTTAACGACTGTTTCTCCTCGTCGATTTTTTCTCGGCAACTTTCCTGAGGAAGAGGGTGGAGTTGTTGTGTCACAGGTAAGTGACGTTCAGGCAGGCGGCATTTCGCAATGTAATGATATTGAAAAAGTTGGAGGAAGCGATTTATATGATCTTTATTGCTTTGGAAAATCTAACCATAAGCCTTTGATTGCAAGAGTTGAATTTGATAACGGATCAACTAATATAATTTTTGAGAATGATTATTTCAGTGAGCTCTCCATTGAATACTTCCTTGTTCAAGGCCCTCCGCCAGAGTTTGTTTCTATCACCAGCGGTATGGGTGAATGTCATGATGGTGCTGTTATTGATCATGTAGGGCTAAGAAGATCAACAACTCAAGCACAAACAAACATTGTTGGTACTTTAGGTGAGGCGACTGCGCACTGTTTAGGTGGCTCAAGTTTTGATATTAACAATGTAGGGTCAACAGATACCTATTCTTTGATACTTGGTGTAAATTCTTCAGATGGTAGTGTTCTTTATAATAAAGAGCTGAACGGATATACTAGGTTCGTTAACGAGTATATTGAGTCTTATGAGCCGGTTCAAAATACAGTGTTTGGCTCCAGTTGTTTAGCAGGTGCATTTATCGAAGATGGCCCTTCATCAAAGAAGCTTGTTTGTGGCGGTTATCATAGTAACCCCAGGGAATCGATGATTTATTTATATGATATGCTTCCGAAAATGTAGAAAAAACGCCGGATTTACCGGCGTTTTTAATTTAACTAAATTTAGTTTCTTTCATCCCAATCGTGATAAATCATTTCAAGTCTTGGTTTAATTAAACGTTTATATCTGAAAAATAAATCAGACCGTTCTTCATCTGTTGTAGCATGCTCACACAGGACACGCAGAGTTTCCATGTAAGACAGTGCTGCGCAAAGTGTTTCCGCATGAATCATTAATCCACTCACTCGTTCTTCATCAAGCTTCATCCAAGAGCTCACATCAAAAATATTTTCTGTATCTGGACGAAGCTGATTAAACATCAAACCAACAAGCTTCTTTTTAAATCTATAGTGAACGGTTCTGTATTCCTTTTCCCACTCTTTTTCCCCAGAGATAAGACCAAGACCAGGATGTTTTGAAAAAACGTTGGAAAAGAAGCTTTTTGGGTCTTTCATGACGTATTTCATTAAGTCCTTCATCGCCATCAAACTTTGAATCTGACTTGTTCCTTCATACAAAAGTGGCCCAAAAGAATCTCTGTGAAGTTTCTCTAGTGGGTACTCACACATATAACCATAACCACCAAGAACTTGAATGGCCTTGGTCGATAGTTGAGTAAATGCTTCAGTCGCGTAGAATTTAACTAGGGGAGTTCTCTTTCTTGTCCATCTCCATGCTTCATTGAATTGATCGGTTTCATCTTTAGTTAACTCTCCATGCAGACATTTTTTATGATGTAGACGTTGGTAGATATCATAGTAGGAGCTTGTATCAACAAGAAGTGCCCTGATTGCATCAACCTCTGTTTGATAATCCTCAAGGTTGCGCTTCATTAATGGCAATTCCGCAATGGGTTTTCCAAATGCTTTTCTATCTAACGCATATTGTTTTGCGTAAGCAAGTGACTCCTCAAGTCCACCAAATGATTGCATCGCCGTGGCAATTCTTGCTTCATTCATTAAGTGAAGCATAAGGGTGAATCCTTGGTTTTTTTCACCAATGAGGTGAGCTTTTGTATTCTCATAAAGAACCTCAGTGGTGAATGTGCCGTGCAGTCCCATTTTGTGCTCATTTTTCATCACACGAAAATTAAGTCCATCTTCTGATTCGTTTTGGTCGCATAAAAACATACTGATGCCTTTTAGACCTTCTTCCTCTCCATCAATCCTTGCGAGTACGAGGCCTAAGCCTCCACCGCCATTAGTGATAAATATTTTAGATCCATTTAAAAGATATGTGCCGTCGTCTTGAGGAGTTGCAGATGTTTGAAGAGCTCCAAGATCACTTCCACAATCGGGCTCAGTTAAGCACATACTCCCAGAGATATTTCCTGCGATAATTTCAGGAATGTACTTGTCCTTAATTTCTTTTGTGGCGAAACGATCAAGCATGTCGACGATTGAGCCATAAAAGCTCATTTGCATCGCACTGGAAATACAGCCTCTAGAGATTTGGGCCATCACAAACATTCCAAGGCTCATTGGGAGGTCCAATCCGCCATATTCTTTTGGAGCATTGGCGCCAAATATTTCAAGTTCTTTTGCTTCTTGATAAAAAGCCTGCAAGGGTTCACTGGGTATAGTTTTTCCATCCACTAATTCTCCAGCACCTATTCGTTCAAGCTCTTCTCTTCTTGCAGAAATACTTTCTCCACACCATTCACCTGTGGCCGTTAATAATTCTTTGAGAAAATCTTTTGCTTCTTCTTTGTTTTGAAGGCCATCCTCAGTGGGAAAACTTTGGAAGTATAAAGGGATGATTTTGTCCCAGTCTAACCCGTGCTCAAAAAGCCATAACCATTCTTTTTCATCAGAGAAGTAATTCATAAAAATTCCTAAGTTAAATATTTAACGCTGTTTGCAACATTATACCTAGATTTTTTAAGATGAAAAAGTATGGAGTGTTTGTCTGGCCAGGATGTTAGCTGTAGTTGTCTTTTAAGCTAAAAAGTCAGTCTTTTTGCTTCGAATCTTGATCGATTTTCGCATCTGGGAGAAGGATATTGTTAATAGTCGCTATACCTATCGTTACCTCTCCACTGGAGTCATCACCAGCGGAGTCAGCGCCAGATGAATCTCCTACACCAACACTTTTTTGTAATTGATCCTTTGAGTCCTTAAACTCCTTTCCAAGGTTTTCAAGCTCTCTTTGGGCAACGGCAGAGTTCGTAGGGGTTTTACTTGCACCGCCCTTGTTTTTATCATCTCCACCGATATCAACTCCTTGTTGATTTACCTCAAAGAAACTGCTCATAATATTACTAAAGTGAATTAGTTGACTAAATTCTTCTTTTTTCTTTGAAAGCTCATCTGTTACTTTGGAAATCCTAGCGCTCGGGGATTGTCCTTGATCTACAGGAGCTATCTCTTCAAGTTTAGCGCGCATTCTTGCAATGACAGCTTCTTTTTTAGCAGAGTAATTCTCCTTAATTCTGTCAGCTATTTTCTCAGCCTTTTTCTGGTCCTTTAAAATTTCGTCGGCGTTTTCAACGCCTTCTTGCTCAAGTAAAGCTTTTAAGTTCTTCTTTCCCTCATCTGTTGAAACA
>DCQT01000081.1 GCA_002323535.1 Bacteriovoracaceae bacterium UBA1511
ATAAATGATAGCAATCCAAATATAAGTCATTTTTATTATAAGGTTTTAATATCTCTGAAATGAAAATAAACAGAATAATACTTGTATTTTTAATTGTGTTGTTCTCTCCATATTGGGGATTAAAGCTATCCTTAAAATCGAGCTTTGTAACTAATTATGTCATCTCATATATTGAAGAGGTAATTCCTGAAAAAGAGGGTATATCTTTATCAGCAGATAGTATTGAAATATCTTTTATATTTTTAGAAACTACCTTAAAAAACTTATCTGTTGAAAAAGATAATCAGAAAGTAATTTCTAACTCAGATTTAAGTCTTGGTTTTAGCCTTAGAGATTTATTAAAAAGAAATCTAAGTATAGGAGAGATGTCTCTGCGGGGAGGAGAGTTAAAAGCAGACCCTTTTCTTGGAAAAAAAAATAATTCCAATAAAAAAATAAATCTCGAGAAGATTATAAATACACTACCTTTTCGTAATTTAATAATTGATCATTTGAATTTTGAAAGTGAAAGAGCAGGGATCTTTCTGAGTGTTAATGATCTCTTAATAAAAAAGGGGCGGAAGGGAAAGGTTGAATATGAGCTTGAATTAAATAGTTCCAAATTTAAGAGTTATGAAATTGATACAGCTTCCATATCTGGAAGTGTTTTCGGAAATAAAATTATGGTACAAGGCCAACTACTCAAAGGAGTAAGTCAACTCAAGTTTGAGAGAATAGAGTTTGATTTAAGAAGACTTATGGGTAGTGGAAAGTATGAATTTATGATTCTTACAAATGATTTTGTGGGAAATATGAAATCACTATCATTTGGTAGTCATATGGAAATTTTTGGTAGTGGTGAATTTTCTTACAAGAATAATGATCTTAAAAGTTTAAAGCTTGATTTAGAAATCGAGAGTCCCTCAAAAAAGTATCTTAATTTAAAGAAAATAAAAACGAGTCTCGAACTATTCAATTCCAACCTTGTTTTGAAAAAACTTAGCGTGTTTAATTTTGGTTCGGGAGTCGCAAATCTAAATGGTAAAGCTACGTATGACCTAAAAAATGAAAAACTTATTGATGGAATAACATTAGAGTTTAAGGACTTCTTAATTGATACGAACGAAATGTTTTTTAAAAAATTAAAAATAATTCCTTTGTCCGGGAAACTTGATGGAGATTTGGTGCTTACTCAAAAAGATGACCTTGAACTGGGGTTAAAATCTTTGAACCTCAAGTCACTAAGGTTAGGAGGATCGTCAGAGATACTTTCTTTAAGAGATTTTGTTTTTGAGGGGCCAATAGAAATTAAGAGTGGAGAAGGTGCATTTTTCAATTTAAATGCTAAATCAAAGAGTTCTAGCTTGCAAATCCGTGGCGATATTTCTGAGAAGGGATTAAATATTTCTTCTAGTAATGCTTTGATAAATTTAAGTGAGTTTGGGCATTTTTCTGGAGTCGAGGTTAGAGGAATAAGTCAAGGCGACCTGAAATTTGAACATAATAAACAAGTAAGTAGTCTGACCTTTGATTTAAAAGGGCAAGACTTGCTGGTCTCTAATTATTTTATTGGAGATGGGCAAGGAAAACTTATTGTTGATTTTCTCAATGATAAGTTATCAGTTAAAGACCTGAAAACTGATATTAAGTCATCCATTCTAGACTTGAATGCTACATTCGACCTTTTTTCTCGTGGTGAGTTTAAGATTCGTGGAACTTCTAAAAATTTAAATAGCCTTGCGATTAAAACAATCCTGAAGCAAAACTTTAAAGAGATAGTGTCGGGAGGAGAAAAATTAGATTTTAGGGGTCATTCATCCTTTTTGGTTAAAGGTGATTATGCTGGAAAGTTTAATGTAGGAGTTAGGCTTAAGGGAAATTACTTTAAGTATGGAAGTGAGTTGTTTGAAAATTTTGAGCTCAACACTAAAATTGATGAAAATGAATTTTCGCTAGAGCCTCTAGTGTTAAAAAAGGGAGGTAGCTCTATTTACACTTCTGGTAATTTTAAGTTCTCTGAAAATAATTTAGAGCTTCGGGTTTCCGGCGAAGATCTACAAATTGAAAATTTAGAATTTATTAAAGAATATTTTCCAGATACAAAGGGCAATCTTGGATTAAAAATTGAGCACAGTGGAAGTTTTGCTAAGGGTAACGGTTTATTTGAGGTTCAGTTAAATAATTTTGGAAATTCGAAATTTAGGTATAACAAAAACACACTCAGGGTTTCTAAAAAGGGAGGGCTGTTTGACATAAGTGGGAGTTTTTTTGATAGACAAATAAAGCTTGGCTCTTTTCTAGACTTAACGTCAAAGAGTAAGTCTAGTGTGGACCTTAAAGTCAATATGCCTAGGCTGAGTGATGTTCTATCTCTTTATCAGCCAAATCTTATTGAAGGTAAAGATATCAACTCTCAAGTCTCTTTTACTCTTGCTTCAGATTTTTTTATGAATAAGTTTACTGCTTTAAATCTAAACCTGGGTGTTTCTGATTTATTTATTCAGAGAAAAAAAACAAGTCTATATATTCAATACCCATTTAATGAAATTGTGATTTCGAACGGTAAAATAGAAAAATCAACATTGAAACTTTTTGGTGGAGAGCATTACTTAAGCTTTTTTATTGAGGGTAAAAAAATTAAAAAGGCAAAAGTTTTTTTAGAGTCTCATCTTAATGCAGACGTATTTGAACTACTTATTCCGAGCAAACTTGGAGTGACTTTTACTGGCGATGTTTTTGCTTTTGGTAATTTAAATTATATTGATCAATTTTTTGTTAACTACAACCTTGATATTAAAGAATCTATTGTTAGTTCAATGCTCCTTAATCGGAGCCTTTCCGGTTTAAATCTATCTGTCGCAGGAGATAAAAATAGCTTGGTGTTAGAAAATGCATCCGCTGACTTTGGTGGGGGAAGTATTAATTTAAGTGGAGTGGGGTTTTTTGGAGATAAAAAAAGAGCTCTAGATTTTGACGTGGATTTGTTTGATATTACATCTAACTTTCTTGAAAAATCGAATGCTAATTTTGACTTCCGTGGAACAGTTAGCGGGGAAAAGGCGCCATACGAATTTTCCGGTATTTTAAAATTGAAAAAAGTTAATCTCATGGAAAGTGTTAATGATTGGATTTCTCTGTTTGGGGGAAATAGGTCTCAAGGGCAAAGTAAATTGATTTTTAAAAATAATTTTGTGATAGAAACACAAGAACCAATTCGAATCAAAAATAATCTCATGGACATTAAAATTGATTCTAGGCTCAAACTGATCGGTAATAACCTTAAACCTCAAATTTATGGTGACTTAGAGGTCGTGCCACAAGCTTCAAAGGTTTTTTTAAAAGGCAATATGTTTTCAGTAACAGATGGTGCAGTAAGACTTAGAAAATCATCTAATAAACCAGACCCTTATTTTGATATAAATGCTGAGACGAAAATAGATAATTACAATCTCAAGTCATCAATTGTCGGAGACCTTAAGAATTTGAATATTAGTTTTTTAAGTGATCCTCCTTTGGCACAAGAGGATATTTTTTCACTATTAGCAATTGGTGTGACTTTGAAAAAAACCCGGAACCTTGGAGCAAATGCAATTAATAATGTTACCTCATTAGGGCTAGGTTCTTTTTTATTGGATCAAACGGGTATAAATAATAGTCTAGATGAAACTCTTGGAGTTAAGGTCTCTATTGCCCCAGAGATAATAAATGACGAAACATCTTTGCTCGAAGGGAAGGTTAACCAAGGAGTAGGTGAAGCTCAAACAAGGGTTCGCTCTGCTACAAAGATAAGGTTAACTAAACGAATTAGTAACTCACTAGATATGTCTTATTCGAGTACCCTTGGAGGCTCTCTTGACCAGAGACAAGAGATGAACCTTAATTTGAAAGTTGACAAGAATATTATGATCCAAGGTGTTTATCAGACACAGTCTAGTGACAACAGTGAAAATACTGATACTACAAATAGTTTGGGCTTAGACTTAATATGGAAAAAGACTTTTAAATGAGATACATCAGTTTAATAACATTCTTTTTAAGTGCTGTTTGTTTTGGATACGAAATTAAGTCTATAAACTTGAGCTGTCCATCTAATTCAAATTGTGAATTTTTAGAAAAGAGAATTGAACTTGCAATAAAAAGTTCAAACACTCCTGATGACATAACATCTAATTTGAAATTTATGATTTACGATCCGCTGATTTCAAGCTTCTCTTTTGAATATGAATTAATTGATAATGTTGTAAGTTTTTCTGCTAACGCCAAGTTAAGTACGTTAGTTTCTAAAGTAAGGTTGAAGGGAACTGACCTAAACTTGAAAACTCACTTCGGAAAATATGGAATAAGAGAAGGTGAGAAGTTCTCTGCGCCTTCGGCTTTGTACTCTGTCAAAGAACTCAAAAACCAATTATCAAGGGAGGGATTTTTCGCTGCAAAGGTCTGGTATAAAAGAGTCATAATTAAGGAAAAGCTTTTTGTTGATTTTCATGTTTCATTGGGTGAGCCAACAATGATTGAAAAAGTAAAAATTAAATCACCAAGCTTTATTATCACTAAAAAGTTTAAGGAGCTTGAAGGTAAGAACTGGAGCTTAAGTACAATTAACCTGTTAAAGCAAGAGTCAATCCAACAGTTAAATGATTTAGGTTTTTATAACTGTGACATTGAGGAATCTATTATTTTCAATAAAGAAAATGAAAAAAAAGCGGTTCTAGAAGTCAGAATTAATGCTGGTGTGAAGCAAGTTTTTCATCTCGAAGGGAATAATATTGTCACTCGTAAGGAGTTGCTGGACCATATTAAAACAGGTGTTGCAAGATTAGGCTCTAAGGTGACGGAAACTCAATTAAATTCATTGGTTCAGTCTTTTTACCAAACTAAAGGAATCTTAGGTGGTGACATTAAAACATCAATGAGAGAGGGCGTAGACTCTAATGGGCAAACTGTTTTGAGTTTCCAACTTATAATCACTGAAGGCGATTATAAGTTGATCTCTGGGTTTGAGTTAAACAATCTCTCGCCTGAGTCAAATAAGTTAATAAGTAGTATTTTAAGCGAGGTTAACAAACCATATTTCAATTCAGGTAAATTTAATAAAAATGAAATTGAGTTAGTAAGGACATATGTAGTCGAAAAGCTGAAAAAGCTGGGTTATTTGGATCCTAGGGTCTCATATAAATTAACAGGAAAATTAGGCAATGAGAAAGTTAAGCTTGAAGTAGATTTGGGAGATCGTTTTTTAATTGGCAAGGTAAGCCTTGGTTTTGACCTGGAAACGATAAGGCCAAGAGTACCTTTTGCTTTAAAAAGAGGAGACATTTTCTCTGAATCAATTGCTGATTACGAGCGAAAAAGTCTTATCAAAAGTTTAAAGCAAAGAGGTTACTTTTTTGCAAAATGGGACTCATCAAAACCTTTTATCAAAGAAAATATTATTACAAAAAAAGTAGATGTTGATTTTCAAATATCCCCAGGACTGATTTCAAGATTAAATGAAGTAAGGATTGAGGGCTTGCAGAAAACTAAAAAACTAGTTGTGTTCAGAGAAATAAAGGCACAAAAAGGGGATACACTAACCCCTGGTTTAATTCAGAATTTAAATGATCAGCTTGTTTCTTTAAATATTTTTTCTTTCTTAAGTATTTCACCTGTTGTTGTGGGCGTTGAAAATAATGAGAATCAGGTTGATCTTGTTATAAATGTTAGAGAAAAAGATTTTGGCGTACTGTCTATTAGCCCAGGCTTTAGAACAGACATTGGGCCTAAAATTGATCTGAGTGTTCAAAAAAATAATATTTCAGGTGAAAATAAAAACTTTTTGCTCGGTAGCCGTATTAGTAAAAGGACGGATCTGACTCTGCTTGACCCCCAGAGGCGTGATTTTTCTTCCACCTTTTTTGAATACAGACTAAATACGAGTTACGCACTCCCCTATTTATTCAAGTCTTTTAATCGAACAATTTTTTCCTCTGAGTTAACTAGGCGTCGCTTTTTTGGGTTTGATGCAGATATTGTCAGGGCTTCCGCAAGTTTGGATAAAAAATTAAGTACGAAGGGAAGTGTATTTTTCAGGTATCAGTTTGAGCTAATTAAGCAGTTTAATGCTACTGAGGATTTGGAAAATGGAGAGTTTCGAATCGGCGGTATTACGGCATCATATTTTTTTGATAACAGAAATAGAGTGATTAACCCATCAAAAGGTAGTTACCACTCTCTTTCTGCAGAGCTAGCTCACCCACTTTTCTTATCTATGAATAATGATCTAGAAATAAACTTTTTAAAAATTCAATCCAGAAATAGGTTTTATAAAAGGTTCGACTCGTTTATTTTTGCCTCAAGCCTTGCTGCGGGATGGCAAAAAAACCTGGGCCAAGGAAGTGCTGATGGTGATAACAAGTCCTACATACCGAGGGTGAAAGTTTTCAGGCTTGAAGGTGTCGATAACGTTAGAGGCTATAACTCAACAGAGGTTAATAGGGTTCTTGGAGGTAATGATATCTCTGAATATGTTATTGACGATGAAGCATCATTTTTTAACTTAAAAGCAGAGTTAAGGAGAGAGGTTTCGACTTCCGTGATGCTCTCAACATTTTATGATTTGGGTAAAGTAATGCCTGAAATGTTAAATTTCAATAACTTAAACCATTCCGTCGGCTTAAGCTTAAAGTTGTTAACGCCTGTAGGAACACTAAACCTTGATTACGGACTAAAGCTTAACCGGGAATTTGTAAATGGTGAAAAAGAACAATTTGGAAGATTTCACCTTATGGTCGGGTATTTTTGATAATGCAGGGCCATATTTAGGTTGACTTGTCATGTTGATTATTTGTATATAACCGAGAATTATCTCTAATTTTAAAGTTAATAGAAGGTATAGTTATGTACACAAGTAAGTCATTCGTATTGAAACCAGCTGAAGCGGATAAAAAATGGTTTGTAGTAGATGCTACAGATAAGGTCGTTGGCCGTTTGGCAACAGAAATTGCGACCGTTTTAAGAGGGAAAAATAATCCTAAATACACCCCTCACACAGACTCTGGAGATCATGTTGTTGTTGTTAATGCTGAGAAAGTTGTATTTAAAGGCGATAAGCTTAATCAAAAGAAGTACTACTCTCACTCTGATTATGTTGGTGGAATGAGAGTAACAACAGCAAAAGAAATGTTGGAAAAACATCCTGAAAGAGTTATTTTTAATGCTGTTAAAGGGATGCTTCCTAAAAATTCTTTAGGTCGTCAGCAACTTAAAAAATTAAGAGTTTTCGTTGGTGAAAATCACACACATGAAGCTCAAAACCCACAACCTCTAGAGTTATAGTTTAAAAGGATTTGGTAATGTCTGAAGTAAGCAAAAAATGGGATATTCATACAGTAGGAAGAAGAAAGTCATCAGTAGCGAGAGTTTATCTTGCTAAGGGTTCCGGGAAAATCCTTGTAAACAAGAGAGATCTGAACGATTATTTTCCAAAAGCAACGTCACGTTATGTTGTTAATCAACCAGTTAACTTATTAAAGCTTTCTGATAAATTTGATATTTATATAAATGTTAGAGGTGGTGGAACTACAGGCCAAGCTGGTGCTTGTAGACTTGGTATTGCAAGAGCATTAGTTCAAGCTGACGCTGAGTTAAGAGGAGAATTAAAAAAAGCTGGCTTTCTAACTAGAGACTCTAGAAAAGTTGAAAGAAAGAAACCAGGTCAGAGAGGAGCGAGAGCTAGATTTCAATTCTCGAAACGTTAATATCCTTTTTATAAATAAACTTTATTTTAAAGCCCTCCTTTTGGAGGGCTTTTTTTTAACTTTTTCGCAGAATAACCGACTAGTTGGGTGTGGAATGGTTAAAAAAACTCTCTGTTTTCTTTTTACTAATATTTGGAACCATATCAAATGGCTCTGGTTCATCGACCTGGATCTATGGCAGCCTAGAGGAAATATCCTATATTAAAAACAATTCAAATAAAGTAGAGACTGCTTTTAGTTTAAAGCTAGAAAAGTACTACGGGCTTAATCCATCCGAAGTCATTAACTATATGAAATTTAGAGTTTACGCAGAGGGAGGCAGCTGGGATGGTGTTGAGTATCCGCTAAGCGTAAAATTCGAAAAAGCACTTGGAGAAAAAGTTTTAATCTATCTGTCGAAAAACAGTGGTAAATTCTATATTGAAAAAGTGGTGAACTCCCCTAAATTGAGCCTAGTTCAAGGTATGACGGGAGTTGAAACGGTCGACAACTACCAACTAGGGCTCTTGGCCGAACAAAACGCTGGAAAAAGAAAGCCCGCCCAAATAGAGAAGGAGGAGTCGGTGATATTAGAGGACTTTGGCTTTTTTACCTTTTCCTTGTTTCTTATAATTTTTGGAACCTCTCTGTATTTCGTTTCTAGAAATAAAAATTATGACTAGGATATTTGCTTTAGTGTCTCTTTGCTTGATGTGGGGGTTTATCCCACAAATGGATTCCATTGGTAACCCAGTTGAATGGAGTAAAGGTAAGTCAGTTTTTACAACTTATTTTTCAAGTGAGGCGCTAAGTCTTGACGAAGGAAGTCATTTTTCCGAAGTATTAAATCAACTTGAAAATGAATTGAATATTAGCTTTGTCAAAATTGATAATGAAAATTTAGCTGATATTGTGATCAAGATATCTGATGGTTCAGTCCAGTTTTCAGGTAACATTTCAAATGAGTCAGTAAATTTTCAAAGCAATCATGAAGCAGCGAAAACGATTCTGTCTTATGAGGGTAATCAAATCTTAAAGGCTAATATAGTTTTTAACGGAGCCTTTAAATTAAGTGAGGATAAAAAAGACCACAATTTTATTGGAAACATATTCTCTCATGAAATAGGACATGCTTTGGGATTGGCTCATTCAGGAGCGATAAGCTCTACAATGTACCCGTACTTGAGTAAAGGGCAATTTAGTTTTGAGGAAGATGATTTAAGTCATTTAAGAAGCAGCTTTGGATCCAAGCAAACCTTATTTCAGGGGATGATAGAGGGCCGCTTAAAATCAACGCCCGACGGAAAGGGGCTTTTTGGTGCAACTATAGATTTAATCAGTCTCGACCCTCCATTTGACATAGTCTCTTCTTTTTCTGAGCACGACGGAAGTTTTAATTTTAATGGGGTTAATACTGATAAAAAGTACCTTGTAAGGATAAAGCCCTCTTTATACGGAAAAGAATTTCCACCTTATTTAGGGTTTAGTCGATTCGACCTTTGTCCGTCCGGATTAAGTTTCGTTCCATTTTTCGTTGACTCTAATTGCGAAGAAAACTCTCTAAATAATCCACATGTAATTAAATTTGATAATGGTAATAATATAGACTTAAAAGAGATTGGTTTGAGGTGTGTTGAGTCTAGTAGGAGCGAATATCTTGATGCCTTAGCATTAGATACGGCTTTTGAATTTAAGTCTTTAGCCCTATCCCTAAATAGGTTCGGCTTTTGGGTTGAGAGTTTTGGTTACTTAAACAGTTGGAAAAAGAATATTAAGGTAAATATAAATACCAAAGAATTACGGGAGTCGTTGGGAGAGAGTGCTGTGATTAGAGCTGGGGTTCTCTCTTATAAGCTTGATTCAGAAAGTCCAATATCTTTTTCTGTATTTTCTGATCCCGAGTATGAAAATGAGATATATAAGATATCAAATAATGATATCAATAATACGACGATATTCAATGTTCCATTCAGCCCGTCTGGTGAGATAAACCTAGATGGCTCTGTCACGATCAGTTTGGATCAATTTAAGGGCGACTTTCTTTATTTAAAGGGAGAGGTAGTAAGTCTTCGCAATTATTTAAGTTCAGACTTAACAACTGATGAGAAGCAAATATTATCTATTACTAATAATTTTGATCAGAACTTGTCTAGAGGAGCTCTATTTGTAGAGGTGATGAGCTCAAGTCAGAGTTTTGAAAATACATTCTACAGAGGGACTGGAGAGTGTGCACAAGGAGTTCTATCCTTTTCTTTCCCTGATCTTAAAGGTGGATCAGATAGTCAATTACTGGAGTCTTCTCCCTCATCGAACTCTTCGGGAGCTGCAATATTTGATTGTTCTGCAGGAGCACATTACAGTAGTAATGATAAAATAAGTCTGTATAGTGGTTTTCACGACAGGATTGTCTCTTTAGTGTTGGGTGTTATCTTCTTGCTAGTGCCAGTAGCTTTATATCGTCTCTGTAAAAGCTTTTTGTTAAAAGTATAAATAAAAATAAGCAAAACATATTTGTTTTGGTAAGATTTTAGTGAATTGAAAATAGGGAGATTTTCAATGGGATTCATTAAAACATTAGCAGTGATTAGCCTTGTTATAATATCTACGAATGCAAAGAGTTCTTTGTCCGTGAGAAATATTTTAACGACTAAAAAGAACGTCTACGTTGAGCATGCGATTTTTCAGTCAGGTAGTTTAAAACAGAACTCAGAGTTATCTTCTTTGAGGCACTCTAGTTATTCGAAAAGAGGATATGAGCGAATAGTTTTAGACTTTGAAAGCAAAAATTTACCTGAAACATATGTGTTTGTATCATCAAGAGACGGTAAAATTAATATAGATTTATCTAATACGAAAATAAAAAAGTCTGTAAAGCCAACGATAAAGAGTAATTTTATTCGCGAGGTTAATTTTTTTCCTTTAGCAAATAATATTCTTTCGATGGAAATTTTTGTAGATAAAAAAGTATATGCAGAAGTGTTTCAACTTAAAGCACCGACGAGATTAGTGATTGATTTAAAAAAATAGTGGGAGGAAGAAATGTCTGATTTTGAAAAAGAGTATCAAGTACAAATTAAAAATGAGGGTCTTGAACAAGATGATTTTCCTAAGAATGTTGTAATAATTCCTATCGTAAATAGCCCTATCTTCCCTGGAATGATTGCTCCAATTATTTTGTCAGAAGATCGATTCACCATCGAACTTGATAAAGATATTTTAAAAACAGGGTATGTTGCATTGAACTTAGTAAAGCCTACAGATAAGGGACCGGAGCTAGAGGAAGAGGATGAAGAAGATGACGGGCAACCGGTAGACCCTAAGGATATATACAAAGTAGGAGTGCTTTGTAAGGTCGTCAAAAAGCTCAAGCTTCCAGATGGTAGTGTAAACATTTTAGTTCATGGAATGAGGAGATATAGAACATCAACAATAATTGAGAGAGGTGACTTGCTAGAGGCTGAGGTAGAGGTTTTTGATGATATTATTGAAACAGATGAGGAGCTTGATGCTTACACGAGGTCTGTAATAAATCAGGTGAAAAAACTCTCTGAAATTAACCCTTACTTTAATGAAGAAATGAAGTTGGCCATGCTCAACTCCCCTAGCCCCGGCTCTCTTGCGGACTTGGTTGCATTTGCTTTGAGTTTGGACATACCTGAGGCGCAAGATTTTATTGAAACCCTCTTGGTTAAAAAAAGATTTGCGAAGTTACTTGTTTACTTGAAAAGGGAAAAGGATGTTGCAGATATACAAAAAAAGATTTCTGACGAGGTAAATGACAAAGTTAACAAATATCAAAGAGAGTACTTTCTTCGCGAGCAGTTAAAGGTAATTCGCTCCGAATTAGGCATGGATGAGGATGAAAAGTCTAAAGACATATCAAGAATGAGAGACCAACTTGATGAAATTGATATGCCAGAGGAGGCATTGAAGGCGGTTAAGGAAGAGCTCGATCGATTAGAGGTAATTCCTGATAGTAGCCCTGAATATAATGTATCAAGAACATATATCAACTGGATGTTGGATACCCCTTGGAACATTGAGGAAGAAAAAGACATAGAAATTGAAAAAGCTGCACAAATGCTTGAGAAAGATCATTATGGACTTGAGAAGGTTAAAGAAAGAGTTCTTGAGTTCCTCGCAGTGAGAAAGTTAAAGCCTGCTTACGATGGGACAATCCTTTGTTTTAGTGGCCCTCCAGGAGTGGGTAAGACATCTATGGGAAGAAGTATTGCGAATGCTCTGGGCAGAAAGTTTTATCGATTTAGTCTTGGTGGAATGAAAGATGAAGCGGAAATTAAAGGACACCGGAGGACATATATCGGTGCTATGCCTGGCAAGATCATTCAGGCTTTAAAACGAGTTTCGGTGAGTAACCCTGTTATAATGCTTGATGAAATTGATAAACTTGGAAAGTCTTACCAGGGAGATCCAGCCTCTGCACTTCTAGAGGTTTTAGATCCTGAGCAAAACTCTTCCTTTATAGATAATTATTTGGATGTTCCAATAGACTTGTCTAAAGTCCTTTTTATTGCGACGGCAAATTATGTAAATGATATTCCTGAGCCACTGCTAGATAGAATGGAAGTTATTGATATAAGTGGTTATACGCTTGAGGAGAAAATATCGATTTCAAAAAAGTGGATCATTCCTAAGCAGCTTAAAAAGCATGGGCTTAAAAAGTCCGATGTTAATTTGTCTTCATCAGTTCTTAAAAAATTAATACATGATTATGCCAGAGAGCCAGGCGTGAGAATGATGGAGCAATTTATTGCAAAGCTATGTAGAAAAGCCGCTTTAGAGAAAATTACTAAAGGCAAGAGAAAGAGAAATTTTACTTTTAAACCACTAGAAAAAAACCTTGAGCCAATACTTGGCCCAGCAAGGTTTCAGTCTGACCTTAAAGAAAAACATGTGAAGGCTGGAGTAGTTACAGGCTTGGCATGGACGTCCTTTGGAGGTGAGATTTTGTTTATTGAAACTTTACCATTAAAGGGAAAAGGTGGTTTTAAGTTAACTGGTCAATTAGGTGATGTGATGAATGAGTCAGCTAATATCGCTTACAGCTACGTAAAAAAACTATTACAAGAGGACGAATCTTTATCTCCTAAAAAAGCTGTTAGTAAAAAACCAGTAAGAAAGAAAGTAGCTGAGGCAACAGAGGAAGAGAAAGAGGACTTTCTTGATAAAAACGAGGTACATCTTCATTTACCCGCTGGAGCTACACCAAAAGATGGGCCATCTGCAGGTATAACTATGGCACTGGCTTTGTATAGCTTGGCAAAGGGGAAAAAAGTAAACCCAAGTATTGCGATGACAGGAGAGCTATCTCTCACGGGTAAAGTTTTGCCTGTAGGAGGAATTAAAGAGAAAGTACTTGCTGCAAAAAGAGCAGGAATAAAGCAAATTATATTACCTAAAAGTAATGAAAAAGATTTAGCAGAGGTACCTGAAAGACACAGAAAAGGCTTAAAGTTTTTTCCGGTTTCTCATTTCAGTGAAGTATTAGGGATTACTCTTAAAAAATAAGGCAAAAAAAAACACAGGGTTTGAGCCCTGTGTTTCTTTTTTACAAAATTTTTTTAATAAGTTTAAAATTCGTCAGAATCGTATTCTTCCATTTTTCCAAGTTTAATTTTGTCAGCAGCGATTTCTCTAAGAGCAGTAACTACGTCTTTGTTCTTAGACTTAACCAAAGAGTCTTTTCCGTTTCTAAGTTGTTTTACTCTTTTTGCTGTTAAATGGACTAGCTGAAAACGATTTTCAACTTTATCGAGACAATCTTCAATTGTAATTCTGGCCATGAATGCTCCGCTTCTTTTTTGGACAAGGTAATATAGGAAACTATAAAACTTTAATCAAAGTTGTCAAATATATGCAGGCTCTAATTTGTCGATAATATAAAAATCTTGACGTAATATCAATGCCTTAGGTGCTGGTAAGAATTATCTTTTGTGCACTCCTAATAAAATGAGAAGTTTTTTGTACCTTGGTAGGTTACGATATTTAAAGAAAATTAAACTAAACCAGGCTTTATTGGGAGATTTTGCTTTTACTATAAGTCTTGAAACTGGAGCTTTACGCCTTTCGAGTGGAATATTATCTAAGGTTACTCCAAACTTTGGCTTATATAATGTTTTGGAATATCAAATTAAGGACGGCGATTTAAAAATTTCAAAAGCAGTTTTAATAGAAACTGTTTTCTAGTTTACTTTTATAATATCGCCGATCATGAACGATTTTGGACTGAGAATAAGAGAGTCCCCTTCCTCTGAAAAAATTTGATCCTTAATAGCTATTGATGAATACTCATCTGAGTGTATTACTTTCACTGTCCCAACCGGAATGAATGTTTGGTACTCTTTGTCGTTTTCAAGTTCATTTCTTTTAATAGTTTTCCTTAAAACTTTAAGTCTAGTACCCTTGGTGACACCCTGAGTTTTTCCCATATTTATAAAAAAGTTTTTTAATGTAGGTTTTTCATTGTTAATTCCCATGCTCAGCTCATGTTCAACTGAGAATATAATGTATTCCTTAGATTCAGCTGTGAAGTTGAAAAAAGAAATTAAGATTAACAGAGTAAGCCTTAATTGTTTCATGCAGGTTTCCAGTTTTAGGTTTACACTTGTTGTTCGGCAGAAATCTGTGAAATGTCAGTAGTAAAGCTATTCATTAGAATGAATAGAAGTATTTGCCTAGTAGTACAAGACTATTTTCGTATGTATTTGATGAAGTTATTTATTGAACTAGAGTACCTAAAGTTTTTCAGTCTCTTAGAGTAAAGCATATAACTCCTGTCGCAGTACAACATCGCCCAGGGAAAGTCCTCTTGAATCAAGTCGTGTGCTTTATCTAGAAGTAATTTTTTCTGTTGGCCGTCTGGAAGTATTTTAATTTGATCGAATAATTTGTCAAAAGCCTTGGAATTGTAGAACGCAGCGTTAGGTCCAGGTGGGGCATTTTTGGAGTATAGTAGCTGCAGTGAGTTTTCTGCATCAGGGTAGTCCATTGCCCAACCGTCCATGTAAAACTCGAGGTCACCTTTTCTGGCTTTTTCGAGATAGGCAGGAAAAGTGTTCGTTTGGATTGTGACTTGTATATTTATTTTTTTTAGTTCTGATTGTATGAACTCTGCTCTTTGCCTCCATGTTGCATTTACACCCCTTGTATCAAACTTAATTTTAGGCAGTCCTTTTCCTTCTGGGTACCCAGCTTTCTTTAAGTAATACTTTGCTTTCTCTATATCGTATTCAAAGGGAACATTTTTACTGGCGTTGTACCCAAAGACACTTGGGGGATAGATGGTACTAGATTTTAGTGCACGATTGTTTGTGAAAAAAGAAATCATTCTGTCCCTGTTTATGGCATGTGCTATCGCAAGGCGGAGGTTTTTATTTTTTCCGAGTAAAGAGTTTCTCATATTAAATGCCAACCACCAATACGTTTGAGTTGGCGCAATCTGCATTCCTATTCCTTTATCAGATAAATTTTTTGCCAAACTTCCATCCACATCTATGGCCATTGCAAAGTTGTCTTTTGGGATAGAAAGAAAATCAATTTTATTTGCCATAAAATTTAGCCATCTTGTTTGGTCTTCTTTAATAACATTCATCGTGACTTTTTTAAGAAACGGTATTTTTCTTCCTTGATCATTAAGCAGGCTTTGCTCATGGGAGTATTTGTCACCAGCGTTAGGAAAGAACTCATTTCTGTAGCCATCAAATTTCTCTAGCACGATCTTTGAGGATTTAACCCATTGTGAAAGAAAAAATGGCCCAGTCCCAATCATCGACTCCTCTAACATATTTTTGTAATAAATTACGGACTCCATCGGGATAGGACTAGTAAAGCTCATTGCAAGAGCGTACTTAAGTTGAGGGTAAGGCCTTTTAAGTTTTATTTGTAAGGTCTGATCATCAATTGCTTTTAATCCGGAAATACTCTTGTGTTTGAATAAATCAAAATTAGACCCAACATCTTTTTTAAATTTATTAAAACCCTCAATAATGCCCTCAAAAAGCCATGAGCCTGTTGATCTAGTTGAGATGTAAGCCAGTCTTTTTATCTGAGTGATAAAATCTTCAGCAATTACAGATCGTCCCATTTTGAGTGAAAGGTCTGGATGGTATAGAACATCTTTTTTTATTTTTATTGTCACAGTTAACTGGTCATCTGAAACTTTAGGCATTCCGTCAGCCAGTAAGGGTTCGATCTCATAGGGTCTTTTTAAGTAACTATACTGATATAGCTGTTCATAAACCTGATAAACGACACGTCCAGATACCGTATCGTATGAAATTGCAGGATCAACAGAGTCAATGCTTGATGCGATTGGCATTTTAAGATGGTCTTTATCTGCGGTTGTTTCTGGCTTTTTACATGAAGTAAGACTTACTAAAAGACTTAAGATAATAAAGACTTTAAAAATTCGTGGCATAGATTGCTCTCAAATTAAGTTAAAGAGTAAAACATTAACAAAGTTTAATAGAATTTAAAATATTTCGCTAAAGGTTTGACCGATATGTTTCTTTATATCTTCATAAAGGTAGCCTTTACCCGTTAGGTGTCTTATCAAGGCTTCTTTTTGTTTTTGAATTGGCTTTTTTTCAATTGATCGAATTTTTTTTCTTATTAATTTTTTTATTTGCTCATCCTTACTCAAGCCAAGATCAGAGGATATTGTGTCAATCTCACCTGTGTAGCATTCAATTTGGTGGGACCTTAACTCATTTATGATGTTTTGGTTAGATATCCCTCTTTTAAGCAATTTGGTAATAATCATCTTTTTATATCTTTCATTGGAAAGATACCCAGATTTTTCAAGTTTAGATAAAACTGGTGGTATGAGCTCAGTGTGATCAGGTAAGCGATGTTGAAGTTTTCTTTTTAGCTCAAGTGTGGAGTACTCTCTTCTTGATAGTAGATTATATGCTTTATTAAAAATAAACCTCTCGTTATCAGAGAGGTTTATTTTTTTTAATGAAGTACTATTTTGAATTTTTTCAATTTCGCTTAAGAGGTCTTCAATCATTATTGAATCTTTTTACCCCTGGTCTTTTTAGGCTTTTCAATTATTTCACCTGTTTCTTGGTCGATCATTTCGTCAGCTGTTTCTGGAGCCTCTTTTGCTCCTTCCATAAGTCCATGCTTAACCAGAAGTTTATTTTTTATTTCCTCTACAAGTTTTGGGTTTTGCTCTAAGTATACTTTAGAGTTTTCTCTTCCTTGCCCAATTTTATCTTCTCCATATGAGAACCATGCACCTGCTTTATTGATAATTTTTTCTTCTACTGCAAGGTCGAGGAGGTCTCCAATTTTTGAAATCCCTGTACCGTACATTATATCGAATTCAACAGATCTAAATGGAGGAGCAACTTTATTTTTGACTACTTTAATTCTAGTTCTATTACCTATAATTGAGTCACCAGATTTAATTGCACCAATTTTTCTTATATCTACTCTTACTGAAGAATAAAATTTTAATGCGTTACCACCAGTTGTAGTTTCAGGGTTGCCAAACATTACGCCAATTTTCATACGAAGTTGATTGATGAAAATGACAGTACAATTTGATTTGGAAATTGAGCCTGTTAGTTTTCTTAATGCTTGTGACATAAGTCTAGCTTGAAGGCCCATGTGGCTGTCACCCATGTCACCTTCGATTTCAGCTCTTGGTGTTAAAGCTGCAACAGAGTCAATGATAAGTAAGTTCACTGCACCAGATCTAACTAGCATGTCTGCTATCTCAAGTGCCTGTTCTCCATTGTCAGGTTGCGATATTAATGTGTTTGGAATATCAACACCGAGTTTTGATGCATAATGTGTATCTAAAGCATGTTCAGCATCAACAAAAGCAACCGTACCACCCTCTTTTTGGCATTCTGCTGCTATGTGAAGTGTAAGAGTTGTTTTACCCGATGATTCTGGCCCATAAATTTCAACAATTCTTCCTTTTGGGATACCCCCCACACCGAGAGCAAGGTCTATACCAAGGCATCCTGTAGATATGGCCGGAACTTTTTCCGCGCTAATACTGTCACTGTCGAGTTTCATTATTGCGCCTTTACCAAATTGTTTTTCAATTGCTCCTAGCGCAATATCCAGTGCTTTCTTTTTGCTTTCTTGTTCTGATGCAGTTTTTTGTCCCATAAATTCTCCTTACCTGATTATTTAATTAACTTTTTCACTAACTGCAAACTAGTTTCTTTTTAGAGGTCACAAAAGCCATTGAAATCCTGTAGTCGCTCTCGCACATTTTTTGAAAAATAATTTGCGTAAGTAAAGCGTAAGTAAAAAGTGGATACTAGTCAATAGTTATTTTTTTGCTTTTAAAACTTAGGAGGCTCTTTGGCGGTGATGTTTTATTCTACACCATTGAAGACGTAACTATGGGGATTTTGGATGGTAGCTTTGGCACTGTAATTGTTAGTAAGTGATGTATGAGCTTTAAAGTACTTTCTATTTCTTTTATCTGCTGTCTCATGTGGCAGAGTTTGTCTTTGGCCATAGAGGATGACTTTTTGACTGGAGCAATGAAAAGCTTGAAAAGCGGACCTAGTTCTAAGAGATCTGAGTGTAAAGACAGAAGTAATGATAAATCAAAATTAGTCTGTAAAGTGAATCCAACTTTTATTATGGATGGGACGAAACTTAGAAAGTTTAATCTAAGGGCATCTATCCTTAATGATGCATTTCCACATATGCTAGGCTTACAGCCCGACTGGATTCTTGCTCAAGGTACAAACGATATGGGTCTTACGCATGGGTTTAGTTTCTCTTCTGCGATGAAAATAGATGGGTGGAACGTAGTTCACTTAAAGCTTGATAAAAAACTTTTCACAGGTCATGACGAGGAAAAAAATAAGCAAAACTGGGAGCGATGGCGTAGAGCTGGTATATTGCCTGAAGATGCGCCTCGCTTAAGAGAGCAATTGTACACAGAGGAAGCAACCTACCTTCTTACTTGGCGTCACTTCATGAGAGATGGTGAAATATACTTTGATATTGGCATAGGAATTCAAGACCTGAATAGAACTCAAAATGAGGGGTTTCTTAATACAGCAGAGCAGCAACGTGATTGGCATAAATCTAGAGATAAAATTCCTGTTTATAATAACCCTACTGACCGAGATCCTAATATTGCCGAAGGGATTTCTCCTATTTTAAACCTCGCAATTGGGAAGGCATTGAGCTCTACCTTTATAAAAAATAACTGGGTTCGTTGTACGGGAGATATGGATTTAAATGGGTTTGTTTCATTAAGTGGTAATAAGGGTGCTAGCCTGGCGGGTGGCAGTGGTCTGGTGAGACTTGAGGGAAGCGCGATAGGGCATTTTTTAGATCGGTATATACTATCTTTGTTTGCTCAGGGGATGGGTGAATTAATTGCACATAGTGACGGTTCTCAATTAATGTTTGAAACATCTTTTGGAGTAGACTTTATGGAGGCGGTCTCATTGGGTTACAGGCAAAGATTTTTTAATGGAAGCCTTATTAACTATCAGACCCATAATACTTTAGGGAAAGTTGATAACGGGCGTGTCGGGGAATTTTTCTTAAATATTAGCTTTGACCTTAAGTAAGTAAACCTGAAATGAAAAAAACTAATTTGTATCCAATTATGCTAAGTATACCTGCTGCGATATCGTCTAATATTACTCCAAGGCCACCCTTGATATTATTATCTAACCAGTTAACCGGAAAGGGTTTGACGGCATCAAAGAGTCTGAAGAGAAGAAATGCTAAAGCTAAATGAATTAAGTTTGCACCGTCAATAAATGGTGCCATAAGGGAAAACCCTAAAGCCTCGTCAACAACAATCCAAGAAGCGTCTCCAACACCCTGTTTTTTTTGAGCAAAGTTTATTAAGAAAACAGACCCCAAAAATGCTATAATATAGAATGGAATGACGAATACGGTAGGAACTTTTAGGTAACAAAAAAGCCAAACGAAAGGTGTGGTTACGAGAGTTCCCCAAGTTCCGGGTGCTTTAGGTAAAAACCCGGAGCCACATAGAGATAAAAAGAATATTTCTGGTTTTTTTAAACTAACCTTGTTTTCGTTATTCATTGAAATTATATTAATTTATTCGAAGTTTTTTGAATACTATAAAGTGAGTAGTGTTATGGCCGATCAAGAGTACCTTGAAAAATATAAATTTGATTGGGATATGCTAAGTGTCGTGATTAACGGGCGTTCAGCCTTTGACTCCCCTAGCTTTCTTGGAGAGGTAAGTAATAAAAAGATCGATACAAGTTTCCTCGAAGGATATGGTGCACTGAACAACGACCCCATTAAAAGGGCTGAGCTATTTGGTAACTTTCAGGAAGCCTTACAATTTATAAAAAGATATTTTTTGAAGGAGGGTAACAAAGAGTTTGGTCTCGATCTTGTTATACCAAATAGTATCTTGATGATATCTGATGTCGCTCAGCTGACAGAAATACTTCAATCAAATGAAGATGAATACGATCAGACTACAAAAAACTGGGCCGATATAGTGCTAAAGGTTGTGCATACAATTCTACACGTCGATAAAGATTTAAGGTCAAACTATTTTAAGATAATTCAAACCCAAATTTTTGATAAGTTTTATCGGTATATGAATCGAGATGCATCTAATAAACTTTTTTTGGGTGTGGGCGGCAATTGCGAGATTCCATTGATAGAATTTGATACAAAGGCGAAGAAAACTCGTGACAGTGTTATTTTGAAATTACTTCATAAGGCAGAGAATGTAGCGGAAGAACTTTTTGACAGGGTAGGTTTGCGATTCATTGCCTCAACTAAAATAGATTGCTTAAAAATAATAAATTTCCTTATTACAAACAATGTGATTGTTCCACAAAATATAAAACCAAGTCGATCAAATAATACGATGGTTGATCTGGTGAGGTTCCAAAAAAATCTTCCAAGCCTTATTGAGTTTGCACAAAAAAATAACCTTAGAGAGGATAGATTTGCTGATGCACTAGAGAGGGAGCTTGATGAAGAGCTAAAGGAGTCTAACTCAGGTAATTCTCATAGCTCTG
Organism: Bacteriovoracaceae bacterium UBA1511; assembly: GCA_002323535.1. GTDB lineage: Bacteria > Bdellovibrionota > Bacteriovoracia > Bacteriovoracales > Bacteriovoracaceae > UBA1511. The sequence continues at coordinate 20,726 of DCQT01000081.1, forward strand.
ATAGCTATAGAGCAATTCAGTTCACCTGCAGGCAGCTGGTGAGATATGAGGACCCATTCGTATCTGAATTTAAAAAACTAAAAATTTTCATAAATAAAAATCACTCAAGCGATGAAATCTCTGAGATGATTAATAAGATCGATACTTCTAATTTAACTAGAGACATTGAATTCTTTTACCCTTATGAAGTGCAGATCATGGATGAAAAAAGTTATGATAACAATCTTCAAGGTGACGCTAGCCACAAAGAGTATAAGAAGTCGCAGATAATATCTGCTAGAAATAGACTTTTTCGAAATTTTATTTAACTTATAAAAGTGCTTATTTTTTCGTTCACTGTTTCATGAAAATCTACTTGCGGAACATGAGAGCCGTCTTTAATTAAGTAGAGGGAAGCCTTTTTTATATACTTTTCAAAAATGATCTGCCCCTCAATAGGAGCAATATTATCAGCGTCGCCTCCCATTATTAGCACATCATTTTTTACCAAGTGGAGCTTTGAGGACAAATTATGGTTTTTCATTTCTTCTATTAGTTTAAAAAAAAGATCAAAGCCTAGTTCTCCAATTTTTTTTGTATAATACATGACGAACTCATCGGTCACTTGCTTGGGGTTAAAGCCTCCGTCAAGTATCATTTTTCTAATTAGTTTTATTCTGTGAAGGTTCTCCCAAAATTTCAATCCTAGTTTTTTGTTTGAACTTAGGATCTTCTTTACAGATGGAAAAATAAAGTAGCTCATATTTGTGTTAAACATATAATCCTGAGGTCTATAGGGACTTCCGGATATGAGGACTAGTTTGTCAACAAGGCTGTCAAAGGCGATTGCAATTTCTAAGGCGATGTTAACTCCCATGGAGTGCCCAATCAAGTGAGGTTTTTTTATATTTAGATAATCTAAAAGTAGCACAACATCTGTGGCAATGTTTTCAAAACTACATTCCGGTATTCCGCTGGGGTTCTTGGAACCAAAATGCTCTCTGTAGTTCAATATTAGTAATGGGTAATCTTGATTTACAAAGTGGTCAATTTGAAATTGAAAATGTCGATTGTTACAAACCAGTCCATAGAGGAGTACGATGGGATTCTTCTTGGAATGGGAATTAAAATACTTGTACTCGATAGAGGTTTGGTTTTCTAAAACAACGCTGTCATAGTTAATTTCTTCAAAGTTAAAATTCATTTTCTTCATGGCTTATTATTTCATCTTCAATTTGCAGAATTAAATCAATTCTAGATGGTTCAGTTGTGCTTAGGTCTTTTTTTATATTAGTAACTTCTTCGGATAAATTTTTAGACAAGTCAAAATCTTGTTTGAATTTACAGATTTTAATGATTGTTTCACCTACATTTATTTTATCACCGGGTGATAATACTTTGGTGCCGAAAAAACCAACCCCATTTACAGTGAATTCTCGCGCATCATAAATAATAAATAATTTATTATTTAAAATTTTAAGGGTCAAAGAACTTCCATTAAAAAACTCATCATAAATTGTTAGGAGTGAATTCCTAGTATCCCCAATTGTTATGCGGTCAAGAAGGAATTCATAGGTTCCTATAGAGTCAGTGTCGTTAGAGGCAATAATTTCAAAACTCACCATAAGATAATTATAATTTGCTGTTTCAATAATTCTTAGACTGTAAATTCTTCCACTGTGAGATCTTTTGAACAAATAATACTTTGAAAATACTGTGGGTTATCCTTTTTTATTAGCTCAATAGTAGAAATAGATTCCTCAAGCAACTCTTGGTGCTTCGCTAAGTCCGCAATCTTTCTGTGTTTTTCACCAGACTGACTTGTGCCCAGCAGGTCACCTTCACCTCTTTGAAGTAAATCTTGCTCGGCAATTTTGAATCCATCAGAGTGCTCTTCTATTACTCTTAATCTTTCCATTGATTCATTTGAAATTTCTTTCTCTATAACCATAAAGAAGAAACCAGGTTTAGATCCTCGACCAACTCTTCCTCTCAATTGGTGTAGTGATGATAAACCAAATCTCTCAGGGCCATAAACAATCATCGTTGTTGCATTTTCGACATCAATACCGACTTCAATCAAACTGGTTGAGACAAGTAAATCAATTTTTTTATTTTTAAAGTCTTTAAATATACTTTGTTTTTCTTCTGATTTTAATTTTCCATGTATGTAGGATGTTTTTACATTTGGAAAAAGTGCTTTGAACTTCAAGTAAATATTTTCGAGATTTTCAATCTCGATAGACTCAGACTCTTCAATCGCAGGAGCAACAACATATGCTTGCTCGCCCATCTCAAGCCTTGTCAATAGAAAACTCAAAAACTTATCCTTTGTATTTTTTGTTATGATTCTTGAAGGAATAGAGGATTTTCCGTTAGGCTTTTCGGATATTATGGAAATTTCTAAGTCACCAAACTTTGTTAGACTAAGAGACCTGGGAATTGGGGTTGCACTCATAATTAGAGTGTGTCCCGTTATTGATTTTTTGTTCAATGCAATTCGTTGATTAACTCCAAATTTATGTTGCTCATCAATTATTGATAAGCCAAGACGTTTGAAGTGCACACCCTCTTGGATCAGGGAATGAGTTCCTACAATTAAATCGATATCACCTGTTTCAAGTCTCTGAGTTATATTATTTTTATCACTTTTTTTAAAACTACCAAGCAGTACTTCGACTTTTAAATTATCTTTGAAATAATTTTTTGCATTATTAAATAACTGAATGGCCAAGGACTCGGTGGGCGCCATCATAGCAACTTGAAAATGATTATGTATAATTATCCGGCTAGCAGCAAGAGCGACAGCTGTTTTTCCGCAGCCGACATCACCTTGAATTAATCGCGTCATTGAGTATGGAGAGTTAAAGTCGTCTAGAATTTCGTCTAGAACTTTTTTTTGGTCGTTTGTTAGAGAAAAATTAAAGGAGGTATGAAGCTCATTTTTTTTGTCCCTAGTGGTTTCAAATTTAAAATTATGTCTGTTTTGTTCTCTTTTAAATTTTCGCCTCTCAATCATTATTTGCTCGGTGTAAAACTCCTCTTTTATAATTCTATTCAATGCATCTTCTTCATTAAGAGGTTCTGGATCCTTTTCAATGCCGTGAACTTTTTGAAAGGCTTTTGATAGCGAAATAGGTTCGTCAGGGATGTTTAAAACAGAGTAAATATTGTGCCAGGAATCTCTAGGAATTTTATTTAAAAGCTCATTAATACGATTACCGGGAACACTATTTACCGTGGGGTACTGTATAATTGAGTCACTATTATTAAGTTCCAGCTTTGGGTTGATGATTTGAACTCTGTCATTTGTTCTTTTTATAGGTCCATAGAAGTTAATTAATGTTCTTTCTTTTGACCTTAATGATTTTTCAATACTTGGATATGCGTTAAACCATTTTAATTCAATGAGCTTTGATTCGGATTCAACTATTGCAGTCACATTTGAAAGAGGAACTCTATTTCGACCCTTTGCTCTAAAGTTTCTAAATGACCTTATACTTTTAATTATTCCTGAGGATGTATAGATGTCTCCATCATTGCAGTGTTGAATTTCATCTACAATGGATCTGCTTTTCAAAGGAATTATCCACAGAAGATCTTCAATTGTTCTTATTCCAGCTTCTGTTAGTTTCTTAATATATGCGGGTTCTTTTTTAGACTTAGTCTTTCGTAGTAAATCAAAAAGAGGAGCCTGCCAATTAAAAGACATTACTCGTATTTAACCTCAAGTATCTCGTATTCAAGATCACCCTTAGGAGCTCGAACAACAATGGTGTCGCCTTCTTCTTTGCCAATCAGGGCTTTTCCAAGAGGGCTTTTATAGCTTATTTTTCCATGCCGGTTATCACTTTCCTCATGGCCAACGATTTTATATTCGATTTCTTTGTCTTTCTCTTCATCATGTAAAAGAACAGTAGCACCAAAAACAACTTTGTCTTGGCCTTGAATTTTGGAGGTGTCTATAACGTTGCAATTTGCAACAATACCTTGCAGATATGCGATCCTTCCTTCAAGGATAGATTGCTTTTCCTTCGCAGAGTGATATTCAGCATTTTCCTTTAAGTCACCAAGCTCTCTCGCCTCTTGAATTTTTACTTTAATTTCTTCTCTGTCGACTTTGATAAGTTGGTCTAGTTCGTTGTCGATTTTTTGCTTTCCCTCTAAAGTTATAGGTTCTTTAAAGTCCATTTTTAATCCTTCTTTTTAAAGAGCGCATCTGCGGCTGATATAAGCTCATCCTTTGAAGGGGCGCTGGAGCTGTCTCCTCCCCTGATTTTGAAATATGAGCAAAAGTTAGCTTTTTCTTTATCTACTATTCTTTCTGCTAGAGGCTCTCTGCATTCATTATAGCTACTTTTATCGTAAAACACACACATCCGACAACAATACAATGAGGTCTGGCAAAAACTGCATTCTTCATGTCTTAGAATTCTCTGTTCGTGTTCGATTGCAAGTGTATTATGGCATTGATAGCAAACAATTTTTGAACTGTTATTCATTAAAATCTCCATACTGCAGAAATAGTGTAATTATCTAATTTAGGGCCGAATGCATTTAGTTGGATTAATGGCCGTCCTTCCTTATTGTAGCTATTTATAGACTTTTGAAGGTTTTCTTCGTTGTAATAAAGTAAGGTCTTTTGAATTAAAAAATTAATGCCTGCAACTACTCCACTGATCAAGACAATATTGTCGCGTGTATTTTCATCACCTTGATAAAATAGACCCGTTAAAACGCCACCAGCGGCGACAGCACCAGTCATTTTGGAATACTTATTAAGCTTGAGGTTATTCTGATATCTTTCAAGGAGCTGATACGATTTTGTACCTTGTTTAAAGTACCTTTTAAGCCCTTCACCTTTCTTACCGTCTGGTGTGTCAATATATATTATTTTGTCACCGATTAGAGCGGTGCGTTGGCAGTTAGCCATGCTCACCTGATTTGAGAGGAAGAGCATTAAAGAAAAGATAAATAATGTTTGTTTTTTAAATATCATGGGATTATTTTGCACGCATGTTCTCGCGTTGTCAGTTTCTACTAAAATAAGTAAGTAAGGAAAATAATGGATCTAGTCAAAACCAGTCGTAATATAACGAAAACGATAAAAAACGTGAATCGTTCTCGAGAAATAATTGCAGTATTTGCTCGTCATGGTTTTGAAGAGTTTGTTGTTGCTACTCCTGGCAGTAAAATCCCAAAACTTGTATTTCCCAAAACTAGAAAAAGAATTCAGGAGGAACTTGAACGGGAAGGGCAATATTCATGGCAGCAGGCTTTAGGCTATAGGCTTAGGAAAGCTTTTGAAGAGTTAGGGCCGGCGTTCATTAAGTTTGGGCAATTACTTAGCAGTAGAGAGGATCTGTTTGATGAAGTCTTCATTGATGAAATGAAGAAATTAAGAGACAAAGTCAAAGGGATTCCATTTTCAAAATCAAAAGAGGTTATTGAGGAAGCTCTGGGGAAAGATGTCTCAGATTTATTTGAGTATATTGACGAAGACCCAATTGGAACAGCTTCGATCGGTGTAGTTTACTCTGGAAGGCTTCTAACCGGTGAACCTGTTGTTATAAAAGTAAGAAGACCTAATATTGAAAAAATGATTGAAGTAGATTTTTCAATTCTACTTTTTTTGGCGAGGCAAGCAGAGAGAAGCTCTAAAGAGATAAAAGGATTAGGGTTATCTCGAATAATAAAAGATTTTTCATCTTCGCTAAGTTCCGAATTAAATTTCAATACAGAGGCCTTAAATTGCAAAAGATTCAAAGAGAACCTTTCTGTACGTGATGAAGAAAATATTTTCTACGTTCCCAAGATTTACTCTGAGTTAACAAGAGAAAATGTTCTCGTTATGGAAAAGCTTGATGGCATTCCTTTTAGCGATAAAGAAAAAATTGGCCCTGTTTTGGACAGTGTTCATCAAAAACTTGAGACGGGTCTTGTTTATTTTTTAAAGTCTTTTTTACAAGATGGATTTTTTCATGCCGATCTTCATGGTGGAAACTTCTTTTATCTAAAAAATGGTAAAATAGGTATTATCGATTACGGGCTAATGGGTAGCCTTAGTCGAAGAAGCAGAAAGAATTTTATAGCGATAGTATATGCGTTACTCACTTTTAATTACGAGAACCTTGTTTATGAATTTCTTGATGTCGCAGAATACGAGAAAAGTCCGGATGTAGATGTCTTAATTTCCGATGTTAAGGAATGCCTGAGTCCTTTTGTTGGTTTGACAGTAAAGCAGACAAATTTTTCTGAAGTTTTTAAAAAGATTGTAAGTACATTGACCAGACACGAGCTTTTTCTACCAAGAGATTGGTTCATTGTTTTTAGATCACTGATGACACTTGATGGTGTTGGTAAATCACTCAATATGGATATCGACATATTCGGAATGTTGAATGCAGATATCAAAGATATTATTGGTTCAACCTATGATAAAAATGATGTTCTTGAGGAACTTGTCTGGGCAAGCAGAGATGTACTTCCTATCATTAGAATTGCGCCCAGGTATTTGAAGTGGTGGCTTAAAGATTTTTCCCGAAAAAATTATCAATTTCATATTAAAAATCATGGTTATGAAAGACATCTAAAAAAAATAAGTAGATCAATTAACTTTGGCTCTTACTCAATTTTTGCATCAATTCTAATTTTATCTGGAAGTCTTCTCGTCCCAAAAGGCGCTAAGATGGATTTTTTTGAAATCCCAAATATAAGCTTCGCATTTTGGACAATTGGTTTTTTATTATTTTATCGTGGTATTGGGCAAACGAAGTTTAAATGACTTTCAAACACAATCAGCACCATTGAAATAAATTCCGTTAATTTTTCCTAAAGCCTCCTTGTTGCTAATTTTTACAAGGGCACTAGGAATGATAGAAAAGTCTGAGTGCTTTGGTTTATGTGGGGTGATTTTAGAAAACGACTCAATTGCCTTTTTTGTTAATGGGTCGTTGGTAAACTCATGAATTATTCCATTAAAGTCCATTCCTTTATCTTTTATAAAATAAGCCTCTATAACTCCAGCAGTTGATAACCTATAGAATATATTCATTGAGGAAATTCTTTTTATATTTTTCCAGTCTGAGACTTCCCTTACCAGGGATTTCACAACCAGATCAGTATTATATAGTGACTTAACCTGGTTTAGTTGCTTTGTTGATAGTTCACATATTGGCATTGATTGAAAATTTTCGAGTTTATATGTTAAAGGATTGTTATGATGCTCGTAATAGGTGGAGCCCATTTCTTCAAAGTTAAAGCGTTTGTAAAGGTCATTGTTTTCACTCCAAAGTAAAAATAAATCCGGGTTAATCTTTTTTTGTAATGAGAATAATGTGCTGTTAAAAAATGGAGTAAACAATCCTTTTCCACGATATTCTTCTTTGATAAATATGCCTCCAAGGCATGCTGTGGTGAAGGTGTTGTTGGATATTTCAAGTTTTCTTAGAGAGCAAAAAATAGCACCAACAATTTTTTTATTAAATAAAAGAAAATGAGAGTTTACGAGGCTCTCTGATGTAAATAGAGGGAAAAAATCAATCTTTAATTTATAAGGCTCAATATACCCAAACGAAGTTTCTACCTCTGAAATTATGTAGTTTAGGTTAAAAGAATTGTTAATGTCATTGTAACAACTAAATTCGTAACCTGATGGGAAATTAATACCGCTCATTCAAAAATCATAGCATGGAATAATTTTTTTTGATTAAAATCCGATTCCTATATCGAAGGTGCATTATGCATTCCGAAAAAGGATTTTTCGGACACCAGTAATCAAGGAGGATTTTATGGGACTTCGAATTAACACAAATGTGGCATCATTAAATGCCCAACGAAATTTGTCTGGCACCAAATTGGGGATGGACAAAACACTCGAGAAACTCGCCTCAGGGCAAAGGATAAACCGTGCAGGTGATGACGCTGCAGGTTTAGCAATCTCAGAAAACTTAAAAGCACAAATTAGAGGATTATCACAAGCAGAACGAAACGCTCAAGATGGTATCTCTCTAGTTCAAATTGCTGAAGGTGCTTTGTCCGAAATTTCAAATATTTTAATTAGGCTTAGAGAGCTTGGAGTTCAAGCCGCATCAGACACTATCGGTGCAACTGAGAGAAAGTTTTTAAATGTTGAATTTGAGCAACTTCTCGCGGAGACAGATAGAATAGCCAATTCAACAGAGTTCAACCGTGTTCCTCTATTAAACGGAACAGGTGCTGTATTTGATATTCAAATTGGTACAAGAAATGACCCCATGAGCGACAGATTAACTTTTGATGCTTCAAGCGCAGACGTTAACGTTGCAGCTTTAGGTCTTAACCTCGCCTCTATTGGAGATAAGATCTCAGCTCAAAACTCTTTGGCAGCGATTGATCAATCAATCATTACCGTTTCTGGTATTAGAGCAGACTTTGGTGCTCTACAAAACAGACTACAGTCAACAATTAACAATATTGCTGTAAATGTAGAGAACCTTTCAGCTGCTAACTCAAGAATTAGAGACGCTGATATCGCGAAGGAAACAGCGGAGTTAACGAAAGGAAATATCCTCGTAACTGCTGGTACTTCAGTGTTAGCTCAAGCGAATAACTCAACAAAAATGGCATTAGGGTTAATTAACTCTACTGGAATGTCGTAAAAATAAATTCACTTATCACCTGCAAGTTAGTGAGTTCATTTTAAATTGATTTTAAGGAACTATTGCACATCTGAATAGGAGATTCAGTAAGCGAACAGGAGGTTTGATATGCTTGAAGGAGATTAATAATGGGTATGAGAATAAATACCAATGCGAGCTCGTTGGCCGCGCAGCGTTCTTTAGTCCGAAATAGAAACTCTTTAAACTCAAATTTGAGGAAACTTTCTACCGGACAAAGGATTACGAGGGCCAGTGACGATGCCGCAGGTTTAGCAATTAGTGAGAATTTTAAGTCGTATCTGCGAGCAACACGTCAGGCTCAAAGAAACGCAGGGGATAGTATATCCATGATACAAACAGCAGAAGGTGCACTAGAAGAAATTTCCAATATCATCATTAGATTGAGGGAACTCTCAGTACAAACTTCTTCTGATACAGTGGGAGACAAAGAAAGGGCTTTTTCAAATATTGAATTTACTCAATTAGTTGATGAGGTTGATCGAATCGCCAAATCATCAAACTTTAACGGGATAAGTTTATTAGATGGAAGTTCTGGTGTACTTGAGTTTCAGATTGGTCAAAAAAATAGCCCAACTCTTGATAGGCTAAAGTTTGACTTCTCACAAGCAAGTGCGACACCACTGTCTTTGGGTATGGCCGCTTTGGATATATCAACTAAACAGGGTTCCCAAAATAGCCTTGCCAACTTAGATGATGCCTTGACAAAAGTTAATGGTATCAGAGCAAAGATGGGGGCAACACAAAATAGATTGCAATCAATTATGAACAATCTAAGTATAACTGACGAAAATATTAGTGCAGCCAACTCAAGAATTAGAGATCTTGATATTGCTAAAGAAAGCGCTGATATGGCAAAAAATAATATTTTGGTTCAATCAGGAGTATCTGTCTTGAGCCAAGCAAACAATTCACCAGCAATGGCCTTAAAATTAATCAATTAAAAAATAAGATCCCTTTGAATAAAGGGATCTTATTTTTTTTTCATGATAAAATTTTACTGTGAAGAAAAAAACAGTTTTGATTTTTGGCCTTAGTTCTTTTGTTGGCTCCAATTTAGCAACTTTCTTAAAAGAAGATTTTAAGGTTGTGGGAACTTATCATAAAAATAAAGTTGATATCGATGGTGTTCTAGCTATCCCGTGCGACGTGCTTAAAAAAGAGCAGGTGCGATTAACTATGCTCGCCTTTAAGCCAGATATTGCGATTTATTGCGTTGGCAATGCTTCAATTTATTTTTGCTCAGAAAACTCAGAGGTTTCAGACGCTTTAAATACGGGTGGCCTTGTAAATGTAATCGATTTTTCACAACGCTATAAAACACAAGTCTGTCTTGTTTCTTCATCGAACGTTTTTTCTGGAGATAAGGACAGTTACTCGGAACTTGATATTCCTGATCCTAGCACTACCTATGGTAAGCAAATGGCTTCAAGTGAATTTTATCTTCAAAAAAATTGTTTAAATTATTTAATTTTTAGAGCTTGTAAGTTATACGGGCACTCCTTTAGATTAAGATCTGAAAATATTTTTGAAAAAGTTGGAAAAGCACTGATGGGTGATTCTGTGAACACTTTTGATAATCGAATCGCTTTTGGTTGGCTTGATGTTTTGTTTTTGTGTTCGATAATGAAAAATGTTTTAAAAAAAGAACCGACAAACCGCTTATTTCAAGTTTCAAGTAGTGACGTAAAGACCACCTATGAATTTGCTACAGCTGTCGCAAAAATTAATGGCTTCGATGAACAATTGGTTAATAAGGGAAGAGTTTCCTATCCTATGATAAAGGACATTGAGACTAAGTTTGATGATGGGCATGAGCAAAAGTACTCATTGGAGACGGCAAATATCGAAGGTTATCTAAATTTGAAAATGCCTACTGTAGAGGAATCTCTACATCTTACCAGAGATCGTTTTTCAGGAATTTAACGAGCTGAATTCTTGATGAACTCTTCCAGGTAGTGTCTAACCATTGCATTTGTATCCACGACCTCACCTTGAAATCTCCATGATATTTTATTGAAAGCGCCTACGTGAGCAGTTATTTCATGACATGAAAAGTCACTTTCACTTTGCCCTGGCATTCTTGGTGCATATAAATCTTTACCGTTAACAAGTAATCCGATTGAAATTAAGTTTGTGCTTTTTCTAGAAAATATGAGTCTCAGCGAATTCCTAAAAAGCATAAAATCATTTACGGTGTTTGAGATCTTGAAGATTTTAATTTGCGCGCCAGAACTTTCTCCGCCTCTGCAATGATTAAATTTATTAATGTAAACTTCGAACAAATCTCTGATCTTGTTCATAAAGCTTATGGATTCCTCCTCGAGAAGTCCATTGGGATTTAGGTGGTCATTGAAGTTTACAACGCCTGCCTCGTCCATATTTAGTTCGTCAAAGGCAAGATTTTCGATCCAGTTAGTTGAAATGATTTTTTCTTCGTTCATTATCTAATGATCCAAGATGCTTGGATTTTAGTCAAACAGAATGTGTCGCACCTTTTTTGTCAGACTTGTAGAAGGGTGTTGTCTTAAAATTCTATGGGATTTGAAATTCTATAAAGTGAGCGCGAGGACTTTGGTGTTTCCGCCCGCCATATGACAGGTGGACGCAGTAAATAATCACTTTAGGCTTCCCACTGTTTGTGGGCTTGCTCACCGTGACCAGGGACCACTTCCTTGAAAAAGATTGTAGGGCGGAAAATGCACTGCCCCGCACTCATTGACTCAGTATAACAGTTTTCCTCGTTAGAAAATAAGATTTTGCCAACTTTTTTTACTAAATATGAATTGTCTAGTTTTATGTGTTTACGGTTACTTATCATCAAATTGAATAGAACAATTGCAACCAATTGCGCAATGCGATATAATAACCCTAAGTAATTTTTCTTAAGTCCTCATAATTATTTCCGTAAAGGAGAAATAACGGACCTAAGATATTACAGGAGTATGGGTATGTTTCAATTATTAGTTGAATACTTTAAAGACGAGGAAGGCCAAACTTCTACAGAGTATATTTTGCTAGTTGCTGTTGTTGCTATGATTGTTCTCAAATTTAAGGAAAAGTTGAACACAAAGCTAAACTCTGTACTTGATGGCGCTTTCGGAAAAGTAGAAGGTGGTATTAGCGATTTCTAAAAGTTAATAACTTAGAGATCATTTTGCCCTCTATTCTTCTCTAGGAACTATGACATCATTAAATTTATAATGGTGTATGAAAAACTGTTTTCAATTTTCAAATCAAATTCTGGTCAAGCATTAGTAGAATATATGTTGATTTTCAGCTTGTTTGCATTAATTGCATTTGGGTTAACAAACAGTTTTAACAACTTAATGGGTAATTTTACAACTTCCTTTTCGGTCATTCTATCGCAGCATCTATCAATAGGTGTTTGTGAAACTGAGTGTTTTTTTAATGGCTATGGAAACTAAAGATATCTTTCCCGTATCATTATTTTTTTATTTAATGCTTCAATTGCTGATTGTTTCTTACACTGACCTTAAAACAAAAAAGATACCCAACGTTTGGCCTTTTTCCAATTTACTTACATTTTTTATTCTTTTCTTTTTATTCCCAGGACTCTTTGAGTTAAGCTTAAGGACCTTATTTTATCCGACAGTATTTTTCTTTGTTGGATTGTTTTTTTTCTCGATAAAAATAGTTGGCGCAGGAGATTCAAAGTATTTAGTTAGTTTGTTTTTATTGGTGCCTCTAGGGTTTCAAGAAGTGGCTTTGGCATCTCTTGTTGAAATTACATTTATTACAGGTGTTGTTAGCTTTTTGATAAACACAATTAAAAACTTTAAAAAAATATTTCGCGCATTTAAAGAAAAAAAGATTAACTTAATCAAAGAATGTTATGGAAAAAAATTCCCATTTGCGCCAGTGATCCTTGGATCATGGATAATTTTTGGGTGGAAGATCCAAAAAAACCTTTTTTAATGAATAGTCATGGCCAAGCATTAATGGAATATATTCTTCTCATAAGCGTTATCAGCTTGATGTTTATTTCCATTCTTAGAAGTGATCAGTTTCAAGATGTTTTTGGAGAGGAGGCAAATTTTTTTAAGCAGATGAGAATTAAGATGGCGTACGAGTATCGACATGGCATAAGCCGTAAAAAAGGGAATAATGACCCAACAAATAATTCATATGCAGGCCGTCATGAGACTTATACTAATGGTAGTACAACTAGATTTTTCATAACAAAGAAGCCATATGAAAAATAACAAAGGTCAATCAACAGCCGAATTTATTTTAGCTTTTGCTTTTATGGCGTTATTTGTAATTGTATTTATTCAAATGGCAGAGAACTATGTAAAAGGGTATGCGATTCATTATGCAACATTTATGACCTCTAGATCATTTATGGTTCAAGATAATGGTGCAGATAGTATTTCCTCTGTAGACTTAGGCGCTAAAAATTTCGCAGAAAGTAAAGTTTTAAGAAAAATGCTCAAAGTGAATAATAAGATGAAGTTTCAATTCCGAGATCCTGGCTCTGGTGGAAAAAAACTTTTTTCTGGCACCACCATTACATTTAGTGAATCTTTTAGCCCCTCAGAAATGGTTGGAGGTGTGGATAAAGTCAAATTTGTGAGTGAATCTTTTTTAGGGCGAACATTTTCCTCAGCAGAATGTGCAAGAAACACTTGCCTTCTTTTGGAGAAAACCATCTCGGGCGGAAGTCTTAAATGTAATAGTGGGCATATGACAGTATTTGATAATGGATGTTGAATGATAAGAAGATCGAAAAGAGGACAAGCAATGTTTGAGTTCATTATCTTCCTACCTTTTGTAGTTGTACTTTTTAAAATGTTTCTAAATATTGGTGGTGCAATTAATGGTTCTATTAATCAGCAAAAGTCTCTAAGGGGTTATTTCTTCTATCTAAACAAGGGGAATTCATATTTTCCTGATAAAAGTCTTTTGGATAATGAACTTAAGAGTTTTGCTCAAGTTGGTTTTTATGCACTTGGGTATATTGAACAACTTAAAGGGGAAACGCCAATTGCTCCTTGCTACAAAATTGAGCCATTTTTTGGTGAAGATTTTGATAAATGTTTAGACAAGCCTAAAGAGAATAAAAGTCAGTTTATTAAGCCAAAAACAATGTTTGGTTTATGTGGCCCGGTGTTTGTTAACAATGGTGACTCATGGGGAATTGCCCATCAAACATCAGGAACTTGTATGACGAGGTAATTTTTTCCTAGGCCTTCATCTTTTTAAACCTGATAAAATGTAAGTAGCAAAAAAGGACGTTTGATGAATTCAAAAGCATTTACACTGGCGTTAGTTATCGCAGGTTTTTCAATGTTTATGGTCTACTCTTATATTGAGGATCAAACTAAAAGTCTTTTTAAAAAGTTTGGGCAAGAGCAAACTGTAGTTGTTGCTAAACAGGATATCTTGGATTTAGAACTTATTGATGATTCAAAAGTAATGCTTATAACAGTACCCTCAAAGTTTTTAGCGCCGGGTCATTATAAAACAATAAAAGACATTCAAAATACAATTGCCTTAACTCCAATTATGAAAGGTGAGCAAATCACAAAGCCAAGGGTAGCCTACCCTGGTGAAAAAACTGGATTGTCACGGCAGGTGAGTGTTGGAAAAAGAGCGGTTGCTCTTTTGGTAAATGAAAATCAGGCCGTTGGTAAATTGATTAAACCTGGTGATAGAGTGGATGTTATTGCAAATATTTCGTACGTTCCTGGACGAAAGGATAAAACCAATACAATGACAGTTCTTCAGGATGTATTAATTCTTTCGACTGGTTACAATATTTCTAACAGTATACCAATGGTTGGGTTAGAAACGGCTAAAGAAATTAGAGCATTGAATCTAAACACCTATAACCAATACAGTAGCGTAACCCTTGAGTTGGATCCATTTCAAAGCCAGAAATTAATTTTTATAATAAAAAATATGGATAGTACTCCATTTTTTAGCTTGAGAAATAATGATGATAAAGATCAATTAAGAATACCTGTAACAGAGATTTTTGACATTCTTGATGAAAATAAAGCAGATGCAAGGGAATATTTTAAGAAGCTTGATGAGAGGCAAAATTGATAAAAGGATGTTTATTCCTATTTACTCTTTCAATTATTGCAAGTGTCTCTTTTGCTCAAGACCTTAAATCAAAAAAGATTGAAGTGGTAATTGGTCAAGACAAGGTTATAAACTTAGACTTTGCACCGTATACTAAAGTTGAGATTGGTAATGACTCAATACTTACTTATAAGATCGCTCCTCAAAAAAGAAGATTAACTTTGAAGGGCATAAAGCCTTCAAGCACTCCCACGTCAGTGCGTGTTTTAAATACAGTTGGCGATATTAAGGCAATATACGAGGTAACGGTTACGGAGACAGCAAAAGGCAAGCTTGTCCAAAAGTTAAAAACCTTTCTAGGTGACATTGAGGGACTAGAAATAAAAATCAAGGGTGGCGAAGTAGTTTTGGAGGGAAAGATTATCGTCCCTGATGATTTGGGTAGAGTTTTTACAATCATAAATAGGGATGAGTTTAAAGAGGTTATATTTCTCGTTGAGGTCCACCCTCAGGCGCAAGTTCTTATCGCAAGAAAAATGCAAGAAGAGATTAGAAAACAGTCAATGAAAAATGTGACAGTTAGAATTGTTAACGGTGTTTATTGGTTGGAGGGAGTTGTAGACTCTGACTCCAAGAAAGGGAAAGCCGAAGAAATCGCAATGGCATATTATCCGGCAACACTTGATTCAACTGCAAGGAGAGAGAGGCTTGTAAAAACATTGAAAAGAGATATTATCCAAAACTTTATTCAAGTGAATAAAAAAAGTTCACCCCCCTCTATTCCAAAGCTCATTAAAATTACAGCTCAATTCGTTGAGCTGACAAGGGACTATAATAGAGTTTTTGGGTTTAAGTGGATTCCATTAATGAATGCAAGTGGTGGCTCAATCTCAATCGGACGAGGAGCCTCAGGTGATCTAACCTCTGAATCCTCCAATACACTTTCTGCGACGATATCAAATTTGTTCCCTAAACTGGCATCAGCAAGAAATGCAGGGCATGCGAGAGTTATTCAATCAGGAGTAATAATAACTCAAAATAATGAAAAAGCTCAGATTTCTAAAACAAATACGATTCCCTTTGCACTGGGAACGGGAGAGTTTACTAAGGCAGAAAATGCAACGGCCACCTTTGCAATTAACGTTCAACCTGAAATTCTTCCTCAAGAAAAGGTAAAGCTTGATATCGGGGTTGAGGTCTCTGCAAACTTTGGCAACCCTCCACAAACGAATAAGAACTCCCTAAAAACAAAAGTAGTTGTTAAGTCAAAAGAATCAGCTGCGATTGGCGGAATGGTCATCAATAAAACTCAGACAGACTTCGATAAAGATCCACCATTTGGAAGAGCAGAGTTTAATGAAGCCGAGGGTAACACTCCCTTGTTTTCATTTTTAAGATCTAAAAACTTCAAATCTAGTAAGACTCAGTTTGTTGTTTTTGTGACACCTGAACTCGTGGACTCCGCATCAGAGGGCACCGCAGAGATTAAAAGAAAATTTAGGCAGAGGGGAAGGTAGAGCTTATGCCTGGATATATATTATCAGTCATTGGTGGAAAAGGTGGTGTTGGGAAGTCCCAAGTCGCTGCAAATTTAGCTTTTGCATATGCAGGTGCAACTAAGCAAAAAACACTTCTTTTAGATTTTGATAAAAAAGCAGCTGGTGATCAAAATGTTATCACTGGGATTAAGGCGAAGAAGAATCTAAAAGACTTATCAGAATTTTCAGGTGCAATTGATCCAAAAAGTTTTCAACAATTTGTCACACCACATCCAAGTAATGTTCATTATATAGGTATGCCTAATGATTCAATGGCCGCAGAGGGTATTAATGCAGAAGCTTTAGGAAAAACTCTTAAAGCCGTGACAAGTATGTACCAATTGACCGTCATTGATGGTGGTTCTAGTCTTGATGACCTATGCTTAAAAGGCCTTGAGTTTTCAACGATGATATTCATGGTAGTGACACCTGATATTCTTGTTGTAAATCAAACGAGAAGATTGTTTTCTGAATTAACAACAATGCTCTTTCCCAAAGAGATGACCTTTCTTCTTCTTAATCAAATGGTAAAGGGTCATCCAGTTTCTCCTGATATTGTTCAAAAACAAATTGGAAGACCTGTTTTTTCAATGATCCAAAAAGATGATCAAACATGTACCACTTCCCTATCTCAGTCAAAGCCAGCTGTACTTGTATCTAAAAATGGTTTGTTTTCAAAAGGTATTCTAGAAACTATTTCCAAGATAAATCAAAAGAATGTCTTTAAGTCACTGGCTTCTTTAAATCGTCCTTCAGAAATGGGGAAAAAGAAATCGGGTGATGCTGGTGGCAGTACAGGTAATGCCTGGAGAGATTTGAAAAAAAGAATTCATCACGCGCTTGTTGAAGAAATGGATGTGTCTAAAGCAGATTCTAATGACCCTAAGGCTCAAGTCATTTTAAAAGAAAAAACGAAAAAAATTGTCGTCGAGCTTTTAGGTAAAGAAGATACAACAGGAATAATTAACTCAAGAGAAGA
>DCQT01000009.1:0-2097 GCA_002323535.1 Bacteriovoracaceae bacterium UBA1511
TCCGCCGCCAGGACCTAATCCGCCAGGACCTAATCCGCCGCCATGACCTAATCCGCCGCCATGACCTAATCCGCCGCCATGACCTAATCCGCCGCCAGCGCCTGATCCGGCCCAGCTTATTTGTGGAATTACTGGAGAGAAATTGTCTAAGTACTTTGAACTATCATTTAAGAAGGAACCACATTTGGATATATATATACCGTTATCACTTACTGAATTTGTAGAGTTGGAATTACGTTTAATTGAACTATTTACTACTGGAACAGCTTCGGCGTTAACAAAAAACTTTTTAGATCTTGTATGTTCGTCACCATCAGTTCTTAATTTCCACTCAACATGAAACACAAGTTGACCTAAGTTACCAGCTGATATTTCAGTCCAATTATTACATTTATATTTATTAATTAGAGGAATATAAGGATTATTACAACCATTGTTAAAAACGTGGTTAGTAGGACTCCATTGATCACCGAAAGTATTTTTACATTGATTATTTGAATTAGTAGGCTGAATAAAAGGATTACCTCTATTACAATTACCTTCAACACTATCATCAAAATTATAATTAGCAGGAGTAAGCTTTTCACCTTGAACTTGGGCTACTCTAAAATTTAATACTTTTAAGTTTTTAGTGTAATTAGAACCTGGACATAGACCCCAAAGTACAAGCCACCTTAAGGGCAAATAAGAAATAAACTCAGTCATATATATTTGTGGAGTTATTCCAAGATCCAATGATCCAATAGGAACCTGAGAGGCAAAGACTTCTTTTCCAAATAATGAGTTTATAACCGCTAGCTTAAATAGCTTTGATGCACTAAAAATCGTCTCTAACTTAGTTCTCTCTTTGATTGAAACCCGATTTGCACTGTTAAATTCACAAACATTCATAAAGTGGAAATTTTCATTTAAGTATAATTTCCCAAGCGCCAAAGTCTTTGACCTTATTGTGGAGAAGTTATCTTTATTTAATTCGAGAGTAGAATCTAAAACATAATTTTTTAAATTAATTCCAAACTTATAATTAGGGCCACACTTATCTGGTGAGTTAGCTGTTCCTATTCGCCCTGGGCAATAAGAACCTAAGGTTCGGGTGCAAGACTTTGGGTTCATTAACATCTGCTGTACCTGTGAGAGAAACTGCGCCTCATCGACCTTTGCTTCAAGTCTATTAGTTATCTGCTGAGTATTTTTTTGAATTTGCGCAACATATAATGACAATCCAGAAAGCAAAGCAAAAACTATGAGAACCTCAACTAAACTAAACCCTTTTTTATTTATATTAAAAATTCTCATAACTTCTTCTTTCACAAATTAGTGTTGTATATGTGCTGGGATTTCCTCAAAGGTATCATGAGGAACAGCTTTATTTGGGTTTGTTCTTGGGTCTACAAATTCTCTAACTGGATTATTAAAGTCTAGAGTGAAGCCATCAATTGCCATAGTCGGTAAAGTTGTTAATGAATTAACGACAACTGGGTTCAATCCATTAAGTAATGCGGGATCTCTTAGAAGTGCATTTGCTTCTTTAGGTCTCGAAATTATTGCGGTTGCCGCGTCGTTTTCTAAATCGAACTCACGGTCTGCTGTTTTGACTGGTTTCTTATAGGGCTCGTTAGCACAACCATCGTATATATTTTCCGCAAAACTATCAGCAAAGATCCCGCACTTTCCGATTTTAATAGATTCCGTATCAGCACCGGTTTCTTGAAGTAATGGGAATGCATTAACAGTAAAGGTATGATCACGATGGACACCACCCATTCTGTTAGGAAGATAATATTTAACCAATATGTTAACCAGTGTTGGCCTTATTTTATTTATGTCAACAATCTCTCCGTCTGCGTTTCTTGCCATTTTAACACTCAAATGACTCATCGTTGGAAACTCACCATCAAGTTCACTGTATGGATTGTTGCATCTAAATGAGTCCTCTACTTCTTTGTATTCACTGTAATATTGACCACGTGTAATTCTATTTACGTCATCTATAAAATTTCTCATACTCCCTTTGGCCCTAACAATAAACTTATACCCACGGTTCATTTCATCAACACTTTCTTGATAATGTTGAATGGGGTCTCTTGATTCCATTGA
>DCQT01000009.1:2489-5574 GCA_002323535.1 Bacteriovoracaceae bacterium UBA1511
TCATCTTCTTTTTGTTGATCTTTTTTACTTCCTCTTTTATTGAAGATACTCTCATTAAAGTCTTTCATTTTTCCTGAATTGCTTTTTTTACGTAGAGATTTGGCCTTACTGAAACGATTCCTGCTTATTGCATCCCTAATAAATTGTGGTATTTCCCCTTTAGATGGGCGAACGAAACGCTCTGATGCATAAGCCGTGCCTGATGTTATTTTATCTTTATCAAATTTTTCAACGACTTGCTTAGTGCTAGATTTAGATCCTTTAAAGGAGGTTGGTGCCTCTGCGGCATTAACGTTACCCAGAATTGCGTTAGCAATGAGCCTTGCCCCAAGAGCAAACTTACCTGAAAGAGTTTCTACATCGTCTTTAAAAATCATAGATACTTTGTCCATTGATTTACAGCTATTAGCGATACTCATGTATTTATTAACCCAGATACGCTCGATGGCAGCACTATTTTCCACTGTATACAATTCGGGTACTTTAGTTTTTCTAAAATCATTTAAACCATTGGACTTACCTCTAGAGCCTTTATTACCAAAAGAAAAAAGCCCCTGACTTTTTTGTTTTTTAGCTGGTTCAAATACTGTCTTTCTTTTGCTTTGTTGATAATAAATTGAAGCATCCTTTACCGGTATTTTTTTATCTCTAAGATCAACCCCATTATCTACCCAGTTTTTTCCAAGGGCCTTACAAGCAGTAGGGTTAATAACATCAGCCTCTAATGTCTCACAATAATCACCAAAAGTTTTTGTGCATGTAACTGGGTTTACAATAGAATTTCTCATGGCCATCAAAAATTCAGCCTCCGCCATTGATGCTTTGAGGTTGTTAAGGTTTCTAGTAATGCCCGCTTGCATCTGCGCCATATACCCAACTCCGGCCAACATAATTGACGTAGTTATCATCAGCTCTAATAATGAAAAACCTTTTTTGCTTTTAAGTGGTTTCATACTTACTTCCCTTTTGAGATATTATTTAAATTAAACCCTAAATCTTTTCGTACAAAATATGCTTCTAATTGATTGTTTTTTCGAAAATTAATAAGACGAAAAAACTGGACATTATAAACATTCATTATTTTGTATTAAGATAATTAACTTAGATTTATCGGTTGATTTGCTTAATAAATTTATCCTTTGAATAAACCGATCCCAACTGGCCAAACTTTATATATTTAGTGGCATAAACCATTAAAAATACGTCATCACTTTGGCAAATCTTTTGCCTCTTTTTTTTTATTGTTGAGGCGCAAAATTTTATGAAAAAATTTTTAATAACTTTATTTTTACCATTTTGTTGTTATGGATTTGATTTAAATCTTAGTATGTCTGGTTTTGATTTTTTCTTTCCCCAAAGCGAAAAAACTAGTTTTGAATGTGGCCCTGAATTAATTTCAGAAGAGAACCTGCGTTCTAATTATTGTAAAAACCCTTATAAAACCCTTTGCCAAAATAACCCATACAACACAAAGGTTTCAAAAGAGAGTTTATATAAACGATCTTTAGATTATCACTTTAAAGAAAATCAGGAGCTTCTTGAAAGACTTGGTATTTTTGAGTTAAGCGAAACTAATTTAAATAAAATTGAAGATCTTATTTCTCAGTGTCATCAAACGACCAACGAGACTAATCAAATATGTGAGTTCGAAAATATTCTAAAGAATGTGGATATTCAAAACATCTATAGTGTATCTAAAGATGAGAAAAAGGAGTTCTCTGATGTTTTAAAAAAACAACTAAATGATGTTTATATTCATTTTATAAACGAGGAAGCATTTAAATATACTCCTATAATAAAATCTGTCAGTGAAGTCGCTAAGCAATCTCTTATAGATACGATCAAGAAAGATATTCAAGAATTAGAAATCCACTCATTTGAGCTGGGAAAAAACCAGGAAATTATTAATGAGTTTGTTAAAAAGTTAAAAGATACTCATACGTTATTTTCGATCGCGCCTGAGGCTCTTAAAGGACTAAGCGATGATGAGCACGATGCCGCGATAGATGTATACGATAGCACGTGTGGCAAGAGTGGTGATAATGATAATGCCGCCGCATACAACGTAGGTAAGAAGTCCTTCATTTTAATTTGCCCAATGGAGTATTTGGATGAATTAAAAAAGAATCCACATAATATAACCAATGAGTTATTTTCAAAAGTATCTTCAACAATTATCCATGAATTATCTCACCACTTTACCGCCAGTGTTAATTTAAAAAATTCAATTCCTAAAGCAAATATAAAATCTCTACTATATTGCATGAGTGAAAAGTATAATGGTTCGGAAGGAATACACCAAACACCAGAGGACTATATAGATGAAGTTATGGCAGATTACTGGGCAAATAGAACCTTAGCGAAGATATTTAAAACAGCTCAATTCAAAGGTACCTCTGTTGGTGAAAAAATTAAGTTTCTGCAATTAGCTGTATCTGGATTGTGTGGCACTGATGACGACGGAGATCACCCTAGCGGAAGGTTTCGTATTTCCCAAATGCTTTACAGACATAAAGAAATTTTTAATGAATTAAAATGTTTTCAAGACGCCACCATAGTTGTGACAAGCTGTACATTAAATGGGCCAAAAATTTTAAATTTAGGGTTTTAATTTATTCGTAAAAAAACCAATCCATTATTTAATAAATAACCAATTCTTTTATTATCTTTCGTAAAAACAACTCGATTAATTACCTTAACCTGATCTTTTAAAAAAGGAACTTGTCCAATTAAGGCGACCGGAGCAATAAACTCTCCCGTTTCATTAGAGTTTCCTAAAACAGCAGGACTTGTTGTGATAACACCCATCAAGTGATCACCAGTTGTATATTTTCGTACGAGGCCATTATTTATATTTAAACCGACAATATCACCTGGAGACATTTCATGTTCACTTCGAAAGTATTCCGCGTAATCACCACCATCGGTAGAAACAGTTGCGCTATTGATGGTAACATCGTCAGTGAAATTTGTTTTACCCGTAAGGACTATACTTACATCGGCTTCGCTAGTACCGCTAATACTAATACCAGCATCTCCAGCAGAGAGATTTACTTCTTTCATCTGCTCTACTTTAAACTCTGAA
>DCQT01000049.1 GCA_002323535.1 Bacteriovoracaceae bacterium UBA1511
TGATTTTGATAGTATTCCCAGTTGTAAATAAACACATAAGCTAGCCTCGCCCCGATCAACATACCAATAATCAAGTGCATAACCAGGGAATCAACGCGCTTTTTTCCAGGCGAAAAGATATTTTCTGAAGCCAATTTATTTAGGAGTTGCCCACCCACAAAAAAGCCTACCATGTACATTAATCCGTACCAGCGAACCTGAAGAGGGCCTAGAGAGAACAAAACGGGGTCAAAGTCTACTGTCATCATCGAAAAATGGTATCTGGACTCCCCACTGATGGCAAGTAAGCCCTTTAAATCTCATAGGTTTAAACTTATATTGCATCTTGACAAAGAGTTCCATTTTTTAATAAAAACCATCAATCAAACCAGACTAATACCTTGGGCTTATCAAGCGTTTAGGAATCCTAAACCCCCTTGGGTTGTCATCAACGTTAGGAGTACATCAAATGTACAGTGTTGTAGAAATTGCTGGCCACCAATACAGAGTAAAAGCAGGTGACCTAATTGACGTTCAAAAACTTTCAGATGAAGTTGGAACAGAAGTAACTTTAGACAAAGTTCTATTTGTTGGTGGTGATAAAACCGCTGTTGGAACACCTGTTGTAGAAGGTGCTACAGTAAAAGCAAAAATCATCAAAACAGACAGAGCAAGAAAAATCATCGTTTTCAAAAGAAAGCCAGGTCTTTACAAGAAGAAAAATGGCCATCGTCAACATTACACAAGTCTTCTAATTACTGAATTAGCTGACGGACAAGGTAATACTGACAAAATCGATAGCGATTCAACTTTAGCGAAAAAACACTTAAAGTAATTAACGATTAGGAGATCTGACTATGGCACACAAAAAAGCCGGCGGTTCCACAAGTAACGGAAGAGATTCAAACCCTAAAATGAGAGGGGTTAAAAAATACGGTGGAGAATCCGTCATCACAGGAAATATTATTGTAAGACAAAAAGGAACAAAATTTCACGCAGGTGAAGGTGTTGGAATGGGTAAAGATTTTACTCTATTCGCACTTAGAGATGGAAAAGTTAAATTTGACTGGTACAACAAGTCAAAGAAGACTATCTCAGTTCTTTAGGTCTTTTCGATAAAGAAAAAACAATAAGGGGGAGCTTTTAGTTCCCCCTTTTTATTAGGTTAAATATGCGTTTTATTGATGAAGTAAAAATATTTGTCTCAAGCGGTAACGGCGGGCATGGCTGCGCCAGCTTCCGTAGAGAAAAATATATTCCTTTTGGAGGCCCTGATGGGGGTGACGGAGGAAAAGGCGGCGACGTTTACTTCGAAGCAACTAAAGACCTAAACACACTTGTCCATTTTCGTGGCAAAAAAAATTATAAAGCTCAAAACGGCTTAGGCGGAATGGGCAGACAAAGAAACGGCTTCAACGGTGAAGACTTGATCATTAAAGTTCCTGTTGGAACGATCATCAGAAACGCTGAGACAGACCATATTGTGTGCGACCTTGCCACTCATGGGCAAAGAGTACTTGTAGCTCCTGGTGGAAGAGGTGGACTTGGTAATTTGAACTTCAAAAGTTCCACGAACCAAGCTCCAAGAAAAGCAACAGACGGAAAAGAAGGTGTTTCCCTAGAGCTTGATCTAGAATTGAAACTTCTTGCTGACCTTGCTCTTGTTGGGCTTCCAAATGCGGGAAAATCAACATTGATTTCTAGTGTCTCTGAAGCAAAGCCAAAAATTGCGGACTATCCGTTTACAACCCTTGAGCCGAATCTTGGTGTTCTACAACTTGGGGAAAAAAGTTTAGTTATTGCCGACATTCCTGGCTTGATCGAAGACGCTTCAGAAGGAAAAGGTCTTGGAATAAAATTTCTTAAACACATCGAGCGAACAAAGGCGTTTGTTCATCTTGTTGATATCTCCTACTGCCTAGAAGAGTTTGAAGCATTTGAGGCGTACATCACAATAAAGACTGAACTTGAAAAATACAATGCAGATCTTCTAAACAAAAGAGAGCTTATCTGTCTGACAAAAATAGATGCAATGACCGAAGAAGAAATTCAAAAATACGTAACATTTTTTGAAGAGCAACTTGATAAAAAAGTTCTTCCCATTTCTTCAGTTTCTGGTCGAAACATAGACACACTTAAAAATTTGCTTTTTAAAAGCTTGGAATAAATTAGGATATTACGATGGAAGAAAAAAACTACTTATATAACGAAGTTGAAAAAATTATCACTGACGAAAAAAGTTATCCTTACCCACAAAATGTTGCCATGTCTTGTGCTTGGATTCTAGGAAACTTAAAAGGCGTTAATTTAAATATCTTTGATATGGATAATAAATCTTCTATCTGTGACTACACAGTTATTGGCTATGCAACAAACTACAGACAGTCCCAAGCAATGGCCCAAGAAATTGAACGACAAATGAAAAAAAGGGGCATCAAAGTTAATTCAATCGAAGGATCAAAAGAGGCAGACTGGACTCTTGTTGACCTTGGTGACGTTATCATTCATATCGTCTTAGAAACTTCGAGAGACAACTACTCACTTGAGCAACTTTGGAATGAATGTCCAAAAGTTTCAATACCAGCTGAGTACTACTTCAGTGATGATGCCGGAAGTGGAGAGAGCTCAAGTAACGAATACTTCTAGTAGATGAAAAAGATCTTTCTTATTGTCGTTGGAAAAAATAAAACTGACGCTTTAAAAAAAGAAGAAGATAATTATCTAAAAAGAGTTAAGTCTTTTAAGCTTGAAACCATCGAGCTTAAACATTTTGACTCTAAAGAAAAAAACGACGATCAAGTCATTCAAAAAATAAAAAATATATCCGGTAATCAAACACCTAAAGTTATTCTTCTAGAGGAAAGCGGTGAGCTTCAAACATCGACAAAGTTTTCAAAAGAAGTTTTTGGGTTTCTTGAAAACTCCTCTAGTCCTGTTATTTTTGTTATTGGTGGCGCCGAAGGCCATGGAGATGAGATTAAAAAATTTACTAGGCATCATCTTTCACTTTCAAAAATGACCCTCCCGCACCGTTTTGCCAGACTCGTTTTGATAGAACAACTCTACAGAGCTGAAACTATCAACGCAGGTCATCCTTATCATAAATAACTTTTATTTATCCTAACGACCTGGATCGCTCAATTGGGTTATCTAGAGAAATGAAAGTCTCAGTAGAGGAAATCTCATCTAGAGTTTGAAGCTTATTAATTAAAAATAAATGAAGATCTTGTGTTGTCTTGGTAACAACTTTTACAAACAAAGAATACTGTCCCGTTGTGTAGTGGACACTTGTAACTTCCTGAAAACTTTTTAATTTTTCAACAACTGGAGAAACCCCTTTTGCTGAAGCTAGGTTTACTCCAATAAAACTTGTTACTAAAAAGCCTAGTTTTTGAAAATCAAGATCAACGTGAGATCCTTTTATAACACCACTTTGCCTTAACCTTGCGACTCTAGAATGTATCGTCGCTGTAGCAAGTTTTAAATCACTGGCTATTTCGTTATATGTTTTTCTTGAGTCACTAGCGAGATGTTCTAGAATTCGGCGATCAATTAAATCAATTTTTAAATCAGAGCTAGACATTGCTCACCCCAATTACTTTTTTAATTTTTTGAAGGTTCTTTTGTGCCATCGGGCGTACTTTTTTAGCCCCTTCAACTAAGAGTTGGTCAATTTCACTTTTGTTGGCCATAAGGTGATCATATTTTTCTCGCATAGGTGCGATTTCTCTATTTGCGACTTTGAAAAGCTCTGCCTTTGCCTCTCCCCAACCGATTCCACGCTTATACCACTCGCTTAAATCCTTTTGTTCTTGCTCAGTGCTAAATAAGCAAAATAGATCAAATATTGTTGAATCACTTGGATCTTTTGAAGCCTCAGGGGGAAGGGAATCCGTTGTAATTTTATTTATAAGTTTTTTAAATTTCTTCTCGGTAGAAAACAGTGGAATTGTATTGTCATAACTTTTTGACATTTTCCTTCCATCTAAACCTGGAATTAAAATAGTCTCATTTTCAATTGCCTTTGGCTCTTTAAGGATTTCACCATAATGGTGATTAAAAGCATTTACTAAATCTCTTGCGATTTCCAGGTGCTGGAGTTGGTCAGGTCCTACTGGAACTATATCTGAATTTAAAAATAAAATATCTGACGCCATTAAAACGGGATAAGAAAAAAGACCTATGTTCACGCCTTGGTCTTCATCTTTTTTATTTTCAACGTTAGCTTGAACTTTCGCTTTATAGGCATGTGCTCTATTCATTAGTCCTTTGTTACAAAAACAACTAAGAATCCAATTTAACTCTAATATTTCAGGAATGTCTGACTGTTTATATAGAGTAACTTTTTTTGGATCCAATCCGCAAGCAAGCCAGCTAGCAGCGACGTTATAGATATCTTCATTTAATTTTTTTGCGTCGTAAACGCTGGTAAGGGAATGATAATCAGCAATAAAAAAGTAGCCATCGTATTCACCACTATTCGCCAAATTGATTGCTGGACGCATTGCACCAAGATAGTTTCCGAGGTGCGGGATCCCAGTTGGTTTAATTCCTGTAAGACATATTTTTTTGGACATAACGATATGATTCCTTCAAATTTCGGCAAAGTTACTACTAAATTAAAAAACTGTAAAAAATTTATTAAAAATGCTCAAAATCAAAAAATATTTAAGTAAAATATAAATACTCGAAAAAACTCACTGGGGAATTGTTGAACGAAAAAGAGAAAAACCTTTTCTGGAAAGATGCTGGTAAGCACATAAGTGAGAAAAATATCTCTAGGGAGAGCAATAATTTAACCCTTACAGTTTCCCCTGCGACGACCTTGGACGCACTGCTTCTTTTCTCTTTGAAACTTATTGGCCTTACACCAAAAATCTCACCAGCTACTGTCATTGAGTCATCAAGTAAAGCTCATACTGTAAAAGAACTTACTGATTTATCAGGATTCAAAATTCAAGAGGTAAAAGTCCCCTTAACGATTACTGAAAAGTTGATAAACCTCTACTTTTACCTCTTACTTTTAAAACCGGAGCTGGTTGAGTTCATTAAATTTGGAATGGTTGGGGTTTCAGGAATGGCCGTCGACCTTCTCCTCGTTACATTTTTTAAGGAAGTTTTCACCTATGACGTAAGATTTTGCTCTATTCTAGCGTTCCCATTTGCTGTCACTAGTAATTACATTCTAAATTGTCTTTGGACTTTCAAAGGCAATCAAAAAATTAATTTCCTCTCCTATATCAAGTTTTTCTTTACCAACATCATTGGGCTCGCGGTTAGAGTTTGGAGCATTCACTTGATTTTAATGGTGATTCCGAGGCTAGGACAAAAGTATTACGTCGCCGTGACAATGATGGGTATTTTAGTCGCCTTTTTTGT
>DCQT01000004.1:0-697 GCA_002323535.1 Bacteriovoracaceae bacterium UBA1511
TTGCAGCAATGTTATCATTGATATCCAAGGCGCTAGAGCCCAGTCTGGTGCAGTTGCATTTCCAAAAGGTATTGAAAATCTCTCATTGGAGAGAATGGGATTTAAACAGAGTAGCGTGAGTGAACTATCTGATGGGGAGAAACTGGAGCTCCTTGATCGGTATCGCAACCAAAGAGAGAAAGATTGTTTCCAACATAATCTCAAGAAGCACTACCCACAAGAACTTAAGAATAAAATATCTTGTAGTGACACGGGTTTCAAAAATGCCCAAAATTTTGATGACCTTGTAAAATGCAGCTCAGACTTTGTCCAGATCGATGGAATGCTTGCTGAGATATTGGAGCATAGAGATGCTATCTACAAAGGAAAAGACAACCTTGCTGAGTCAAATCCAGAAATCAATGCTGACATCCAGGCCATGACAGATGAACTTGACGCTGCGAGGGAGCTCGCTGAGGAAACCAGAAATCAAAATCAGCAGTCTAACAACAAAATTTTCTCTGATTACCCACATCTAGAAATGTTTAACAAATATTGTGAAGAGTAAACTTATTCATCCTATTCGTGATATTGAAATTCTTAACAACCCATTAACTGACAGGCGAAATATATACTCTCTCCAATTCGCTTCTTGCCAAAAAGGTCATTTTTTCATAGATTAATAATTCCTTTTGTGGGGGTATAGCTCAGCTGGGAG
>DCQT01000004.1:1022-30679 GCA_002323535.1 Bacteriovoracaceae bacterium UBA1511
AGCGCTACGCTGGCAGCGTAGAGGTCATCGGTTCGATCCCGATTATCTCCACCACTTCTTTCATAAATTTTATTTACACATATCTTGTAATCTTCTCCTATCTAATTCTTACTTCAAATTTTGTGTTAAAATATAAGTAAATTACGGAGATAATATGATTAAGTTTCTAACATTATTTGTTTTAGTTGGTTTTATTTTTCAAGGTTGCTCAACGGGTGTTTTTGATAGCAGTTCTGCGGCAAAGAAACCTTGTTGTGAAAAAAATGTAACTAAATTACCAAAAAGCTGTAGCGGAGGTTACTGCAAATTAAAAGCAAACAATAAAACCAATTCTGTTGGAAAGGACTGTAGTAGTTGCCAAGACAAAAATAAAAACTGTACAGATTGCAAAGATACTAAAAGATGTGCTTCTAATTATTGCCCGATGAAGGCAAGTAAAAAGAGTTGCTGCAAAAGTTAGCCATTTACTTTTTTGTAAGAGTCTTCTTGTTTAACAACTAAGCCATTATCAATAAGATTTTGAACTATTTTTAAGCCTTTTGACTTTGAGAATTGATAGTGCTCACATAATTCTTTAATGCTGAAGTTATTTTTTATAGTTAACCTGGAAGTATTTAAAAGTTTAATTTTATCACGGTAGCTTTTCTCTAGAGTGATTCGTCCATTTACTTTCGCACAAGGAATATTGTACTTTTTTTTAATTCGATGAGTGATTTGTTTTATTCGATTATTTAAAAGAAAAAGCCCCGAGTAATCTAAATCATCATGGATTAAACTAGAGAGTTCTTCTGCATTTAGTCCGGTATCACCAGCAAGTGTTAAGTAATAAATTGATTTAACCTCTGAAGGCAGTCGGATGTTAAGTCCTTCACCGAAATAGAACTCCTCTGTTTTAATATTGATAAAGTATGGAGCCGATGGATCACCGAGTTCTTCAAACTCCTCAGGGCCATATTCATTATTTAATACTTTAAACTTTGGAAGTGGGTAGTATTTTTTATCTCCTAAAATATCAAAGTTTCCATTTCTAAATTCTTTAAAAAAATAAAAAAATGAAAAGTATTTTGTTGGGCTGATTTCATTTCTGATCATATGAGAGTAAATTTTTTGCCCACATGTCTTTAAGAAGTCAACTGAGTCATGTTCATTATTTTTAAGTTTATAAATACCCTGAGTTAGTGCTTGAATGTAGCTAAAACTGGCCGGGATTTTATCTGAAAAATCTTTGCTGTAGATTTGTTTATATGTTTTTTTAGACTTTTCGATCTTACCATCCATCGCTAAGGCGAGTGCTTTATATTGCTCTACAAGGAGTTTGTAGGTTGTTTTTTCTAGTTGTTTGATTTTTGAAAACTCTTCCGTGGAGTCCCAAAATTTTGAGAAATCTTTTGTGTAGATACAACCGGCCAAGAAGTTATTAAACATTTGAGGGTGATGAAGATATGAAAAATTATCTCTTTCAATCACTAAATTAAGACCTTCGCGGTACAACTCTTTGGCTTCATCAAAGTCGTTGTTTATATGATACATGGAACCCATGAATCTATATTGGAGAGGTCTAGTTAATTCAACTCCTTCAAGGTACGGGTATATTAACTTCTTACCACCGTATAAATTTAATATTTGTAAATAAAAATAAAACCTTCTTCCTATGTCAAAGTTCATATCGATAGGCTTAGGAGGTACTTTGTTAATTTTTAAATACGGTAAAGCTTTACGTTGTTCATGAAGAATAATTAGGTAAGAGAAAAAATGCTCAATGGCAGTTTGATTACTTAATGACTGATTATCAACAATACTTATTAAAAGTCTTGTCGCTTTTACGTAGTCCTTCTCAAGAATTAACTTATCAACTTTCTCGTAATTAGGAATCATTAAAGCTCCTTAAAGCACTTCATGAAACGGTCTGCTAGAATTTCTTCATCCCCACAAAAACCAATACTCATTCTTAGAAGTCCGTCACTCAGCCCGATTCTTTCTTGTTCTTCTTTCGGAATTTCACTACTGGTACTTGCTGAAGGGCAACTAAGTAGTGTTCTTGAAAAACCTAAAGAAACGGCAAAGAGCCCAAACTTGTTTTCTTGCAGGGATCTTGCAAGTTTTGTTGCACGTTCTAGGCTTTCGCAGTCAAGAGTAATCATCCCTCCATCACCGTAGACTTTATTTTTCATTTGATTAAAAAGTTCAAACTGCTTATAGCTATTTATACCTGGATAAATAATTCCAGGAATATCCTCTTGCCGCATTCGATCTACTAAAGTTTTTGCTGCACTTGAATGAGCTTTCATTCTGATCGGTAGTGTGTCGAGCCTAGAGTAGAGCTCATAGGCGACTTTTGGGTCCATGACTGGGCCAGATAGCATCGCCATTCCATGATTTACATCAATAAGTTCGCCGATAAATTCTTCTGAAGAGCATATAGCGCCAGCAATCAAATCACTTTGTCCTGAGATATATTTCGTGCAGGAATAAACGACTGCATCTGCTCCGAGCTCGATTGGAGAAACAATTAATGGTGTAAAAGTATTATCTACAATTAGCTTTAAATTATACGACCTTGACATCTCTGAGAGTGCCTTAATATCACTCACACTTAAAAGCGGGTTAGACATTGTTTCAGTGTAGATGAGTCTCGTGTTGTCTTTTATAGCATTTTTAAATTCCTCAGGTTTACTTGGGTCAACAAATGTAATTTCGATACCAAATTTGGGGAGGATATTTTTAAATAGTGCCCAGGTTCCGCCATAAATTGTATCTGAGGCAATCATATGGCCTCCCTCTTTCATTACTTGTAATACTGCACATGTGATAGCGGACATTCCTGAGGCGAGCCCTAGAGCCGACTCACTTCCTTCCATCGCTGCCAATTTTTTTGAAAACATCATTACGCTTGGGTTTGTGTGGCGAGAATAAAGGTAACACCCCTGAATTTCTCCCTCGAATACTTTTTGCATGTCATTTGGGTTTAAAAACGTACTAGTCGCCGCGTGATCAATTACGGGAACAACTCCGCCTTCTTCGCCGAAGTGTTGGATGTCTCTAATTTTTTGAGCTTTGTTGTCTTTCATAGAATCCTCTATTTAGGTAGATGATAAATAATCTTCCCGTTTTTAATATTAAAAGTTGGTTGTGCTTCTTTATCTAGACCATCTAGTTTGGTGATATATGTTTTTTCAAGGAACTTATTTTTTTTCATATCAAACACGGCCACTTTCTCATGTCGAACTAAGCGGTAGGTACCTGCGCTTCCTGCATAAAAATAAATTAATTTAAAATTGCCATTAGTTTGAACTTTTATAATCTTTGGCTCTTCAGGACTAACCATTTGAATTGGGATGGACTCACTTGAATTTTTCTCTATGATTTGATTTAGATTATCAGATGTCTCCACGAAAAAGGACAGGTCTCCAGAGAATGATTTACTTATGATAAAAAATAGAAATATTAATTTCCGCATCAACTTCCTCCAAATCCATGGCCAGTATAATTCCAAGCACCTGAGTAAAAACAATGTCCTAACTTCTTATGAGTTTTTCCACTACTTCTTTTTACTCCGCATTGGTAAGTAGTCCCTTTGTAGCTAGGGTCAGAACTAAGTTTTAGACCTCCAAATCGAATCGTTTTATTTTTTAACTTTCCAGATGTAGCCCAAGTGGGAGGTGTTCTCATTACAGTTGAGTAGTAATTCATAACATTTTTCGGTAGCGATGACTTTGATTTTAAAAATTTCACGTAACCTTTAATTGCCGTTTTTCTTGCCTTATTGAAATCAGGTGAAATTGCCTTAAACCAGTGAGGGTAGTTTGGGGTGTCAGTTGATGGAGGTGTAACTTTTGAATACATAGAAAATTGCACACCATTTCCGTCGAGTGCAATATCAAGTGCAGTGATATTAGATTTTTTGTTTTGATGAAGTTTTAGCCAAGACTTATCTTTGTTTAAGGCATTAATTTTGTTCCTCAGTGTTTTTATTTTTCTTGCAGATTCAGCAACAGCAGCTTTTGTGGGAAGACGCGTTGATTCTTTTTCAAGGTCCTCTTTTTGTCGTCTAAGTTTAGCAATTTCACTATCAATTTTACCGTATACTTGGGAGTCCGGTACGTTGCTACTTAATTTATACTTTGATTTGTAGTCACGCAGTTTCTCTTTCCTCTCTACAGCTTGCTCAATCGTGTTTCTCTTCCTATTTTCAATAACCATACTGATTGCCGCCATTTCTTGTAGGTGAGGTGGACTTCTTGGTGATGTGAGCCTACTCATGGAGGCCAGGCCGTAAGCTTCACCTGACAAAGTTAGGATATGCCCAATAAAGTTTTTCTCTAATGGGTTTAGTTTTTTAGTCAAAGTGGAGAAAAACTTATATCGATTTACTTTTTGGAATTTTTTTCCACCGACACCCTTAAAATATCCGGAAGCCATTGAGTATTTTTTTGCAAGGGCAATGAGTGAGTTCGTGCATTGTTGAAGTTTTTGTTCACTTGCTTGTGATGGAAAAGTTTCAATTCTTTTCAAAGCTTCGCAACCTGGTTGAAACTTGAAATTAGTTGGCGCAGGTTGATCGTGAGTCTCACAGGAGGTACATGGAGATTTTATCCTTGGTTCACTTACCTCGGGCAAAGCTCTGCTTGTTTGTTTGACTGTATCAAAAAGTTCATCCTTACTCACAAGTCTTCTTGTTCTAGTAGTGTAGTGTGAATGACTAATCCAGCCTGTCGTACCGGTTCGGTTTCTGCGCCCAGATAGGTACGGCTCTGAAATTATTTTAACTTTTGATTTACTCGATAGAGCTTGGAGAACTTGTATTTTTGACCCACTAATGATCTGGACTTTTTTTCTTTGAAGCTTACTTGTTTCATAAAGTGGAGTTGCCGTAGATACGAATCTCTCCGTTGCAAATGCAGTACTTTGAATTAAAGAAAATATTATTATAAATAACTTATTCACCCTCTCTTTTCGGGAAAGGATCAAAATAAACTTAGAAGCTTAGAGCACTTTAAGCGTGTAATACACACCTATGATATGATCCCACTCATAAACAGGTTTTGTTTCTCTTATAAGATTATCATCGAGGTAAAAATATAAATTGATTCCTTCTTTAAAATCACAGTAGTAAGCTTCACATATTTTATTTAGTTTTACCCATGCCTCTGCTTTCGAATTAGTTAGTCCTTTACCGATAATATCTGATTTAAAAATAGGGAAGTTTATTTTTTCTCCATTTTTGGTTACAAATGCGACGTTTATGAACCTATTCCAAGGCCCTCTGTTTGTTCCACCGAGCTTAAAGGCAAGTGCTTTTTCTTTTGTATATTGTTGATCAAGAACTACCTTGACGGATTTATCTAGAGTTCTTGCACCATAGTAAGGATTAGAAGGTAATAAAACGAGGGGAATGTTTTCCCCATCTTGCTGTAACATGGTCACTTCTGGATTTAAAAAAGGTCTAGGTATTAAAACTGTCTTTGAAAAAGCATCCAGGGATAGCATTAAGAAAAGAGCAGGTAAAATCTTTTTGAGCATAGTTTCTCCAAATTAAAAACATGAAAACGATGTCATGTTAAGAAGAGGGCTGTCAAAAATTATTGATTATAAGAAATAAATAAGCTTGTTAAAAGTGAAGGGAGGTAATCATGGAAGTACTGTTCTGCTAGCCAGGCATTATTTTCAAACCTTCCAAGGTGTTTTCTAAGAATGATAATTCTATTTCGATCAGGATTATCTGGTGATGGGTAATCGCCCGGGCCTGGAAACTCATATGTTAACGACCGAATATCTCCTAAGTGTGAGGCAAGTTTGCCGATGGACCAATTTTTTTTTGAGTTCGGAGGAGCAAAGTTTCTGTATCTTTTTATTGGTATTTCCTCACCGCCATTTTCTTTGGTTGCTTCATAAATATCGTTTAACCAAGAAATAGCTAATGAATCATAAAGTCCGTCGAAGTCTAGTATGTGAATAGAGCTATGTGGAATCACCCAATATTTTGGTTGATATTTTTTGATCAAGGCTAAAATAAATTCTGCTTCATTGTTTGATTTGTAATTACTTAATTCATCGTAGGCGTAAAAAGATCTGTTTACGTCTTGTTCAATAGCATTTTCTCTATATGCATAATTTCTATCTTTTACACCTTTTAAAAAGCCATCAATATTCACCAGAGGAATGAAAATAATGTTTTTATTGAATTTATATGACTTGGGGCTCTTGATCAGTCTATTACCCAAGGCCAGAGATGCATTTAAGGCGGCGAGCTCATCCGGGTGTATTCCACCAACCCAGAGAATTGTTTCATAGGTAGGCTTCTCTGCCTGAAAGTAAAAATAGGGTAAAGGAATTTTAAAGGTTGTTGATTTATATCCATTTAGAAACTTAGATCTGTTCTGAAAAGTTTTTATTGTTTCTTGAGAGAAGTTTCTGTTTAGCCCAATACTTTTAAAGTGAGTGTTTATTGTTTGAAAAACCTGATCGGAAAATGAGTAAGAGTTAGTACCTAAAAAAAGAAAAAGTACTACTTGGAGCAAAACTCCTGTCTTGGCTCTAAATAACTTGGTTTGCATTGTGATACCCACTCCCCGTCCAAATACCTTGAAAAAGCGAAATACCATTCTATGTGATCTCCATCCAAAACTTCAACCTTATGAGGATAAACCTCTGGAGCTAAACCATTGACTTTATAGCACCAGCCATAGGCCAATAACTCAGTGTCAGAAATTATAAGAAGTTCATTCTCTTTAGAAGGAATTGAAAAGATCGTTTTAATTCCCTCTGCTGAGCCAATGAAGGGAATATTTTGTTGCTCTAACGTATCAATAGTTAGATGTCCCACTGAAGTCGTAGAGGTATATGTAGAAGTTTCTTTGTAAATAGCTTCTTTTTGACATGCACCTACTATTTCAAAATTAATGTCAGCGTATGTTGTGAATGAATAAATGAAAATAAATAAATAAGAGATCAATTTTTGAATCAACTCGGCACCTTAGATAAATTTAATTCGCCGTTGATATACTAATAAAAAAAAGAAGACAAGAGACCGTAAGGGGACAACGATCTCTTGTCTAATTTAATCACCACTTTGGTGACTAAAGTTTATCTTGTTATTCTTAAGCCTAACCCAACAAAGTATCCAGGACCGTAAAATTGGCCACCGTTTAGTGTCTGGTTACCTCTTGAGTTTCCATCTTCTGTGTTCATTAAATAGTGGCTCATTACGCCCAGGTTAACTCCATTGCCTGTTAAATCAACCATGGCCTCTGCAGCACCAAAAAGTTGAATGTTGCCATCGACTCCAAAACTTGTACCCAAGTCAAGACTTGCACAACCTCTTTTAGACCCTATTTTAAAAGGATGTTGATACCCAGCTTTAAGATCTACTCCAGTGTAAAGACCATCTGAGTCTAACCCAAAAGGAGTTTCCATTCTGAGAGTTAAACCTGTAAGAGGTTTGTATTCAAGACCTGGTCTTAAAAACTCCATTGTGAAGTGATTACTGTTAAAGTTATGTTGAATGTTTAAAGCCGAAACATGAATTCCAAGACCTAACTCTTTCATTTTCTCGGCAAAAGAGCTATTTTTAAAATCAAGCTTACCGTCAACTAAGCTTACTCCTGTAATTGAACCTAATTGAGTTTTTATGCAGCTTTTTTCGAGCGAAGTACTTTGAGAGATTGCAATTGGCTTAAAACAAAATTTAGCGCCGACATCAACAACGGAGGATCCGTTTCTTACTCCTAAGGTTCCTGTAACCGAAGATTCCGAAAAAATAGTTTTTGAGGCAGCCTTATCCACAGCAGGCAGAATTTTATTTTCAATAGTTGCTTTTGATTCTGCAGATAGTTTTTTCGCTTCTGGTTTAATCTTTTGCACTTCGTCCCATACAATCGAAGAGGGCGAGCCTATTCCAAGTTGATTGCCGAATATCGCGGCAACGAGAGCTCCTTTTCTCTTGGATAGGTTTTGTTTTAATTTTTCAGTATCAGCATCAGTCCAATTAACTTTTGAACTAAGCTCTGCTGACAAAGAATGAATTGAAGTATCAGAAATTAACTCTGCAATTAACTCTTGATTTTGCTCCGTCATGCTTTTTGTAAGACGATCCATGTGGTCTTCTGCTGTTAAGAGTTTGTCCTTAGCATAAGCCCCAATACCTGCGGTTAAAGAAAGTAGCGCTGTTCCAACAATTAATTTTTTCATCTCTTGGATACTCCTCACATATAGCTTCAAGTTTTTAAAAGTGCCTAACCGCTTACGTTTCATAATCAAGGCCAAAATAGTGATGTGTTTTCAGGTGCTTGTGATTGTTGGTGTGCTTTTTATTTACTCACTGCTCTAACTTTAGGGGAATTTTTACAATTGGCTTGGCCACATTTTTTGGTTGAAGGTAGATCTAAATAGATGAAAATATTCGTAATTTTGCTATTCATATTTTCAAGTAATTATTCTTTTTCTCAAGAATTGGGCCCTAATTATTCCTGGGAAAAAAATGACTTCTATCTCCAATGGCCGAGTAGAATCAATCAATCTGATTACTTTTATAGAGGGCAAGCCACTAACCTTACCACCTTCGCTCAAATGCTCGATATGATGACTACTCCAAAGAGTGATTCAATTGTAACAAGTAGGCTTCTGAGAACATTAAAAAGTATTTATCCAGAAAAAAGCCTGACAGAGCTCCTTCCTTTAATTGATAAACAAATTAATTGGTGGAGAGAAAAAAAACTTATTTGGAAGATTACATATTGTCATGTTGATGTATATGGATGTTCCATGCCAACAGTAAGAGAGCTGATGGGTAGTATCTTTAAAGTGAAAATGCTCCCTGAGGAAATAAGACTAGTTTTAAATAGGCAGGACAGTGGTGGTATTAATTACACGAGCTCATCAGAGATGTCGGAGATATTATCTTATTTTGATCCAGTTGTTTCCACATCGTTTTATAAATCTGTTGCTGATAAATTTGGCAAAGATAGAGGTGAGTTTGTTGGGTATGTAATGATTCTTAATGATAAAAACCATAGGAATTGCCCATTTATATCTAAAAACAAGGGAAACTGCTTTATTAATCACGAGGAATATCTAGAAGAGTTTGAAGTACCGTTTTGGGGCTATGTTTTACCAAGAGAGTTCGAAGGTTTTTTTGTTGATGATTTGAAATTAGTAAGAATTAAGCATAATCAGATTCGGATTGAACAAGGTGAATCAAACGTAATGCTCGACAAAGAAGGTGGGCTTGGTTGTAACAATCTAAATAATTTAAATTTCGATTCAAATAGAAAACAACTTTTATTTAGCTCATTAAAGACTGAATTCGGCTGTAAAAAATAAACAAAGTATCCGAAACTAAGTAGTGCTGAATAGTTTAATACTTCTCATATTTTTGTGTCTCACTTCTCCTTCTTATGGACAGGTTTCCTCTAGTTTATCAGGGCATTTGTATTACCCTGACTCAGGTGGATTAGATAAAGTTATTGAAGATCGTTACATAAGAGTTCTTACAACAAATAATTCAGTAAACTATTTTCTTCATAACGGTAAACCTACAGGAGTTCAGTATGAACTCGTAAAAAAATTTATCCAAAACCTAAACTCAGAACTTAAATTAAAACCTCCTCTTATTCAATTTGAGATGATTCCTGCCCCAAAGGAACAGCTGGTACCATTATTGCTCGAGGGTCGTGGTGACTTAATAGCGGCAGACTTATCTAATTATGAAAACATTGTCCCCGAAATATCTTTTTCTAGAAGACTCAGGGAAATAAAAAAAGTTCTCGTTATTAATGATCAATATAAAGAAAATGATGAGTTTTATGCTAATACACACTTAAAATACTCTTTGGTTAAGAGTCTTTCACTTGAACCAAATAAGCTTGAAGTGTTATCGGATGGTTTCAGTGAACAAGATCTACTAGAATTAACTTCGATTGGACAATTTAATGCCGTGGTTGTTGATTACTATATTGGTAAGTATTTTTCAGATCAGTATTCAAATCTAAAAATCCATGCTGTTCAAAAAGATAAACTACTTCCTAGCTCTTGGGTTGTGCGTAAAGAAAATACAAAATTACTTACCAAAATTAATGAGTTTATCCCCTCTGTATCAGTAGGGTCTTTTCTAGGTAATTTTTTAGATTTAAAGTATAAGAAGTCTTATACAACAATTAGATTTAAGAATGATCAATTTAAAAATCAAAAGATTTCTCCCTTTGATTCTTTGTTGAAAAAATATGGGGCGATGTACAACTTAGACTGGGTTTTATTGGCTTCATTATCTTTTCAGGAATCAAGATTTAATCAGTCTCTGGTAAGCAAGGCAAATGCCGTTGGTGTGTTTCAAGTAAAAGAGTCTACTGCAAGAGAACCATATATAAAAATTTATCCAATTAGTGGGCAAAATAATCTTGAGAGAAATATTCATGCGGGTGTTAAATATCTTAATTGGATTAAAAAATCTTTCTTTGACCCAATAAAAAAAATGAGAGAAAAGGATAGGGTGCGTTTCGCGTTGGCTGCTTATAATTCAGGCCCAAGTCGAGTCTTAAAGGCAATGAAGCTAGCAGATAAAAAGGGTTTAGATCCTAATAAGTGGTTTAGGAATGTTGAACTCATAATGATAGATATGCGACTTCTAGAACCCGTTCGGTACGTCTCTGAGATCAATAAAAGATTTGTTGCTTATGACCTTTTACTAAAAAATTAATACCCAAGACCAATCGTAGCACAAACAAAACTTAGGTTTTGAAAAGCGGGGGCTTTGAGCTTCCTCTTAGACACTAGTTTGTCTAAATATAGAGAACTAACACTGTCCTTGTCTCTTAGAAAGTAAGAGTTAAATCGATCAACAACGGACGGAAGACTTCTTTTTTCACAATATTCCGCTAAGTAGGGTTTGATTTGTTTAAATCTCTTTTTTCTGTATGTTGAAGTATAGAAACTTTCGTCCCATTTTGGATTGACGTACTTAGAGATGTCAATCGTTCTAGAAAGTGACCATTCCTCTTTATCATTTTTAACAAGAAGCGGCTTTTTCCCTTCACACATTGTTCGCATGAACTCTAGCCCTTGGAAGTTAGCTTCAAGGTCAGCATAAGAAAATACACCAGAAACTAAATAACCATAATAAGTTCTTTCAGAAAAAATCCCTCTTTTGATCGCCTTGATTTGTGAGTACTTAATAGATTTCCCACGACGACGATATTTACTGTAAGTTTTGAAGTAATCTCTTCCCACTGTGATAAAATGTCCTAGTTTATCAACACCAAAATAAACATTGTTCATCATTAAGTTAACGCCAAAAACCTTTAGTTTGAAAATACCAACGTCTCTGTAAATACTTTCTTTTATGACACCTTTTGCGGACTTTTTTAGTGGTGGGTAACGATCGACATCTTCACTATGATACATGTCACTTTCTATCATGCTAAGCATGTCAGTCGTTCTGCCATTCCAATCCATCGCTTTGATGGCAGCCTTTTCACAGGTTAAATCACTATCAATTTCTTTTACTGCATTACTAATTTTTTCGTTTAGATATTTGTTAATGTAATCACCGGAGTCATTTAGTTCTATGCCCCAAGTCATGTATTGATCTGTTTCTAAAGCGAGGCTGTTAAAAGCAAATAGTGAAATAATGGCCATAAAAATGATTGTTTTATTCATAGTTAGTTCTCTTAATATAAAATTTAGTCAAGAATTGTTGATTACTAAAATACTGGCTGAATGATAAGGTATAAAAAAAAAGTGAAAAAAATAGGTGGTCTAAGTGCTTGGAAATA
This sequence comes from Bacteriovoracaceae bacterium UBA1511, assembly GCA_002323535.1. GTDB lineage: Bacteria > Bdellovibrionota > Bacteriovoracia > Bacteriovoracales > Bacteriovoracaceae > UBA1511. Next base: position 12,788 of record DCQT01000004.1, read on the forward strand.
CATGTGGAAAATTGTTGGATTATTCGATATACTTCTCATTTGATCGTTCTGGTTACCTTAGGCATCAGAAAGCCTTCACTCCACTTGATACTTCTGAATTAAAAAATAAAGTTGGAATCGTGACAGGAGGGACCTCTGGAATTGGACTTGAAGTTGTCGATTTTTTTAAAAAAGCTGGGACAAAGGTTTATGTCAGTTCACGAAGTGCAAATTCTCAAAACAATTCTGAAAAAATAAAGTTCACATCTTTAGATATGAGCTGTTTTAAAAGTGTAAAGAAGTTCTGTGACAATTTTGAAGGTAAGGTTGATTATTTAATATTAAACGCTGGGGGAATGCCGGAATCTTTAGGTTTAAATGAATTTGGTATCGAGTCTCAATTCGCTTCTCAGGTTATAGGTCATTACTTAATGTTTCGCCTTTTACATGATCAAAATAAGCTTGAAAAAGGAGCACGGGTTATCTGGACTGCTTCGGGTGGAATGTATTTAACAAAATTTGATAAACAATTTATTTATGGAAAAAAAACTCCATATGACAAAGTCGCGACCTATGCGAACGCCAAAAGGGCTCAAGTAATATTAAACAAAATGCTTGCAAGGAAGTTTGATGTTTTCCAGGCGGTAATGCACCCTGGCTGGGTGGATACACCAGGGGTCCGTACCGCAATACCTGGTTTTTTTAAATTTACAAAAAAAAGACTCCGGCTTCCAAATGAGGGGGCAGATTGTATTAATTGGTTAGTTTCGACAAAGGACGCAATACCAAGTGGTGGTCTATGGTTTGATCGAAAACTGCGTAAGAAAGTGGTCTTTCCTTGGACAAAAAATACAAAAGATGAGTGTGATTACGTTTTATCCTCTTGCGAGTCAATATATGATCAATTGACGAAAGGGTAATGTTCAATCTTTAATATTTGAATGCTTTTTAAATTTACTTTTTTATTCTTTTTATCATTTAACCTGTTTTCCTACGATCAAGAACTTGTAATAAACGTTCCTGCTGGAGCACGGGGAGAATCTTATTATTTAACTGGCGATTTCTGTGATTGGAAGCCTGACTGCTTTAAGCTTGGAGATTTGGATAATTTTTCAATTAAACTCCCTTTACATGAAGCAATTAGACAATCAAAGGTGAAAGTGACAAAAGGTAGTTGGGATTCAGAAGCTTGTGACAAAAACTCAAGGCCATTAAATAATATTGAGCTAAGTAAACGTAAAAAACTTCAGGTAATTAATATTGTTTCTTGGTGTGATGAAAAAAAAGCAATAGGTGAGAAAGTCTATTTTTATTATTTTTTTAAAAGCATAAATAAATATAGACGTGTAGATGTATACATCCCTAGTGGGTTCAAGCAAGATTCTAATGATTCATCATTTATACTGTTTCTTGATGGGCAAAATGTTTTTGATTCAAATCGTTCGGCGTTCGGATACGAGTGGAGAGCAGATGAAGTTGCAGAGGGCTTAAAAATTGAAGATAAAATATTAGTCTCGATAGATAATGGGGGTAGGTATCGAACCGAGGAGTATCATTACTTTAAAAAAGGAAAAGACTTTTCACAGGAAATCGCAAATGATTTTATAAATAGTCTTTGTGAAGAATTTTTAAATAAAGAAAAATGTGATGGCAATATTATTGCTGGCAGCTCTTTGGGGGCCTTGTTTGCTTTCACGACTTCATTTTCCCATCCAGAAGTCTTTTCAAAATCAATCAGTTTGTCTTTCCCTGCTTTTGCTTACGATAACTATGTTTTTAACTTTATTAAGCAGCAAAGAAAGCTTCCGCCCAGGGAAAATTTATTTTATTTTGACTTTGGTGGGTTTGGACAGGATGCTAACTACGGGGAATCGTTTGAGAGATTTATTTCAGAGTCGATCATTCAAAAACTCACTATTAAATGGAAAAAATTTCCCTATCATGGGCATAATGAACTTAATTGGAGTCAAAGACTTCCATTTATTTTTGAAAACACTCTCATCAAATAGTCTTTTTTTCCATCATAAGACTAATTTATGTTCGCATGCTTTAATGTGGGGATGAGATTTATTATCCTTTCTGTAGTATGCGTATTTTTTACTTCATTAGATTGTAACGCTTCAAGTTGTTTAAGTGGTTTAACAAGCAAACCAATATGCCCATCTAGCGAATGGAAGCTTCGTAAAGTTATAGACGATATTAATTATGAGCCCGCTGTTTGGTCTAGATTAAATGGTAAAGATAAAAGTAACTTTTTAATGGCAAAGATGAAACGTGTGAAATTTAAAAACTTGAAAGAGTTAAGAATTACGGCCATTTCTGAGTTTTCAAATAAAAAATTCCACTGGAAAAAAGAGTTCCTTAGTAAAAAGGATATTGTTGTTGCTGAAGTTATAAGTCCTGATAAAAAACATAAATTTTTTCAAGGTTATATTCGCGCAAAAAATGGAGACTTTTTTAACCTTAACTGTATGTCCACTCAAAAAATTGCAGAATGGAAAAGTTGTGCACCGATGTTTGAACTAGTTTCTAGAAGGTTATAATGAAAGTTACGGGAACTTTAATTCTGTTACTTTTTAGTATAAACGTTTGTTTTTCACAGGGAGGCGGGGGATTGCCACCTTCTTTACCATCATCTGTCCCATCCAGTGGTGGTGCTGGTGGTTCAAACACAGCGACGCAAATTGAGGCATCACTTAAAAGATTTGAGACCGTCATTGAAGAAGATATTTCTCCCGCTTTAGATCGTGGAGTTGATGCTGTGGAGGAAGCGCTAAAACCTAAAAATTTATTTCTAGCTGGATTTGCGACAACTGCAGGAGCGGTTCTTGGAGGGGCTGTTATCAACGGTGCCATATCTGGACTAGGAGAGTTAACAAAATTATTAATGACAGATTGGGATCAAATAAAAGCCAACGTTTACTTTGATAATTTAGATAAACTTTGGAGCCTGAAAGAAAGACAAAAGGTTGTTGAGGAGAGGTATGATCAACTTATTCGCTCATATAATCAAGTTACTGAGCTTCGGATGAAATTAAGTGAAGAAGAAATGAGAGACTACTTAAAAGAGCTCGCTCTTAAAGGTGCGTGTGAGAGTGGAGTATTTAGTAAATCAACATTTGATAAGTTAATGATTGATGGGGAAAAGGTTTTATACAATCTACTTTTTCCAGAGCAACTTCGGCAACAGATATGTGACTTTTTATTGATAAGGACGAGGGATCAGCAAAAACTAGAGGATGCTAAAAGCAAAATAATTGCCAACTTTAGTGCAATGGCGAAAAAAGAAATTGAAAACTTCAGGGAACAACAGGAAGATAAGTATGAAGCTATTCGCGATGATTTCTTAAAAGAAGAAATGAGTGAGTATAATGAGGCAAGAGGAGAATTTATTGATTGCTTAAGAAATAGTCCCCTCAGACAAAAAACAAAATTTTCAAAACCACCTTATGTCGATGCTCGTGGCAAGGAAGTTGATTTAATTGTTTACTGGAATGAGAAATTTTCAGTTGAAGGTCCTGATGGAAGTTTGCCTGGCCCTGTAATAAGCCAAAAAAGTTATAGTAAGCTCAAAAGAGGCAACATTAACACACCCCCAGGAGGGAGGGCTCCTAACAATATGATTTTTCTTCAAGGTCCTAGGTCATCAAAGGATATATCAAAGCTAAGGTGTCCCTATAAAGATCCTAGTAAGATACCTATAATTGGTGTCCTGATAAATTTGTTCAAGGATGTTAATGAGGAGTGTGAGGAATTAAGAAAATATTTTTTAGAGGCCACTAATAACGAAGAATACTGCAAAAAACAAGCAACAGAGGGATTTAAAGCCGCTGAGAGAAAGGTTGAAGAGCTGCGAGGAGCATCCGTTGGACAAGTTGATAGGGATGTTCAAAAAAGAAAAATGGAAATAGAGGCTTCTAGAAAGATCGTTTCATCCTGGGCACGTGAGGGACTTACGACGAAAGCTGAAACTAATCGGCTAATTTCTGAGGAGTGGGATAAGTTTAATAAATCAGCATGTTTTTCCAAATAAATATTAAAAATGAATGACAAAAGCTCCTATGGCAAAAGCCTGGTATTTGAGAAATTAAAACTCTTAGAAAGAAGGGAATTATCTTTCAATGAAAGAATTAAAATCAAAAAATTCTTTCAGTCTTTTTTCAACGAATATTTTCAACTTAGAGAGGAATCTAATAGCCTTAACTTAGTTAACCTTACGAAAAGAGAGATAGAAATTTCTGAGTTTGTTGCAAGAGGGTTCACTAATAATGAGATTTCCTCTGCATTGGAGATATCAATTAAGACCGTTGAGTTTCATCTTAGCTCGGTAATAAGAAAGACAGAGACCAGCAATCGAACAGAGGCAATGGGGTTTCTCATCAAAAATAAAATAATTAACGTATAATTACAGTTGTTTATCAAATTACCTAGGGAGCTCCCTAGTACCCTTGGGTTTAATTTTTATGTAGTGTGGTTTTAGGAGGTAGTTATGAAGCTAGATACATTAAAAAAATCATTTGGAGAGTTATATAGTCAATTAGTAAACGACGACTGTTGTGAAGTAATCGTTAACTCCAAGGAAGAAATTTACTACGAGGCGAAAGGACAAATACATCGGTTCGAGGGGGAAACTGGAGAGGTTTCTGAAATGGTTATGGCGATGAGCGATCTTGCTGGAGTGAAAATTACAGAGGATACGACAAACGTGAGATTTAATCTTGGAAAAATAGCCGTGAGTGCTTCAACACCCAAAGTTTCTCGAAAAGGCTTTTGCTTCAACTTGATAAAAATTAATAGGAAAGAAGAAGTTAATTTGGCACTACTGGAAAAATGGGGTGCTGTTCGAAATGAAGGAGTTGAAATTTTAAGTAAAGCATTGAAAGAGGAAAGTAAAAGCATTCTTGTGTCAGGTGGAGTTGGTGCGGGTGCTTATACTTTGGTTGAGGCTTTGATGGATGAAATACCAAAAAATTATCGAGTTGTAACAATTGAGCAAAGCCCAATGATGCCGACAGATAATCCTTTAGCTTCTAATCTTGTTTGTTCAACTGGAAATCGCTCAGAGTTACCAGATCTTGTTGAAGCTGCTGGCACAATGAGAGGAGACTATGTTGTGATTTCGGAACTTTTTGGTAAAGAAGCATTTCAATATGTGGAGCTACTCAGAGATGGGCACGATGGAATTGCTCACGTAAAAGGAAGCAATGTTTTTGATGCACTAAAAAGGCTTGAGGATAAAATTCTTACACATCCAGAAGCGAGTTATAGTGATGCAAAGTACGCCATCAGCGAGGCTTTTGATTTAATTGTTTACCAGGAAAGACTAAAAACTGGAGAGAGAAAAATTAAAACAATAGCGGACCTTGAGCTTGTTGAGGGTGAAATTAGACTCAATGTTTTATACCGAGATTAATATATCTTTTCTTAGATAAAAAATCATAAAAACTTGTTTTTAAAAAAGAGGCCTGAAGAGATTCAGGCCTTTTTTTGATTTCAAGTTTCTCCCTTTATTCAAAGGGAGTACTTATATGAAATCTGCAGGTTATTTGGAGGAGTCAATATACTCCTTCATCATCATTTCGATAATTTTTGATGGAGAATATGCAGGCACCATCTTACCGTCTTTGTTTTTTCTCTTTGGAATCTTCTTTTGAAAATCCTCATAAACATCCCTCGAAAGATAAAGAGTGATCCTCTCTTTATCCGGCTTTTTCTCCTTTTCAAGGCGATGGTTAATTTTGTTAAACAACATATAAATATTTTAAGTACTTTAAAGATTTAATACAAATATTATTGCTAAAAAAGTTACTTATTAGATGAGGTGTTAGATTATGTTATTTAATGAAATAATAGAAAGTTTTATAATTGTGATGTGCAAATATAATGACTAATATATATTGTAAGTTTATGTGCTATTTTTATGCATACAAAATGTATTAATATATAACCTGAGTTATTCTGTATTCTATTTCTCCACTTGGGGTGCGAACAGTAATCACATCACCCTCTAGCTTTCCTAGTAATGACCTAGCCAGAGGTGATTTCCAGGAGATTGCTCCGGCACTATTATTTATTTCGTCTTCACCAAGAATTTGGACAACTCTTTTTTCAGCCTCAGTATTTTCAATTGTCACAATAGCACCAAACTGAACTGTTTTAGTCTGCTTGTTTTTAAATTCCACCACTTCAGCTGTGTTAATTCGAGAATTTAAAAATCGTAGGCGTCTATCTATTTCACGAAGTCTTTTTTTTCCATATTGATAATCAGCATTTTCTGATCGATCTCCAAGACTTGCTGCCCATGAGACAGTCTTAACTACCTCGGGGCGCTCAAATTTTTGAAGTTCATTTCTCTCCGAGATTAACCTTTCTAGTCCATCTTTGGAGATATAGTTTTTTGTTTTATTCATTCCAAAGGATGTACAATGGCCAAATATAATTAATCAATAATCTAAAATGAAAAAATTGAAAGTTGCCATTTTTTTAGCCTACGGAGGGGAATCTCATGTTTATTGGGCGAATCAAATAAAAAAGAACTCCAGGCACGATATAGATATTTTCACTTTACCTCCAAGGTATTGGAAATGGAGAATGCAAGGCTCAGGTGGGTACTTTGCAGAGCTGATCAATTCGTATCCAGCTGAATCATATGATTTATTTATTTGCACCTCGATGACTAATGTTAATTCATTTAAAGGATTTCTAAATAAAGACCAAAGGGATGTGCCAATTTACTTGTACTTTCATGAAAACCAATTTTCTTACCCTGTTTCATCAATGGATCCAGATAAAGAGACTGAAAGGTATGAGCATTATCAATTTATTCAGATTCAAAGTGCACTAGTGAGTGATCGTATCTATTTTAATTCTGAATTTAATAAAAAGACTTTCTTTTTGGGGGCAAAAAAATTAATACATCGTCTTCCAGACAAAAAAGCATTTCTTAACAGGTTATTTTCCTTAGATGTAGGTGTTTGGCCTTTGCATGTGGATGTTAATGAATATCGATTCAGTAAAAAAGAAAACGGACTACCCATATTTATTTGGAATCATCGCTGGGAATACGATAAAAATCCCAAAGAGTTTTTTGATATTTTGAGAGAATTAAAAAAAAGTAAAAAGTTTCAACTGATAGTTTGTGGCAAACAAACTGAAAATAAAGTTTTTGAGAGGGCGAAGATTGAATTTAGCGATGAAATAATTCACTGGGGATATTGTAATTCTCGCGAAAATTACTTGAACCTTCTTTCAATGGCGACTCATTCAATTGTTACAAGTAATCACGACTTTTTTGGACTGAGTGCTCTTGAGTGTATTCTAAGTGGAATAAAAACTTTTTTCCCTGATCGTTTATGTTATCCAGAGCATTTCTCAAAAGATATTTTTGAAATAATTTCTTTTGAAAATAAAAATCATTTACTTTCTAAGATGAATGAATGTTATCCAATAACTGATGTTTACTTTCAGATAAAAAATAAATTTAGTTCATTTAACGAAATTCCTCTTCACTAATATTTTTCTAAGATTAGTCCGTATCTTGCGGTGAATGAAGAATGGGAGAAGAAAATGAAAGCGATGAATTTATTTATTGTAATGTTGGTTTTAGGGGGATGTGCCGCTACTCCTCATATGTCAGGTATATATGTTTCTACAAAAGGCAATGTAACAACGGATCACGCAAAAGGTGGCGTGAAAAAAACAGGTCGCGCTTGTACAAAAAACTTTTTGGGGCTCGTATCAGTAGGCGATGCTTCAATTGAAGCTGCTAGAAAGAATGGAAAGATAAAAAAAATATCTTTTGTTGATAACTCGTATAAGAATATTTTAGGTCTTTATCAAGAGTATTGCACGTTAGTTAGAGGAAAGTAGTAATAATTAATTCTTGCGTAAGCTTCGTAATTTAAATTATGTTTTCGATTTTATCAAATCCTAAAATCATACAAATCCTTATCCTAACTTAAAGAAATGTAAATAATAAATAGTTAATTTTTAATTATTTATAAAACCTATTAGGGGCAGTTTTATTTACTTCATGAATTGCCTCCAAAAGTTCTCATATTAAAAAAAATTTATTTCATTAATTACCTAAAGAGCACTCTCTATCGCAAGCGCACACCAGTAATTAACAACTTAACAGACAGTATTTAGCCTAATCACTCTCAAGGAGGGTTACTTGAATGAAAACCAACGATATCAATCTCTTACACTTCGGAGTTAGTTGAATTTAACATAATCGAAAAATGAATGGTTCAGAACTGAATGTTCCATTTGGCAATCCAAACAACCTTTTTAAGGAACGGGCAGATATGATTGAATATTTAAAAAAGTTATCATGCTTTGTATTTGTGTTGATGATATACAGTAGTTGTATCTCATCAAGCAGGTCACCTAATAACACAAACGCATCAATAGATGAAAAGTCACAAGTTAAAAAAAGTTCTGGACTCCTAAATTTGACATACAGGAAGAATATCAATGTGAGTGATCTCGTTAAGAACTCCTCAAACATCGATAAGTTGGTAATAACTTCAGGTTCAAAAAATACAATTGTACTCAATCAAAAAGATTTGAAGTCGGTTAAAAATGTTTCTTTCAATTTCCCTGGCGACGACAGAGATATTTTTGCCAAGGGTTATCAAGGCTCTCAACTAGTTTTTTCAAAGGTTGTTAAATGAATATTTTATTAAGTAGAAAATTAGTTTTCTTCCTATTGATTTTATTAAGCCTTCCTGTTCATTCAGGTATGGAGATTGGTTCATTTCAGCTTGGTTTTGAGGATAGACCTAATGGTGATGCTGAGAATGGGCTGGATGGGGCGGCTGATGCGGATGCCGATTTCAATGATGCAGTGGCCGAAGGCTATGCTCTTGCAGAGACAATCAATGCGAATAGAAAAGTCACGACCATTATAGTAGCTTTAAAAATTAAAGCCGCTGGTTCGAAGGATGATATCTCCTTACATATCGATAATAATGCAAATGGGGTCTCAGAATGTCGTCTTCATGATGATAATAATTCTACAGCAATCGGAACTCCAGCTGCCCCGTTTAGAGCCTCTGCTGATAATGAGTTGTTTTCTTCAAGAATAGATATGTTTGAGAGCTCATGTGATCAGAGCTCTCTAATCAATACAAATTCTCTAAAATCTTTTTGCGAGGGAAAGTTGGTTGTTTTCTCCTGTCGGTTAGATGATGTAGCAATAAATTTAAATACTTTGACGCTTCCTGAGGTCGTTTCAAAGTTTTTGATTCTTAAAAACAAAACTCAAGAAAAACTTAATGTTCTTAATGGAACAAATGTCCTTTCAATGCTTGCACACGATACCGTCGTAAAAGGAGAGTCCCAAAGATTAGTTACAATTGGCGGAGTTGGTTGGACGCGAGAAAGAGATTATTGGTTTAACAGTTTTTTTGGAAACAACAGTTCCGAAACAGTTGATGTAGATGGAAATAATGTGGAGTTGAAAAACTGTGACCCCAAGGTGGCAAATCTTGCTGTTAATCAAAACTGCCGCCGTGGTCTTTCCAAATATTTAGCAAACAACTTTACAAGAGAGAGGTCAAGATTAAGGGATAAAATTATTCGTTCTGTGGACTCTCAAAAAACATTTAGAATAAAAAAATTTATAGGTACAGCTTCTGGTACTAACCAAATCTCGACTGGCGAATCCTATAACTTAAATATTGAGAACCCATATGATGTGACACATAATGGAACATCTTTCTCCCAAGCCTTAGCTTCTTATAAGAAGTGCGATTTAATTAATTGTAACACAGGCACTTTAGAGCCAAGACTTAGTCATACAGACCCTGTCATACAGGGAGCCTTTGACTTTTACTACGACAAATACAAAATAGGGGATAGATTCAGAGAAGAGACTCTTCCAAAAGGTTGTGCAAGCTTTGAGGATACTTTTTATGTTTCAGCTGAAGGCGATGAAGTTAATGCCGATGGATCTCAATTAAATCCTTATTCCTCAATTTCCCAAGCCCTTTCTAACCAGGGGCTTAGTTCTCCAGGTAACTATAAATGTACTTTAGTAATTGTAGAAAACGGCTCATACAATGAAAGAATTAGTATCATTGGAAGTGGTGAAAGTAGAAATCTCACAATAATGGGTGTGAATCGACAAGGTGTCAATTTTGAAAAAACGGTGGACTTAGTAGGTTGGGTTAGAATTAATAATATTTATCATGATCATGATAATGACCCGGCCACTCCAAATGTGAATCAATGTCCTGGCGGAGGTGATTGTAATATCTATAGAGCCCCTGCTCCCGCAAGTGCAAATCAAAAATCTGTTCTTATCTATAAAGATAAAAACCTTCCATCGGTTGAAAAACTGGGCTGGTATGGTTTCTACGAAGTCGCTCAAACAACCGACTTTGACAGCAATGTGGTAAGCACTAATTACGTAGAGCTAAATCCAAACAACTACGACAATGGGCTAACTGATAGTGGGATTAATAATTATCGTGATTATTTGTTATCTCGCATGGAAGCCCAAAATGGGCTTAGCTCAATGGAGCTTCATCAATTTCCGTATTTTAAATCCTATTGGGAGCGTTCCGGTTTTTCTTGGAGTGGTTTTTCAGGAGCACAGTTTATGTATGAGGACCCATCTGATGGGCAAAAATATTTTTATTTTAAACCTATGGATGGTGAGATCACGATAGCTAACTTCAATACTAAGTTGTATAATTCGGGTGGCTTGATTGTATCTAATGTCAGAAACGTCGTTATTCAAAATATTACTGTTCGAAACGGTAGCGCATTCATCGCTAATGGTTCTTCTGATATAAAACTTGTAGGAAATAGATTTATTTCTGTAGGAAGAGCCGTATATTTTCACAATGGTTCAAATAACATAGAATTTGAAGGGAATTTAATATACGGAAACTTTGGATTTTCTACCTCTGCCAATGAACCAAATGCAAATGCTAAATTAAAACTATTCGAGCCCTACGGTAGTAATGACCACTCCCTATTGTTTATGTATAACGCAGGAGAAAACATAAGCGTTAAAAATAATGTTATAGTCGACGGTATAAATTCTATTAGAGTTAGCAAAGCTACAGGTTATGCAAGTTCTGAAGATGATTTGAAAATTACAGGTAATTATGTTGCCAATTCTATTATTTCAGGGGTCGAATTTAACGGGGACGGTGAAAGAGTAGATATCTCAAAGAATTTTTTCTCTAACAATGCAAGATCTATTTGGATTAGGGATAGTCATTCCCCAGTGGGACCTTTTTTCATTAATGGTAACGTTATTTATAACGCGAACAATTTTGACTCCATAAACAATCCTAATCAAAACCCGTATAGCGCTATTAATCTTACCATTTGGTTTAGCGATTTTGTTCAGGTTTATTTGTACAACAACTACATTGAAAGCGATCGTTGTTTTTACGGAGCGACGTATACGGGAGCTGAAAACATATATGCTCTAAATAATGTCTTCAATTGTAGAAGATCCTTAGGTAATGATACTTACTACACTACATTGGAGGAGCACCCCAACGGGTCAGGTTCTTTGTCTTTTTTACATAAAAACAAACAAGCTCTTTTCAGCGGAAATTTCTTCGGAGGAGTTAAGGATACAAGAACTAACCTAGATTATGTTCTTGATTCACGAATAAATGGATCTAGTGTTTCGTTTGATAATGATTATGTTATGTATGATAGTGAGGTAATTTTTATTCTTCACAACAATCAGGACAACCGGGATACTGTTAATGGAAATAATATAAATTATTATGCCCAAGCTGTTCCAACCCTTAGTAGGAAAGATTTTTGTAGAGAACAGACGAGAAACCACCTAGGGACATCCTCTCCGCCATGGGACTTTGTTCACAATGCAAATAACAGAGAAGGGGTTTTAACAGCTTATAATATCAATCGCAATATAGATATAGAGCTTCCAGGAGAGTACTTTAGCGGCTCTTCAAGTTTTATAGGTCCTTTTCGAGATTCAGACAATAGTTGCAGTGACTTTGGGTGGCTCATTGATTAAAAAAATTAATATTTGATATCTTTTCATATTTCGCTATCATTCCTCAAAAGAAGGAATGATAGTGATATATAAGAATGTAAAATACTCCCGTGAACTACCTGCAAATACTTGGCGTAAGATCGCTATCAATACCTGGAAACCAGACTTTGGTGGAAAGATATTATCGCGTTTAGAACTTAATCCTGAACCTGCCTTAAAATTTCTTAATGAAATAAATAATAATTCAAAAGAAAAGGTGAGCCTTACCCATCTCCTTGGTAGTGTGCTTGGGAAACTTCAAGAGGAGTTTCCTTTACTCAGATCTACTGTTCGCGGAAAGAGAGTTTTTGAAAGAGAAGACTGTGATGTGTTTTTTCATGTCTCTAGAGTTAATTCAAAGGGAGAAGAAGATCTATCTGGTAAGGCCATTAGAAATATCAATCAGCTTAGTATTGAAGAGGTAGCGCTTAAATTAAATAAAGAAGGTAGGGAAATTAAGACGAAAGAAGACTCTACTTTTAAGACAATTAAAAAACTAGTTTCATATGTGCCAAATTTCTTAATCTCTTTTGTTTTAGATATTTCTTCTTTTATTCATATTAACTTGAATCTGTGGTCACCATTACTTGGAACCAAAAGAGATACTTTTGGAAGTATGATGCTAACTAATGTAGGGGTTTTTGGCGTGAAAGAATCGTTCGTCCCATTTGTTAGGTACTCAGGAATTCATGCTATCTGTTGTATGGGGGCAGTTCATGATGATGTTGTTCTAAGAGATGGTGAAATTCGTGTGGGGAAAAAACTTATATTGAATTGGAGTTTAGATCACAGACTTATCGATGGTAGTACTGCCGGAAAAATGGCAAAACGTTTAGTTGAGCTTTTCGAAAACCCGCATCAGTTAAGATAGAAGGTTAAGTGTAATATCTCTTTTTAGTTTTTCCATATCCATTTCAACTCGGCGGTGAATACCTACTCTTAAACAAAAGCGCTCGTTTATTGTGATTAAGCCTGAGGAAAAGCAGCTTCCTCTTTGTGGAGGTGGGCAAAAGGACATATTTATATCTTCATTTACTTCAAATTGTCCGAGATTAGAAAAACATCCTGTCCTTCTTAAAAGGTATTGACTTAGCCATGCTTGAACAGTGAAAAAGGATCGCCCCAGAGCATTGAGGGTTCTAAAGAGAAACTTGCCGGAGTAAATCATTCCAACGTCAATTTCTTTTTGAATCATTTCTTTCAAATCTGACTTTGTATTCTTTTTTGGATTAAAAACAATATCAACATTGGAAACCTCATTTGCAATTGATTCACCAGGGAGGTTCGTGTTGACGGGGGCCATCCACATTTGTTTTTTTCGAGATATTTTTGGTGCAAGGATTTTAGAAAATTCGTGGATAAAATAGGAATTCACACCAACTCCTTTGGCATTAGAGAGAATTTTTTTAGTTTCTTCATTTGTAAAATATATGGAGAAAAACTGGCCAGGCGATTTGTTGGGCTTACTTTTGGGTAAAGTTCCACAGAGATGAGGAGTTCTTGAGTACAATCTTATAATCGAAAATATTTTTTGAAAGATATTAAGCTTTGGTCTTGTTGTGTAGGTTGGATAAGTTTTGCACTTCATGCCATTTGACTTTAAAATTTCATTGAAAGAACTCGTTCCATCATCACCTGAGTGATGAAATAGATGATTATTTCCATTTAAATCCCAATTAATGAGAGCATCTTCACCAAATTGCTCAATCTGCTCAAAATAAAGTCCAATTGTATCTTGAGGTCGAGGTCTTTTTTCTGGAATTTGAGAGGTGTAGAGAGGTCTATGATCTTTTTTTAATGAGTAAAAATGAGGATAGCTTCTCTCGTTCATCGTGTCACAAAGATCATCCCAAAACCTGTAATAAAGTCCATAATTTTTAATATTATATTCGTGATGAAGTCCGTGATGGCTAGGAGTCATAAAAAGGGAACCGTAGGGCCATCTGTAAAGTCCTTGAGGCCAAAAATCAAAGTTCATATGACCAAAAACATTAATCCAAAATAAAAATGCATAGAAGTAACTAAAAACAACCCAATTGATTGGTAATAAGAGTGCACATAAGAAAAAGAATAGCGCATGAATAGTTGCTTCTTGCCATGAAAAGTTAAACGCTGAAAAAGGCGTTGGGACATGGGATTTATGGTGCGTGAGATGCCATTTCCTCATCCACTTGATTTCATGCATCCACCGATGGGTCCAATAAAAATAAGCATCATGTAAGGTGTGCATTAAAAAAAACTGTAAGGTGAAAACAATCGGCCAATAGGGAGGAACATCTGAATTAATTTGGAGAAGATTTTTTTGGTACATCTCAAAAATAATAAACGCAAAAATATTTATTATTGAAATAGAAAGAACGGAGTTTTTGATTTCAAGTCTTACTTGTTCTTTAGCCGGATCCTTTTTAAAAATTTTTAAATTGGGAAACCAATTGGAAAAAAAGTGTGATTGAAAAAAATAAAATCCACCACTAAGTAAAATGAAAACGCCCCAGATATACGAGGATATGTATAGATAGGGAATCAGGAGTTCCATTTTTCCTCGATGTAAAGAAACTCTTTTTTTGACTCATTAACTTTTAGATTGGCTTTTTCATAAGTACCAAAAGCATAGTCCCATAAAGGAGAAGTTTGCCCGAAATTCACCTTAGGATTTAAGTGGTGATGGAAGTGATTTTGTTGAATGAATTTTAAATAACCAGATTTTGCCTCCCAGGCATGAGCGTAGTAATGTGCAAATTCATACGTAAAATAACTCATCAAAGTAAAAAACGAGATGAGTAAAGATTCATTCATTGTGAAAAATATTGGGAAAACGCTCATCGTAATAACAGACCAAAGTACGGCCGGAGCCACTCCTGAAGTATAAACTCTTTTATCTTTTGGTTTCTGGTGATGATACAAATGAAATGAGCCGATATAATAAACAAGTTTTTTAATCGTAGACATCCAGTGAAAGAAAAAACGATGAATCATATATTCTAAAAAGGTCCACCAAAGAACACCTATTAATGCAGATAAAATCAGTGTTGAGATAGTAAGAGGTTGGTTAATTTTTGAAAGAAAAAATGCTCCAAGTGGTGCAACAAACACAAGTGTCCAAAAAGGGCTTTTTGAGGCGAATATTTTTAGAAGCCACCAGTTCTTTTGGATAAGAAACGACTGTTTGTTTTTCAATCCAGTTGCCATTTTTCCCCCGGGTATATATGACTTAGAAAACCTAACCTTAAGGCATTAAAAATGGAACAGGAGATAAAAAAATTACTTAGGGAGTCAAGGAGCCTTGAGGTCTCTAAAGTGAATAATATTCTTCATAATTTTAGTAACTTATCGGTCTTCTTGATGTTGCTTACCCTGTTTTTTGCGACCTGTGTTTTTAGCTTAGAATCGAAAACATTATTAATAATTTCGCCCATTATATACGGATTACTGTTTTTTTCTTTTTTCATCTTGGTTGTTCATGAGGGCTCCCATTTGATGTTCTTAGTAACGAAAAATATCAAAGTGAAAAAGTATTTAAACAGAGGATTTTCTTACCCGATAGCTGCTTTATCTTTTCAGGATTATGTTGAGGATTGGGAACTTGGACATTTAGAGCATCATCGTAACCCAATAAAAGGGGATAAAAGACCTGACCCTCAAAATTGCCCGGACTTTATTCATGATAAGAGTGAGTTGAGACAAGAAATTATAAAAATATTTACTAAGCCCGGCTATGCATTTTTCAAACAAAATAGCTGTGTAAAAATGAATAGAAAGTTTTTGGTAAAAAGAGTTTTACTAGGAATAGCTGCTTGGGGAGTGCTGCTGGCCATAAACGCTGTTTTTTTTAAATGGTGGCTTATCATTCCTCAAGTTTTTTCTGCGAATATTACGATGTCATTGAATTTAATTAAGGTCACTATGGAGCACGGTGGCGACTCCTTGACCCAGGAAAGGATATATCTAAGATCAAAGTCTTCAAGGTTCTTTGGAGATGGAGTTTTGATGCCCATGAATATTGCTCTTCATTTTGAGCATCACCTTAATATGCACGTGCCTTGGTATCGTTTAAAAAAGTTTTACCAACTTACAAGAAAGAATTCATCCAAAGAACTTTTGGATATGGTTCATTAAGTCATGGAATTTTTTTATTCAAAAGAAATGATTTTAATATCTCTTGCTACACTTGGGAGTATAGCTTGTTTTGATGAAATTTATTTTCATCAAATGAAAAATAAAATGTTAACTCAATCAGATTGTAAATCGGAAAACTATCTTCATCTCATAAGATCATTTGTTTTTTCGGTTATCTTTATTCTTATTTCTTCTTTTTGGTTAGGTGGTGCTTGGGCAATATTTGTATTATTTCTTTTTTTTATAGATATCTTTGTAAGTATCGGAGATATATTAGTTGAAAAGAGATCAAGGAAAACGCTCGGAGGACTCTCAACAGGGGAATATTTAACTCATATGCTGCTTTCTTTTCACTTGGGCATATTATACCTAAATCTGATACCCAAATTACTTGAGGCTTCATTGTCTTCATCTTCAATACAATTTTTAAAATTTGAAAGTTTCACATTTCTCAATTTTCTAGTTTTATTTTTCGGTTTGATGACTTTTCTCTATTCTATTTGTCAGTTAATTTTTTTAAGAAAAAAATTGGTTTTAAAAAGGACTTCGGTTGGCCATCTTTAATAATTATTTAAAACAACTACTCATGTCCAAAAGCAACGATTCTAATTTAAGCGAAATGAGAGTAGGTGATTTGCTAATGACTGAGCATTCACTTGGTATTATTGAGGTGACTCCCCGACAAGCCGGTGAAAACTCTACTGCCTATGTGTATTCTTGTGGAATACATGGAAATGAGACGGCACCTATCGAAATAGTTAATGATATGCTTGCTGATATTGAAAGTGGCGTTTTAAAAATAAAAAATCCTCTGCTAATTATCTTTGGAAATATTCAAGCTATGAGAGAGGGTAAAAGATTTATTGAGAACAATTTAAATCGCATGTTTTCTAGGGAGCATAAAAAATACGATATTGAGGACGACGAGCCTAAAAGAGCAAAAGAAATAGAGGAGTCGATTTCTGTTTTTTTTAATAAATATAAAAACCTAAACAAAGTTCATTATGACCTTCATACAGCAATTAGGCCAAGCAAGTATCCAAAGTTCGCGGTATACCCTTCTCTTAAAGAAGGTAGATGCTACTCAAAAAATCAATTGAAACTACTATCGACAATGGGCTTAGGGGCGGTATTGTTGATGCATAAATTTTCGCCGACACTAAGTTACTATTCAAGTACAACTCACGGGGCGGAGGCTTTCACTTTAGAGCTCGGTAAAGTTGAGAAGTTTGGAGATAACATAAGACCGAACTTTAAAGACACTGAGGAGGTTTTACGCTCATTAGTTTCTGGTGAGAAGTTTGAAACATCGAATAAATATCCAAAGCTATGTCAGGTGAAAAAAGAGCTGATTCGTCATGAGCAGGAATATGATTTTAAAATTTCAGATGACACTGCAAACTTTACTGAGTTTAAAAAAGGCACTGTTTTAGCTAGTGATTCAGTTGAGACTTACAAAGTTGAAGAGGATGGTGAAATGATCGCCTTTCCTAACGGCAATGTTAAGGTCAAGCAAAGAAGCGGCTTAATTATGAGAGTCGTTAGTCCTAGTGATATTCAAATAGTTTAGTTTTTTTGGTCGCGTTGCTCTAAGCCGACTACTTTGTACTCATCAAATTTTTTTATCTATGAAGGGATAAAGGCAAAAAAAGGCTGAGTGGGTTAAACTCAGCCTAATTATCTTAGAGTCCGAAGACTTTAAAATGTAAAAAAGTGGCGGGAGCGACGAGACTCGAACTCGCGGCCTCCGGCGTGACAGGCCG
>DCQT01000004.1:31009-53095 GCA_002323535.1 Bacteriovoracaceae bacterium UBA1511
CGTTATAACCAACTTAACTACGCCCCCGCAATTAAGTGAGACACAATATATTGATCTCGTTTCGTTCCGTCAATCTAAAAATTAAGGGAATTATAAAGAATTTTTGAAGAAATAATAACAAGTAAACCCGTAAAAAGACGCTTAGAAGTTATTGGGTCAAGGCGTTCTCCCAGCTTTATCCCAAGCCTAGAGGATAATAACGCGCCTGTGCTCAAAAGTGTTATCAACCCAAAGTTGACGTTGTTAAACTGAGCAAAGCTTAAAATCTCTGGCTGAAAAGAGTCATTTATTGGTTTTGTGTATAGATAGCTTAAAAGGCCAACCAGTGCACCAGAGCCCA
This sequence comes from Bacteriovoracaceae bacterium UBA1511, assembly GCA_002323535.1. Taxonomy (GTDB): domain Bacteria; phylum Bdellovibrionota; class Bacteriovoracia; order Bacteriovoracales; family Bacteriovoracaceae; genus UBA1511. Next base: position 31,350 of record DCQT01000004.1, read on the forward strand.
TGCAAATATTTGATAGGAAGCTTACCCAGTTGTAGGGTGTCCTTAATAAGGTTATAAAAACTGGAACAAGGATCGCACCACCACCAAGTCCTGTTGTACCCGCCAAAGTTCCGGCGAGTAAGCATGCTAGAAAGTACTTAATTTGTGTTATAAGTCCCGAGGGTGGAGCCCAATCTGTTTTAGAAGTTTTACGATTAGCTTTGGATAGAGTTGTTTTTATTGCAACAAAAAGAAGAGTAACTCCAAAAATCTTTTTTATTGCCATCGGAGAGACTGAATTGACGATATTTGTGCCGAAAATCACGCCAAAAGTCATACCCAGCGATAAATTGAAAAAAAAATGAAGAGTTATCTTTTTTCCTTGTTTTAAAAAATTTCTGGTGTTTATAAGTGAGTTAATAAAAATCATTCCCATAGAGGTGGAAATCACTAACTGTGGGGAGATTTTTGGGAACATTAAGTATAAGATTGGAACCGTAATTATTCCTCCTCCTACACCAAAGATCGTGGATAAAATTCCAACGAATATACCAGTTATAGGGAGAAGAATATAAACCAAAGTACAACCTCGCTTGTGGGAATATTATGAGCTTTTTAATCTCTTTAGAAAAATATATTTTAGCAATTTCACCATTTTTACTTTTGGGTTTAACTATTGCTGGGTTTGTTCATATATTCCTAGACGTAGATAAAGTTAAAAAATTAATTAATACCGGAAAGATAAGAGATATTTTTATGTCTGCTTTTCTAGGCGTTCCTTTACCTCTTTGCTCCTGCGCGGTAATACCCTCTGCGGTAACGCTACGAAAATCTGGTGTACGAAATGGTGCTACCTCCAGTTTTTTAATCTCAACGCCGGAGACAGGGGTTGATTCTATTATGGTTACCTACGCCATGATGGATTTTCCGATGACAATTGTCAGGCCTCTTGCGGCTTTCATTTCCGCTTCATTCGCCGGAATCTTGCAACACTTTTTTAATGATTTTGAATATAAAAAAGAGGTAGAGGTGAAAAGCTGTTGCAAAAAAAGTAGTACCTCCATACCTTCGGATAGTATTTCTGGAAAGTTTAAAGAAGCAATTAGGTTTGCTTACGTAGATCTTTTGGATGACATCGCTCATTGGCTTTTTGTAGGAATACTCACCGGTGCTTTGATAGACTACTATGTACCTGTTGATTTGTTTTTGTCTCTTGATGGGACCCTTGCAAAATTATTAATCCTTCTTGTCGGAATTCCGATGTATGTGTGCGCGAGTGCAACCACACCTATAGCAGCAGCGCTCGTGGCAAAAGGCTTAACTCCTGGAGCAGCATTAATCTTTTTACTCGTTGGCCCTGCCACAAATATTTCAAATATTCTTGTTCTTCAAAAGTATATTGGAAAAAAAGGTGTAGTATTAAATATTGTATCTATCGCGGTGGTCAGTTTAATTTTATCTTTTATCGTTGATTTTATTTATACATATTTTTCTCTGCCGGTTATTTTTAAGGTTTCTCATCAGCATTCACACGGCGCTTCTATTTTTGATTACTTACTTTCAGCGGCTTTTGTCTTGCTGCTCATAGTTTCACTGATAAAAACTAATTATAATAAATATCTTAAAAGGTCATAAATGAAAAAAATTTTTATCACTGGAGGAACATCTGGAATTGGACTATCTTTAGCCGAAAATTTTCTAAACCGAGGGTGGTTTGTTGGAGTTTGTGGAAGGGATACTTCAAAGATACCCAGCTCATTATCTCAAAATCAAAACTTCTATAGCTATAGTGCAGACGTTTTAGATCTAGACCAGATGAAAAGGGTTATAAGTGAATTTTCGATTAGAAATAATGGCCTAGACGTAGTTATCGCGAATGCAGGTATAAGTGTGGGGGCGAAAGATGGTTCTCTTAATTTTCCTCTAGGAAGAAAAGTTATTGAGATAAATGTTCTTGGATTAATGAATACCTTTGAAGCTGCAATAGAAAACTTTAAAGGCAGAGGACATCTGGTAGGTGTCTCTTCTGTAGCTGCTTTATCAGGTCTTCCAGGCGCGGCTCCCTACTCTGCCTCAAAGGCTGCAGTGTTTAGATATTGCGAAGCCTTAAGTCTTGATTTAAAAAATCAGAATATTGATGTCTCTTGTATCTGCCCAGGTTTTATTGATACCCCATTAACTAAAAAAAATAATCACAAGATGCCATTTTTGATGAGTTCAAAGGAGGGAGCAGAGAAAATCTCTAATGCAATCCTTTTAAAGAAACCTCTTTATATATTCCCGAAAAGAATGGCATTTTTAATGCTTGTTGCCGAAAAAATGCCTCGTTGGTTGTACAGAAAAGTTGTATTAAAATTAATGAGTTTCGTGATGCCGAAGAAGAAAAGAGAGGAGTAAAAAATGAAATATATTTTGTTGCTATTATCGTTTGCTTTTTTTATTTCATGTAAAAAAGAAGAAATCAAACCAGTGAATCTTTCTGGTTCAAGCTTAAAGAAAACTTCAAAAGTAGAGGAATATGATTTTACTAACGGACAGACTGCCTCTATGAGTGCCGATGAGTTCGCTGATTTGAAAAAGCAAAAAGATGACGAAGAGTGCACAGATGAAGAGAAAATAGAAAAAAAACTTCTTGAGAAAAAAAAGGCTTTCAAACTTCAGGGAGAAACTGAAGAGGACTGTGCAGTTCAGTAATGGTTGAAAATACGAAGAAGAGTAATGATCAAATAATTTTAGATCATTACAAGAAAGTGGCAAGTAATCATACTACTGACCTAAATTGTACGATACAGGACCCTAGAATTAGAGAGGCTGAGGTTCAGTTCATAGTAAAGTCCGTTGAGAATTTTGTTGAGAATAGTAGTAAGGATTTAAAAAAATTAAACGTAATTGATCTTGGGTGTGGCAATGGGTATCTGCTCTCAGTGCTTAGAGAAAAATTTCCTGATTTGAATCTATTTGGTATTGAATTTACCCCAGAGCTTTTTGACATCGCAAAAAATCGAAACCTCTATAATACTAGAATTATACAAGGGGATATTAGGCGTTCAATAAATGACTTTAATGATGATAATGAATATAGCTTCGATATTATTATTTCTGAAAGAGTAATCATTAATATTCTTGACCATAAAGAGCAGAGACAAGCGCTAACGTTGATAAAAAATAATCTTGAAGATGACGGAGTGTATATTCAAGTAGAGTCTTACTTCGAGCCACTTGTGAATCTAAATAGGGCCAGGAAAGAGATGGCTCTTACTTCAATAGAGCCTTCAAAACATAACAAGTTTTTAAATAGGTATATGATTGGGTTTATGCGAGACCGCTTAGGTCTTTGTGAGGTTGAATCATCAATTCAAACAAATTTTTTAAGCACTTATTTTTTTCTTTCTCGTGTTTTTCATCAAGTGACTAGACCCCCTGGCGGAAAAGTTAAGTACTCTCATATGGTTGATTTTTTAACCGAAGGCATTGGACCTGGAATTGGCAATTACTCGCCAATTCTTTTTAAAGTTTTTAAAAAATTTACTCCGACTTATTCAAAAAGTGAGCCTCGCTTTCAAAAATAAGTAGTTTTGTATCTTTGATATGATCTACATAGATCTTACCAAATAAGTGATCAAGCTCATGTTGAAAAACTGTTGCCAAAAAACCCTCCAACTCAATGCTTTGTTGACTGCCATTTTGGTCAAGGTAATCTACTTTAATTCGTCTTGGACGCTCAACAAATCCCCGAAGTCCAGGTACACTTAGGCAACCCTCCCAAAAGCCTTGGAGTTCATCAGTTAGAAAAGAAATTTTTGGGTTAAAGATGACGAAGCGCTCGGATGAAGGGGCATCAGGATATCTATCTGAATCTGTTGGTAACTCTATGATTGTTAGTTGCTTGTTGATGCCAATTTGAGGAGCAGCTAAGCCTATTCCTCCAACAGCCTCCATAGTTTCGAACATATCAGAAATCAATTTTTTGGTTTCCTCACTTTCAATTTCTCCGTGGGAGTATGGCAATGAAAGTTTTCGAAGAATTGGGTTTCCCATCTTTAATATTGTGTGTACGCTCATGGCGAAATTATAACCCTAAAAAGATTAATTTTATGAAAAAAATATTGTTTGTTTGCCTTGGGAATATTTGTCGCTCTCCTGCCGCTGAGGGTGTTTTTCTTGATTTAATAAAAAAGAAAAATTTGGAGAAGCAATTTATTGTTGATAGCGCGGGGACCGGGGATTGGCATATCGGAGAACGACCGGACAAAAGAATGCTTCAAGCGGCCGAAAAAAGAAATGTAGAACTTCCGTCAAATGCTAGACAGATAAGACAAGAGGACATAGAGCACTTCGACCTAATCATAGTTATGGATAATTCAAATTTCAAAAATGTTTATCCATTGGCAAGCACAGAGGTTCAAAAGCGAAAAATTAGAAAATTTACGGAGTTCGCCTCCCAACGTGGTGTAGATATTGTTCCTGATCCATACTTTGGCGGGCAAGAGGGATTTGAACAGGTTCTTGATCTTGTCACGGATTGCAGTGAAGGTTTGTTAAAATACTGTTTAGGCTTTGACGAAAAATAAGGCTTTGGTTAATCTTTCAAAAAAATATTAAGGAATTCTTTCATGTTAAGTTTAGAGCAAAAATATCACCTGTATGAAAACTCCGTTCAATGTCATTCTGCTGATATTGATTTTATCAATGAGCAATATCAAAAAATTCATGGGAAAAAACCATTAGTATTAAGAGAGGATTTTGGTGGTACGGGCCTACTCGCTTGTTCATGGACTTCTCAATCACCTGACCATAAGGCATACGGAATTGATTTGGACCCTGAACCAATGAAATATGGGATGACTAATCACTACTCAAAGCTAACGGAAGATCAAAAAGCAAGAATGCATTATATCGAAGGAAATGTTCTTCATGATCAGGAATTCAAAGCAGATGTCACAGTAGCTTTTAACTTTTCGTATTTCATTTTCAAAAAAAGACACGAACTGATTGATTACTTCAAGAAAGTAAAAGCTGGCTTAAACCCAGATGGAGTATTTTTTCTTGATATTTTTGGGGGAACTGAGACAGGTCAGGAGCTAGTTGAAGAGACTGAACATGACAGCCACTCTTATTTTTGGGATTGTGATAAATTTAATCCAATCACAAATGAGTGTCAGTACTACATTCATTTTAAAGTTGGTAACACTAAGTATGAACAAGCTTTTTCTTATAACTGGAGAATGTGGTCTATTGCAGAAATTAGAGAGATTCTCATGGATGCCGGCTTTTCAAAAGTAATTACGTTTTGGGAAGGAGAAGACGAAGACGGTGATGGAGATGGAAATTTCTATATCTCTGATAAAGAGGAGAATTGCGAATCTTGGGTAACCTATATTGCAGCAATTCCTTAATCAACTGACTTAATTTCAAACCCTGATAATAATTTGAGTAGACTGTCTTCCACATTTTTTGTGTTAAGTCCTAATATTTTTTTATCTTCATTTACGTTTATGTTTCTGAAAGAGCTCTCAAGATAATTAGTGTTGATATCATTAACTTTATTAAAAACTACAAATAATTTATTGTGATCAAAGTTTTGATAGAAAACATAGTGAACAGGCTTCGTGATAATACTATCGATGTCAATTTCAAGGTCAGTTAGATAGTTAAGGACTTCAAGATTTCGCTTAAGATTTTGATCCTCAGAATACTTCCAAAAGCAGAGGTTGAAACCCGGTGAAAAGGAGCTCAATAGCTCTCTAGACTGATCTGCTAACATTGTCTAAAACTGCATTAATTAATGAGTACGAATCTTTCGAACCGTATCGCTTTGATATATTAACGTAAGAATTAATTATACTTTTTGAATCTTTTGCTTTGTTTTGTATTAACTCAGAAGTGCCAAGCATAACCAAAGCAAAGTCAGTTTTTGATAGCTTATCTAAATTCTTATGATGAAGAGAATTATTAACACACTCTCTAATTACTTGATCGTTTTCAAATAAGTAACTAAGAATATGTTTTGCAAGAATCAGAACTTCAGGGTTTTGATTTAGCTTATCTGCTTCTTCGTCAGGCGTTTCAATAGTCTCTCTTATTTCTAAAAAAGAACTATCGTTTAAATCAACTTTTGTCCCTGATTGATTGGCGTAAAAATAAACTTGAAATGAAAGAAGTCTCGCAGCTGGGAAATTATTTTGTTCACCCATATTTTTTTCCTAAAAGTATTATACTCTGTTTTGATTTTCGATAACTGTTTTGTTTTGTAAATCTTTGATGAACGTATCTACTGTATCAAAGTTCCAATAAAAGCTGGCAAATCGAACATAAGCAACGTGATCTAGTTCATACAATTTTGAAATAACATATGGCCCAACACGATCAGTGGGAAACTCCTTAAGACCCGATTGAAGCATCATACCTTCGAGCTCATCAATAATATCATCTATCTGAGTTGCTGATATTGGCCTTTTTTGTGAAGCCTTGAATAACCCGTTCTTTATTTTTTCACGACTATAGGTTTCCATCCTACCGTCTCTTTTTACAAGAATTGGCAGTTGCTGCTCAGTTTTTTCGTATGTGGTGAATCGATGCTCACAAGACTCACATTTTCTACGTCTCCTAACAGTATCACCGTCTTGTAAAAGTCGGGAATCAATTACTTTAGTGTCTTGTTCTTGGCAGTTGGGGCATCTCATTAAAAAGTCCTATTAGAATCTGGTTCTACAAGCTATCTGCTTAAAAGACAACAAATACTAATATACAGGAAATTTTGCGCAAAGATTTTTAACGGCGACCTTTATTTCTGAATGCATTTCTTTGTTTTCGGGATTACTTAAAACCTCGTGAATCCAAATAGCTACCTGTTCCATTTCTTTTTCTTCAAAGCCGCGAGTTGTAAGAGCTGGAGTTCCAAGGCGAATCCCGCTAGTGACGAATGGACTTCTTTGGTCCCCGGGAATCATATTCTTATTACAGGTAATACCGGCATCCTCGAGGATTCTCTCTGCTTGCTTGCCTGAAATATCGTAACTATTAGTTTTAACCAGGACGAGGTGATTGTCAGTACCGCCGGAGACGATTTCAGCACCGAGGGAGATCAACTTATCGGATAAAGCCTGCGCATTATCGATTACTTGCTGCTGGTATTCAATGAACTCTGGCTCCAATGCTTCTCCAAAAGCTACTGCTTTGGCGGCAATAACATGCTCCAGGGGCCCACCTTGAATTCCTGGAAAAATGTTGAAATTCAGTCCTTTTGCTAGTTCTTCATTGTTCGTAAGAATTATCCCTCCTCTAGGGCCTCTAAGAGTTTTATGTGTTGTGGAGGTGACGATATCAGCAATTCCCACTGGAGATGGGTGGAGCCCTGCAGCAACCAAGCCTGCGATATGAGCAATGTCAGCTAGAAGAAATGCGCCAACCTCATCCGCGATTTCTCTAAATTTATTAAAATCAATTATTCTTGGGTACGCACTCGCCCCACAAACGATAAGCTTCGGTTTTTCTTCAATCGCAATTTTTCTAATTGATTCATAATCAAGAAGCTCTGTTTCAGAGTTGATACCATAAGAGACGACATCATAGAGTTTTCCTGAAAAGTTAACTGGTGAGCCATGCGTGAGATGGCCTCCTTCACTTAAGTTCATTCCCAATATTTTGCTGCCCGGAGGAATCAAAGTGAAATAGCTGGCCATATTCGCGCCAGAACCTGAGTGAGGTTGAACATTAGCAAACTCACATTCAAATAATTCTTTCACTCTCTCAATCGCTAAGTTTTCAATATCGTCAACGATGTCACAGCCACCATAGTAGCGCTTTGACGGGTAACCCTCAGCGTATTTATTTGTAAGGACACTACCTTGAGCTCTCATGACTGCTGGACTAGCGTAGTTTTCTGAAGCAATTAGCTCAAGCCCTGTTTCTTGCCGTTCATTTTCACTATTAATTAGATCAAAAACTCGTGTGTCTTCTGGTGTTGGAAAATTATTCATTTTAGAGATCCTTTTTAGGAGTGTGAGGCAAATATAATACTACTATTGGTGCCTCCAAACCCAAACGAGTTATTTAAGGCGTGCGTAATTTTTCTTTCGACAGCTTTGTTTGCCGTATAGTTTAAGTCACAGTAGTCATCCTGATTTTCTATATTTATGGTAGGAGGGATAACTCCTTCATGAATTGCTTTTATACAAAATATACTCTCAATCCCACCAGCAGCTCCTAAAAGGTGACCTGTCATAGACTTTGTTGAGCTTACTTGAAGATTTCTTGAGTGATCACCAAAAGTCTTTTTGATGGCCATCGTTTCTGCAATATCTCCAAGTGGAGTAGAGGTTCCGTGCGCGTTGATATATTCAACCTTATCTGCGGAGATTCCTGCGCTTGATAAAGCTTGAGTCATGCAGCTTGATGCACCTAATCCATCAGGGTGAGGTGCTGTTATATGGTGAGCGTCACTTGTCGCACCATGGCCAATAATTATGGCGTAGATTTTTGCGCCTCTTTTTTTGGCGTGATCTAGGTCTTCAAGAATTAAAACACCAGAGCCTTCACCCATGACAAACCCATCCCTTTGCTTGTCGAAAGGACGGCTGGCTTTTTCGGGTTCATCGTTTCTAGTTGATAAAGCCTTCATGCTAATAAACCCTTGGAGTCCAAGTGGGCTGATCGCTGATTCAGCTCCACCAGTGATCATTATTTTTTGTCGGCCTGATAAAATTTCTCGACAGGAAGCACTTATTGCGTGAGAAGCCGAGGCACATGCACTAGAGATGTGATAGTTGACCCCGTTAAATCCGTATTTAAGTGTGATTAACCCTGGTGGCATATTGGGAATAATTCCTGGGATAAAAAAAGGAGATACTCTTCTTGGCCCACGACTTTCTAGGATTAGCTTAGTTTCTTCGATTTTTGGAAGGCCACCAAGTCCAACTCCAAAGATTGAGCCCACCTCGGAGGATGAAATTTGTGTGCCAAGTTTATCTATAAAGCCTGAGTCTTGGATGGCCTCATGGGTTGCTTGCATGGCAAATAAATTAAACCGATCAAAGCGACTGGCTTCTTTAGCCGAAAAGGCCTCTTCTGAGCACTCGAAGTTTTTTACTTCTGCAGCAAAATTAACGGCGAGGTTACTTGAGTCAAAAAGAGTTATTTTTGACACTCCAGATTCGCCTTTTAAAGCGTTACTCCATGTATCCTCGATATTTAGACCTAAAGGTGAAACACAGCCTAGACCTGTTATCGCAACCGCGCCGTCAATCATTTTCTAGTTTTTCTTTTCTAAGTAAGAAACGACGTCTTGTACTGTTTTTAGACCTTCCGCATCTTCCTCTGGAATTTCTACACCAAATTCGTCTTCCATTTTCATCATTAACTCAACGATATCTAATGAGTCTAATTTTAGGTCTTCTACAAAGTTTGTTGTTGCATTAATTCTGCTTGCTTCAATTTTAGTCGCGTCACTGATAAGTGTAATAACTTTTTGTTCCATATTTAAATCTCCTAAAAAATTGGGACTATCTTTTTATATATAAAGGCCTCCGTCAATCTTAAAAGTTTCTCCTGTAATGTAAGAAGAGGAGCGGCTTAAAAGAAAACTGACGAGTTCGGCAACCTCAGATGAACTGCCGAAGCGGCCTAAAGGAATTGATTGATGATATCTCTGTTTTGCCTCATCGCTCAAGGCATCAGTCATTTCTGTGGCAATAAACCCCGGACATATAGCGTTGCATCGGACATTTTTTGGGGCCAACTCTTTTGCAAAAGATTTAGTAGCTCCTATTAAACCTGCTTTTGAGGCAGAGTAATTTGTTTGTGAAGGGTTACCCATTAGGCCAACAATCGAACTAACGTTAACGACGGAAGGAGCCTCAACTTTTAAAAAGTATCTAGATAAAATACTCATTAAAGCGATGGGTGCAGTAAGATTGATATCGAGAATGTTTTTTGTGTCTTCAACTTTATTTCGAAGAATTAAGCTATCTTTTGAGATACCTGCGTTATTTACTAAGCCCTCAATTGGTTTTTTATTTTTGCAAAAGTCATTAATAACATCTTTTGCTTTATCAAGATCAATTAAGTCAAAATTTAAAAGATCAACGTCACTGGCACCAAGGTCGATAAGTTCTTTTTTCAAATTCTCCATCGATTTCGGATTGGATCTGTAGTTTAAAACAAGGTGAGACTTTTGTGTGGCAAGGTGTTTCGCGATCTCTCTTCCAATGCCGCGTGATGCACCAGTGATCAATATGACTTTATTTTCTAAGTCTGAAAATGTGGAATAGGTTTTCATAAAATCTCCAATAAAGACTCTTCTAGATTCTCAGTATCAAGTGGTGTTACTTTGTATTGTCGATCTATGCTTCGACAAATGCCCATTAATGTTTTTCCAGGGCCTACCTCTAGGAATAAAGACTGGGTAGGATTTATTGACTCAATACTTTTACTCCATTGAACAGCACCACTAACTTGTCCAATCAGGTTACTTTTTATTACCTCAGCACTTGTTCCAGCGGGATTAAGCGTCGCAGTTAGATTATCAATGTAAGAAATAGTATTTTCTTTGATTTCTATCTCTTTTAAAAATGCTGACAGGTTTTCTTCAGCGGGCTTCATAAGGCTTGAGTGAAATGGAGCTGAGACTTTTAATGGAACGATTCGATGAGCAGCGTCGTAATTTTCTTTAAACCAGTTTTGAAGACGATCGCATGCGTCGCTATGTCCAGAAACGACAATTTGCCCCGGGGAGTTAATGTTAGCTGGCATAACAATTGATTTATTTGTCGAAACTTCTTTGCAGGCTTTTTCAATGCTTTCTTCAGGCACTTTTAGTATCGCAAGCATCGCTCCGTCGCCAATGGCCACAGCTTGTTGCATAAATTTTCCTCGTTGGTGGACTGCCTTTAATGCATCTGAAAAAGAAAGAGATCCGGCAGCGACAAGAGCGGCATACTCACCAACGGAGTGCCCTAAAACACAAGAAATTTCTAAACTTTTGTTAGATATAATTTTTTCTAGTTTTTGAGAAATTAAATACGAGTGAGTGAGGATCGCTGGTTGAGTGAACTCGGTTTTTTTTAATTCATCCTCGGGGCCATCGAACATTAAGTTTTTTAAGTCAAAACCTAGAGTATCATTCGCGCGGTCAATTATTTCTTTTGATTCCTGGTCTAAAAATAATTTCCCCATTCCGACATACTGTGAACCCTGTCCTGGAAATAAACATACAATTTTTTTCATTGAAATCCTTAATAGGTTAGTAGTGTTGACCCAAATGTTAGACCAGCACCGAAAGCATCAAAAAGAACTTTGTCGCCTCTTTTTATTTTTCCTTCTTCTATTGCTTCATGAAAAGCAATTGGAATAGTGGCCGCAGAGGTGTTGCCGTATTTTTGGATATTAACGATTACTTTCTCAGGTGGAAAACCAAGTAGTTTTCCCGTAGTTTCAATAATTCTGATATTAGCCTGATGGGGGACAAGCCAATCAACCTCATCAAGTGAAATGCCTGATTTTTTGCAAACCATTTTTGCATTTTCCGCAAGTGTTCGCGTAGCAACTTTAAACATCTCTCTTCCTTTCATTGTCATGAAGTGAGTGCTTTCTTTTAAATGCGTTGAGGTAATAGGCTCTACTGCTCCACCTATTTTTTGGTGAAAGAACTCTTTTCCAGACCCATCTGAGCCTAAATGGGTTGCATGAATTTCAGAGGATTCTCCTGCAGGAGTTTCACCGACAATAGCAACTCCGCATCCATCACCAAAAAGAATACAGATGCTTCTATCCGACCAATTAACCTCTCGGCTAAGCATCTCAGACCCAACAACTAGAACTTTTTTGGCCATTCCTGTTTTTATAAAGGAGTCAGCCATGTTGACTCCATAAACAAAACCACTGCAGGCAACAGCAATGTCGAGACATGTGCATTTATTTGTTATTTCAAGTTTTGTTTGAAGAATAGATGCAGAATTTGGAAGCTTCATATCTGGCGTAACTGAAGCAAAAATAATCATATCGATATCATTAGGGGTGATGTTTGCAGTTTTGAGTGCTTGTTTTGCCGCTTTTTCGGCCATGTCAGTTGGCCATTCACCTCCATCTGTTGAGCAAATCCGCCTTTCAGCTATTCCAGTTCGCTCAAAGATCCACTCATGGTTAGTTTCAACTATTTTAGATAAGTCGTCATTGGTCAGGACTTTTTTTGGTAGGTAGGCGCCGGTACTGAGAATTTTTGTCATGCATTAGCCTCATAAAAAAAGGGAGCTTGAAAAAGCTCCCCGATTCTAATGATATTCTTTTGTCCTATCAAATATTAATTTTCAGAACCCTCTGCAGCTTGCTCAGCTTCAGCAGCCTTCTCAGCTCTTGTTTTGAAAATTTTAACACCTTTGTACCAGCCACCTGGAGACACTCTGTGTGGAAGAGTAAATTCGCCAGTTGTTGGACACTTAACTACAGGTTTCGCGTATAGTTTGTGGTGCTGCCCTGCATGACGAAGACCTTTTCTTGAAACACTAGTTTTTTTCTTTGGAACAGCCATTTGTATCTCCCAACTATTCGATGATTAAAGTATAATTGAATAGGAATCATTACTTGAGAGAGACTGGTTTTGCAAGAAAAAATATGGGGCGAAGTGGTAAAGATAAAAAATTCATTGTCCAAACCTAGGAAATTAGCACTCTGTGGTTTTATGGGGGCGGGAAAAACAAGTGTTTTCAATAGGTTAAGGCATGAGAAATACGACCATAACTATTTCTTTGCTGATTCTGACGCATTAATTTTGAAGTCCATGGGATATCCGTCTATTAAAGAGATAGTCGGAAAACTCGGTTGGAGTAAATTTAGAGAGTTAGAACAACAAATAATTAGTGATTTAGTGCGTGGTGAAAGCTCACTTGTTCTAAGCCTAGGGGGAGGAAGCTTAAATAACTCTATTATGAGGATGTTCTCAGAGGAAGGGGTTGTATTGGTATGGTTAAAGGCAGGTTTTGAGGATCTTTTACTTAGGGCCAGTTTAAATCAGGGGGGAAGGCCCTTACTTAAAGAAAAAACTAGAGGGGAGCTTTTAGAGTTATACCAAGAAAGAAGGAAATATTATTCTGAGGCTGATATAATAATTGATAATAAGTCTCTCGAGGAAGCCGTTGATATTATCAAGGGGTACCTTGAGTAAAATTGAAATATAAATTTTGGAGATTTTTAAAATGGAATTTAAAAATGACCGCGATAGACTATCTGCTCATATCCTTCTTGAAGATGAGGAAGAATGTGGGGTTATTTGTAATAGTTTGAAAAAATTAAATGTTTTACTTGAAAAACATAGAAGCATTGAATCTCTCTGGGAAGGGATGGTTTCTTGTCCATCAAATTTCGTAATCATTGATGTGAGACTGATGAACAGTATGGGAAGATTGTTTGTTGAGCATCCTGTCTATAAAAGTGGTTCTGTTGAGGTGATAATATTTCATCGAGATGAGGACTACCCCTTATTAAAGTTGGTTGAAACTAAAAACTTCTTTGATTTTCTGCCTGAGTCCGTTAGCTACGATATATTCCTACGCAATACGGTTAGTAAGTTAAGAAAAATTGCTTTATCTGAGAATAAAGCATTAGAAAGTATTTCTGAAATTGAACATTTAGAAAACAGGCTTAAAAGAACTCAAAAAGAATTACTTGAAGCCAGTGAAATTTTTCAAAAGAAAATGCAGTTCAATAAGTTCATGGAGTATTTTTGGGATTCAAAAAATAACGGTGAAAGTTTTATTGATTGCCTGGTAAATAGTTTTGAAAAAACAGATATAGCTAAAAAGATAATAATATTTTTCTCTGGAAAAGAGAGAAGCGAAATTCGCACAGTAAGAAAAGAATCTGATTTAGTTGAAGCAGTAGCGCCGATCTCAGTAAAAAAGCTCAATAAACCATTGAACCAAAGTTTCATTGAAAAAACATGTCAATTTATTTCAAGGGACAGGCTGGGTAGTAATGCCCCCCTTGTTAGGGTAATCGACTGCTTTGGCCAATCCCAATTTTTAATCGCAATGAAAATTACCGAGGTGGAGAAAAAAAACTTAAAACAAGTGTTAAGTTTTTTCGACAATTTCTTATCAAGTGAATATCAAAGTTATACAAACCAAAATGGAGAGTCTTTATTTATTGATGAATATAGTTTTATTTCAGGTAAATCCAAAGGCATATTCTTGCGAGTGGATCTAAGCACTTTATTTAGTTATATTAACAAAGATTCTTCCGTCTTTTTGATGAAAGAGTTTTCCCAAAATTTATTTGGAGGTGTGAGGAGACTAATCGAGCCAGAGTCTAAGTTTTTAAGGTCGACTGGAGGGGTGTACTTTTTAAATAATTGCAATATTGAAATGGAGAAAAAATTACGTAAGTACTTTGAAAACTTTGATTATTGGAATTATTTCGAAGATCGTAACGAGAACTTTTCAAGACTGATTGAACCGGAGGTAATTTCACTTACAAGGTCAGAGATGACAAATATTTGTTTTCCTTCCAATGGACGTTCGTGTCACCCCTCTCAAAATTGGAGTTGAGGAAAGCGTGAAAAAAAGAGCTGAGCTTGTTGTAAACCTTGCGATATTAAAAAGAAATTACTCCTTAATTGAGTCTCTATGTCCTGATAAAAAAATGATCATTATGATTAAGGCAAATGCATATGGCCATGGTGATACTGAGGTTTATCAGGCTCTTAAAGGGCAAGCATCTCTTGATGGATTTGGAGTTGCGTCTATCGAAGAAGCATTGAGTCTTAGAAAAAGAACAAGCTGTTTTCAAAAACCAATAATTGTTTTTTCTGACCTATTTATTAAAGACAATGGGTATGCAAAAAGCTATGCCGAAAATAAAATAATTCCTGTAATTTCTGATTTTCAAGCATTGGAATATTTTTTAACAAGTGATGAATGTAAAGGGGTTCCACTTTTTTTAAAATTTAACACAGGGATGAATCGTTTGGGGTTTAAGTGGGAGGATATCTCCAGGTTAAGTTCAATGCTTAAATCAAATGGTAGAAAACAAATTGATCACCTTATGACTCATTTTTCAGATGCTTCTATGCCGATTGAGAGCTCAATAAAAACTCAAAAACAACTCCAGCTATTCGAAGATATTAAAAAATACTTTACTTCATGCTCGATTGAGATTCGAGATACATCAACATGTAATTCCAGTGGTATTTTGCAGGGGGTAGGAGATAAAGACTCTCATGTAAGGCCCGGTCTAATTTTATACGGACCTTGCGATTCAAAAATTGACTTTAGGTGGGAAGGTCAAATGGTATCAAAGCTAAGAGTTCATAAGATAAACTCTTTTGATGCAAAAAAGGGAGATGAGATTGGCTATGGCTCCTCCATTTGTAAGGGTAGTGGTAAAATTCACGTTCTGGCCATTGGTTATGGGGATGGTTTTTCAACAAATTTTTCAGGTAAAAAAATTCCTCTAGCCTTTGGAGATGTAACTGTTGTGGGTAGGGTTAATATGGACATGATGTTAATCATGCCAGAAAAAGATAGTAAGAAATTATCTTTATTGAAAGATTGTAATGAGGAGTTTGTAGATATATGGGGTGAATCCCAAAAGCACTTTAACTCTTTATCCTTGTCCGGAGGAGTCCTTAATTATGAACTTCTTTGTGGGCTCTCAGAACGTGTAAGTAGAGTGTATATTGATAAGCAGCAGGAAGAATGTTTATGAGAGTACCAGTATCAATCCTTGGGTCCCAAACAATAAAGACATTTTCATCGATAGGGCGGATGAGTATTTTTATATGGAAGTTTTTCTATTGGATCGCGAAACCACCATTTCGTTTGAAGCTGGTCATGGAACAACTTTACTTTATCGGTAATAAGAGTGTGTTTATCATCTTACTTTCAGGTGGCTTTACAGGTATGGTTCTGGCTTATCAAACCTATTTTGGATTTAAATTGATAAACATAGACAGTCTCGTTGGTCCCGTTGTTGCACTTTCAATGGCGAGAGAACTTGCACCTGTTTTGGCAGGATTAATTGTTTCTGGCAGGGCTGGAGGGGCGATGGCCGCTCAAATTGGTACGATGAAAGTGACGGAGCAAATAGACGCTCTTGAGGTAATGGGAATAAATTCATTTCAGTATTTGGCAGTCCCAAGAATAATAGCAGGAACAATCGCTTTGCCTCTTCTATCTATTTTATTTTTATTAATTGGAAATATCGGTGGGTGGATTGTCGGGACTAAAGCTTTGTTGATTGATGAGTCTTTATTTTTTGCTAAGCTGAGCGACTTTATGTTTATGGCTGACATCTACCAAGGTCTGATTAAAGCAACATTTTTTGGTTTTTTTATATCTCTTATTGGAACTTACTTTGGCTTTAATGTTTCCAAAGGAGCGGAAGGTGTTGGTCGAGGAACGAACTTAGCTGTTGTATGGGGGATGATAGTAGTTCTAATTTCTGACTACATCCTCACGAGTATTTTGGTGAAAATTTTATGAAAGAGTTTGCTGTTGAGATTGATAATCTCGTTAAAGAATATTCTGGCGTTGAAGTTTTAAAAAACATTTCAATGAAAATACCAAAGGGCAAAATAACTACGATTTTAGGATTTTCGGGAGCCGGAAAATCTACTCTGTTAAAGCATATTTTAGGAATATCGAAACCCTCGGAGGGATTAATCAAGGTTATGGGGACTGACCTTGGTAGTCTTCATTCAAAAGAACTCAGAGATTTTCGCCGAAATTTTGGAATGGTTTTTCAGTACGCAGCTTTATTTGACTCTCTTTCAACTTTTGAAAACGTAGCTTTTCCTCTGAGAGAGTTCTTGAGCTTAGGCAACAATGAGCTGCATGACCGTGTTGAAAACCTACTAACCGCTGTAGGGCTGGAACAAGATAGTTTCAATCTGTATCCGCATGAACTCTCTGGGGGGATGAGAAAAAGAGTTGGGCTTGCAAGGGCGCTTGCTTTGAGACCGAAAATAATGCTTTATGATGAGCCTACAACTGGTCTTGATCCCATAACAACAAAAACTGTTAATGATTTAATCTTTGATACTGCAAATGATCAAAGTGAGCATGAATTAACCTCAATAATAATCTCACATGACGTTAAAGCCTCTTTGGCAATAAGTGATTATATTGCTTTTTTAGAGAGTGGAGAAGTTATTGAGTACCTACCAGTTGAAGAATTTAAAAGCTCAAATAACTCCATGATTAAAAAATTTATCGAACTTTCATAAACTAATATTATTTTATAAAGGCGATTATTTTACTCTTTTTTTCTCAGGCAAATATTATCAAGATAAATATTTGATTTTTTAAGTTAAAATAAAAGTAATGAATGAATTTAAGGTCGGGCTTCTCGCTATAGCGTCCCTAGTTTCTATTGCTTACATGTCTTTGAAGGTTACTTCAAATCAATCTGGTTTTGGCGATTACACTAAGTATAGAACTATTATTAAGGACGCAACTGGTATTTTTCCAAAAACTCCCATAAGAGTTGCAGGGATAAACGCTGGGCGTATATCAGATATTGAGTTGGCCGGTAATTCTGCATTAATTAAATTTGAAATAAGGACAAAGGTTAAGATACCTTCAGATTCTTTTTTAAGAATAAAGTCGGTAGGTTTTCTAGGAGATAAGTACATTGATATTGCTCTCGGAAAATCGAATGAAAGGTTAAAGGAAGGTTCGTTAATAATATCCAAAGAGAGCGCAAGTATTGAGAGGATTGTCGAAGAAGGAACAGAACTAATTTCAGAGATGAAAAATATCGTATCCTCAGTAAGAAACTCTCTATCTAATGATAAAGGTGAAAGCTCAATAAAAGATATTGTTGGAGATGTTAAGGAAATATTGGGTAATACAAAAGAAGTGACAAGCGCGTTAAAGAATTCAGTAGCATTAAATGAAGAAAGGATAAACTCAATAATTTTATCAATTGAAAAGATGAGTAAAGGACTGGAGCAAGAGCTTGATAGTACCTCTGACGAAAGTGCTCGAACAAAAATTAAAAATATTTTAAGTAATACAGAGGAACTCTCAGATAATTTACTCCAGATTTCTAGAAACATTCGTCAAGGAAGGGGTACACTTGGGAAGTTCATTGCAGAGGATAAAATTGCAGATGAGGTATCTCAAACTCTAAGTGGAGTGAATCGAATAGTTAATAGGTTAGATCTAATTAGAACTGAGGTTTCAGTTTTCTCCGGTGTTAATTCAGAGGAGGGTGGGGACTCTAGGATTAGATTACGTATTTATCCATCTCCAGAAAGATTTTATTTGTTTGGTGCTTCAAATAGTGAATTTGGGCCTATTACTGAAAAGGTAACCTCTACTACGACAGGTGGTAATACTGTAGAGACTACAGAATCACTAAGGGAGAAAAATTCCTTTCGGTTTGATGCTCAATTCGGAAGGAGAGTTCAAGATTGGACAATAAGAGGAGGGGTAATCGAGTCATCAGGTGGTTTTGGTGTGGATTATCATCCTAGCTGGAGTGATTCAATGTTTTCTATCGAGGGGTATGACTACAGAGACAGTCTTGGTTTTAATTTCAGATTTTCAGCCTCCACTCAAGTGTGGAATATCGTGCATGCGAGAGTGATGGGAGAAGATCTTTTGAATGATAATAGAAGTTATTCATTTTTAGTTGGACTAAGGTTCAATGATGAAGATCTACGGGGGCTGTTTAGCTTGATTTTATAATGGAAAAAAACTGGTTAATTAGGACAAAAGAGAAAGAAATCATAGGCCCTATTGAAAGAGATCAGGTTGTGAGTTTTATTGTTGAAAAAAAACTGGTTGATGAAGACGAGTTATGCAAAGGGAATTCTTATTGGTTTTTCGTGAAAGAGAAAAGCCTGCTAAAAGAGTTCTTGGATTTAGACCTTATCGACGAAGGTGATTCAGAGGACAAAGGTACTGGTGAATTTGTTCTCGAGTCCAACTCGGGCGAATATAAGAGCCTAGAGGATGATAAACTTGAAAAAGTAAAAAAAAATGAACCATCCGATAGAGCCAATTCGACGACTGGTGAAGAGAATTCAGAGAAGGAAAAAGAAAGAGAAAAGTATGCTGAAAACAATGAGCAAGAAGAATCTTTAGGAGATAAATTTAACTTACCTGAAAGCAAAAAAAATAATGAAGTTGAAGAAGTGAAAAACAAGATTCATCAAAAAATTGAGACAGAGATAAAAAGAGAAGAGGTCTCAAGTATTACTAAGAGAAATTTAATTTACCCTATCGTTCTGTTAATTATTCTCACTGGGCTCTTGTATCTATTTTACTATGTTAAGTTTCTCGGGGGGAAGCTTCCGTTCATCTCAAAGGCTGATGCTAATACAAGTGATATTGTTAAAGAGGTAAAAAAAAAAGAGATATTCACGACTGTGAGTCATTAAGCCAGTTTTTCAATTCGTTTTTAGTAAGTGAAAAAAATAAATCAAAACCATGTCTTGTAAAAGTAGAAAGTTTTTTAGAAATACGACAGGTTCTCAAAAATAGAAGATTGGCCATGTCTGGGTTAGAATATTTGCCAAATTTAGCTGCAGATAGTGTCAATAGAAAGAGAGTGTTAAAGGAGTACAATAAATCAATAATGTTAAAAAGCCGTAATCTGGTATTAACAAAATTCTTTACAATGAGTCTTTTTGCGAAGGTAAATAATAGACAAAAAAGGGACTTTCTTTTCAAAGAATTGGCGCGTCAAAGTGATAGTATGATCGTTTTTACATTAAATGATTTTTGCTTTAACCATTATTCGATTTGCACACTGATAAGGTCATCTCTGTTTGGGAATATTTTGAATGATGAGCAAGCCACTTGGTTTAAAAAAAATATAAGCGATAATATCTGGAAGTTGGAACACCAATTTAATATTGATTATTTTCTAATTGATGAAAACAGATTCGACAAACTATTGGTGTTGGATTTATTTAGGGCGTATGAAATTCCTTTGCCAGAGGGTAAGGACTCGATGAGTCTATTTAATTTAAAAAGAGAGTTCTTTAGGCTAAAGCTGAGATCATCTTTTAAGAGCTTACTTGATATTGTTTATCTGTATATGCTTGGAGATAAAAATGAAATGTATTTCAAGCTTTTATTAAATGAGTAGTGGGGGGCAGGTTTGTTTAAATATTCGCAGCCAGTATTCTATCGATTTTCTGAAGACTCAACTTTTTTAGCAAAAAAAGGCGTTGAGTTTTTTTGTAATGATTTAAAAACATTTGATAAAGACGTTGTATTATTTGATGGGTTTTGTGGATGCGGAGTTGTAGGTATTGAATTCCTTCTTTCTTGTGAAGGTAAGAAACGAATTCAACAAGGAGTCTTTTTAGAAAAAAACCCCAACATGATATCGTTTTGTGAAATGAATCTTGAACAATTGCGGGATGAACTAAAAGGAAACATTCCGTTAGAATTGTATAATGAAGATTTTTTTAAATTTATTTTCGAAAAAAAATTACTTGCATCTAAAATATTTTTTCTTATTAATCCCCCGTACTTCAAGGAGAATATTCAAAGACAGCCTGAAAATGAAGATCGAAAAAAAGCCAGGTTCTTTGGTCAAGAAGAGTCTTTGGAAAAAATATTTCTAAAAATTGATGAGATATCAGTTCCAAAAAAAACAGCAGGTATTGTCTTGTATAGAGTTGACCAAGAGGATGAAGAATTCGTGCCTAATTTAAGAAAAAAATTGAGAAATATAAGTATTTTCGTTGAGGGTAATGGTTCAAAAAAGCTTGTGGATCTAATTTATTTTAAATCCTAGTCATGAGAAATTTTGTTTTGGATATAAATACTTAATAGAGATTCCTTCAACTCGTTATCATTGATATTCTTAAAAAGTTCTTGAGCCTCCTTCTTATAGGCTCTGTACTTTGGGGAGAACTTGTTAAGTTTGTTATTTTTTTTATAACTTTCTGGGTCCAGTTTTTTTTCCTCTGTTTCTTTTTCATTTTTGAAGTGGGAGGAATTTGTCTTAAAAAGAATCTTTGAAATCTTTCTTGTGAGGATGGGAAAGTGATCAAATATCTTTTTTAGAATTTGATCCTCCATCATGGAGAGCTGTTGGGAAAATGCAGGGTGAGCTGATAATATGTAAAGGGTTTTATTTTGAATCTTTAGTGGGGTAGTTACTTTATAGAGAGTTTTGCCAATTATTTTATCCCAGTCACCTGAAAGTTCCAGAAAATCAAAAACTTCGTTGGCATTAGCTTTTGGGTACCTATGTCTTTTGGAAGATTCGAAGTTTGATGCATTTTTTTTGGGAAATTTTTTTGTAAATATATTGCCGATTGTTTTCATTGAGGTTTTACTGTCTGTATGCAGGTTTTAATGTTTTTAATTGTTCTACTATTTCACTCATGTGCTGGCTACAAACCAGTAGGTGTGAATAGTATTTTCAAGAAAAACAGTATTAACTCTGTTGTAATATATCAAACAGAAAACGACTCATCCTATTATAATGTAGCCCACTATTTTTCATCATCTATTATTAAGGGGTTAGCAGAGGTTACGGACCTTACAATTAAAAACGAACTTGATGGCTCAATAAACGAGTCCGTGCTGTCGACCAGACTAATTTCCAGTTTAGATCCTTCAGACGCAGTAACAACCGAGGCAATGAAGTTTATAGATAAGTCAACAGGATATGAGTCATCAATAGGGGCTAGAGATGGTTTTTATATAAATTACCAGCTTGGTTACGCTCTGGCCCTAGAGGTTGTGTTGATTAAGAATCCCAAAAGAGGTGCTGACATTAAGAAGGTTGCCCCTAAAGTATTGTTT
>DCQT01000116.1 GCA_002323535.1 Bacteriovoracaceae bacterium UBA1511
AGTCCAGTTGAGCTTAAGCAAATTTTAATGAACTCATCAACAAAGCTTCCCACTTATGAATCAAGAGTTGGCTCAGGTGGACGCGCACACCTTGAAGCGGCACTTAATCTTGCTAGAGAGTACTAATACTCATCATACTTTTTCGAACTACCCCGCACTAACTCTGCGGGGTATTTTTTTGCATTTTTTTTAATCTTTTTTTCGATTGAGCTGGAAAGATTAATATTCATCACACCAGCAAGCCTTACGGCATAAGTTAAAATATCACTCAGCTCTTCTGCCACTGCCTCTTTTTTTTCATCACTAATATTTTTTTGTTCAGCCTCACTCATCCACTGAAATATTTCTAAAAGCTCCGATGCTTCAACACTTAAAGCACAGGCCAAGTTTTTTGGCGTGTGGAACTGTTCCCAATCTCGCTCTTTCGCAAAAGTACTAATATTATTTTTAAATTCATCAACATTAATTACATCACTCATTTTTCAGGCCTTAACTTCATTAAAAATAATTTCAATAATTTTATCTGATGCCTTGTTATCGATCTTCTCCTTAGGAGAGGAATCAAAGCAATTTACGGAGGACAGAAGTGATTGAGCATTAAAATTATCTTCTAAAATAATTTCACTTCCAAGAACATCTTTTGCCTCAACAGCATTATGAAATTGTTCATTTTTCTGAGCGATTTTCAATGGAACGAAAATACTTTTTTTGCCCATGGAGATTAATTCCATTACCGTTCCTGCCCCCGCTCTGGAAACAACCACATCACTTATTTTAATTAAATCAACAAGCGAGTTTGTAAAACCAAAGGGAATATAGTTCTCATCCTCAAGCTTACTGAATTCAGTCTCGTAATGACTACCCACCTGATGAAAAACTTTATACCTGCTTTTAAGCTCACCCAGAATTTCTTTTGTTACATCATTAATTAATTTACTTCCGTTTCCCCCGCCGGTGATCAAAAGAATTCTCTTTTCACCTTTACCAGCAAGAGAGGCTCCCTTTTTTATCTCAATAGGAAAACTTGGTTCATCAAAGCATTTTTTTGAAACGGGGTAACCTGTTAGGGTTGTTTTCTCGGAGGGAAAGTTTTCTTTTGATTTTTCAAAGCTAATTAGCACTTGATCGCAAAACTTTGATGAAATTTTATTTGCTAGACCTGCAACAGCAGTTTGTTCGTGAATGATTGATTTTATCCCAAGTAACTTTGAAGCAATAACAACAGGAAGAGCAACAAACCCTCCCGTTGAAAAAACAAGACTATTTTTTCGAAACCGCGCAAGGATGAATACCGACTGAATAATTCCAAAAATAAATCGAAAAAAGTCAGTTGCATTCTCTATTGAAAAATATCTTCGCAATTTACCTGTCGAGATTGGAAAGTACTTAATATTCATCTCTTCAATTATTTTTCGCTCAATACTTTTTTTCCCACCGACATAAAGTATTTCAACATCAGTTTTTTTTTGAAGAATTTCAGTAATAATTGTTTTGGCAGGAATGACATGGCCTCCACTTCCGCCGCCAGTAAAAATAATTTTTTTCATTTTTAAAATCTATCACCTGAAATTAGATATTTATACCCAATTTATATATTCCTATTCTATCGGCAATTATAATTGGCAAAACCAGCCATTTCTTTATTTTTTTATTTAAAAACAGGACTTATTGAAGTCTTTTAACCCATTGAAAGTACTTGTTTATCCCATTACTGACTCTCACAATGTTGGCGGGAATATAAAATACTAGAAAATTTTAAATCTGATACAGGATAACTTACGTTTAAATCCTAAATTTAGTTGAGAAAACTTCAAATAAGGACGCCATTGATCAAAAGTACCAAAGACATATTTAACAATTTATTACGCACGGACATGGTGAAACTACTGGTGTTAATTATCTTATGTTCTTCATGTATTCAGTCAGGCTCAGAAACTGCTACTACCTCAAATAAACCCACCAAACCATTTCACACAATTCATGACTTAAGATTCTCCTCTTCTCCCGGCGCGCTTGATTCTCGTTTATTTTATGGAATTAATTTTTCAACAGACTTTACAAACGAAATAAATGAAAGCGCCATCGTTAATGTAAAACTCGGTAACAAATCATATCTTTCGGCCAGCATCAAAGAATTAGTTATTAACCCTAAAGTGAGTTTTATTCCTCACTCATTAACGAAAAGTACATCTGCAAAAATTACGATCTCCCTGAAAGGAGAAGAAATAAGTTCACAAATTATAAAACTAGAACCTGGAAAGTACACAAAACTAGTAAGGAGATAAAATTATTTTAAGCAAATTCCTTTCAAAAACATTACTACTTATTTTGATGGCACTATTCGTTTGCCCTCAGGTTTTTGGCGTGGAAGTTCTAGAGGAAGGAAAAATTTCCTCAGAAGATGATACTACAGCATCGGATGGTGACTTTAACGATGTTGTAATGACCTGGAATGGCCAAGTAACTTATACATCCGGAGTAATCAGTCAGTTTCAAGCAAACATGAAAGGAGCAAGATGTGGAGCAAAGTTTCAAGATGCAATTTATTTTAAATCAAAATTCTGTGATGGAACTCTCCTTGTTACTGCACCAGATGGATCAGAGATAAACAATGGACATGTCTTAAAAGATCAATGGACCCTAGTGTCTTCCGCTTTTTGTCGTGACTTTTTTATTGATGGTAAGATCGGAAAATATCAAGAAGACTATAACAATGGACTTGAATATCAAGTAACACTTGTCTGTGATCCAGGCCAATCAATTACACCAGAAGTAACTCAATCATCAGGAGTTAACTTTAATTCATTACCTATGACTGAATTTTGGGGGATTTCACCCGATGGTGACCCAAATAATATACTAGATTCAAGCAGTACAATTTATTACACAATGACGCCGGCGGGAAAACTGGAAGTTATAAAAAATGCTCTCCTTCCAAAAGCGTATGCAGAAACTCAAGTCTTTGGTTTCCCAAGTATCATTCATCAATCACTTGACGCTCCTGATATGAGAGAGAAAAACTCTCTAACTAGCGCTTATAAATTAAATGAGCAAAATGAAATTTTAAATAACTGCGTTGAACTTGGAGATGCAGAAAACTGCAAAGATTCAATAACTCAATTCATGCGTCACACTGTAAAGAATCTAAAAGTGGATCTTCTCTCCACAGGAAAAGTACAATTCCCGCCTATAATAAACGGTGCATTCTCTGGCTCCTACATGCCGACAGCAATGGAGTTATGTTCAAGCGGTGAATGTAACAGGTTCAATGTAAACGATGGAAAACTTAACAGCATAAGAAGTGCGATTGATATTGGTGGTGGAAAGTTTCGTTACCAAGATGATTTATTTGGAAATGCCGCAACTGGAGGATCCTGTTCAGAAACGCCGATTACATGTAGCGGAGAAACCATATCCATTTCCACAAATGCACTCAGTGGAGAATTATTCCAGTGTTGTCCAACTTACCTGCCTGAATTAGTTTTAAGCGAGAGTGGTAACTGCCAGTGCGTTAGTCCTGATGGAAGTGTTACTCCAAGCCCAGGCGGTGGAGGCATTGGTGGAGTAGGTACTCCAAATACTGGCGGCCCTCTTCCGGACCTTGCCATTAGTCAGAACATCACGATCATTCCGCAAAACTCCACAACGGCTCAAGGACCTTTGGAGAATGAGTCCGTTGACGTTGAGGTAACAATCCTAAACAATTCTGCCGTCCTCACTTCAAATGTTAATGTGAAGCTTTATGTCCAATCTAAAAACTCTGCTTCTCCAAGACTCACTTACTCAAAAACATTAAATACCCCATTTAATAATCTAAACCCACAAATAACTAATTTTAATATTCCTTCAGGACTTAAATACCAAGATAAAATTATTGTTTACGCAGACGAGGGATCACCTAACGGGTTAATCCCTGAATTAAACGAAAAAGATAACAGGCAGGTGTTTAGACCAACTATTAGAGTACCTGATATAGCGATCACTCTTAATCAACCAACAGAATTTGATATTTCTCGGGCAGCAGACATTGGTCATACCATGTTTAGTGGAGATGGCGGAGCCTTTTACAACGATAGCTCTGATATTGTTGATTTAAATATTGATATTGAAAATTTAGGACTTGCGGACGCGAGCAACGTTGAGGTTTGCTTTAAAATTACCTCACCACCTACAGTTAGCACAACAGCTTCAAGCTCTGGAGGATCTACTTCTGGGGGGGCCATAAGTGGTAGTGGCTCTGGTGGCTTACTAATCGGAGGATCAAGTGGCTCTACCTCAGGACTTCCTCAAAGCACTGTTACTTTTAAATGCCAAACAATACCCAACCTCTATGCTGGTGCGGCCTCACCTACTAGAGTCACTGACAGCATAACTTTTAATGACACAGGAGATTGGCGAGTCGACTTTCTTATCGACCGGAATCGAAACATCACTGAAGCACGAACGGACAACAACCAAATTTACAGGCTAATCAAGGTAATTGATAAGCCAACTTTAAATGTTACTTCAACAAGTGTCTTTAAAAGCAACTCTGAGAACCCGTATTTAAAAGTTAGTGATGATGCTGATATTTCTGTTATTGGAATTAATAACTCCACCTCTACTCTTTCAAATACTTTAAACCTTTCTTTTGATCACACTCCTCCGGGAGGAACTACAACAACAACGACACTCGCGACAGGAGTGTCTCTCTCCCCTACTGAAAGTTATAAATCAACAGGACAAATATATTCTCTAGCTCAAGGGTTACATGAGGTTGTATCAAAAATTGACTATGGATCGAATAATTCACAAACCCAAACTGTAAACTTTTGCGTAAACCCGGCACTCCCGGACTTAGCCGCAAGTTACACTGAACTCAACTGTCCAAATACACCAGATCACTTACCTGTTGCAGGACAAAATATTTCTCTTAGGGTTAATTATGCAAACTTAGGTGATGCCGCTCTAAATAGTCCAAGCGCTCACCACAGGGTTAAACTCTTTTACACCACGGATAAAGACTGGAAAGCAAACAACACGACACTTACACTTATTGGACAAAGAGATATCTCTACATACACTGCTCCGGGGGATTCAAGAAGTGAAGTTTTTACGTGGAATACTTCGGGACTGAGTGCTGGGGATTATTTTTTAGTCGCTGATGTTAATTCACTAACAACTCCCCCTGCAAATTGCCCAAGCTCTGGTGGGGGCTGGGATGCAAATTCAGAAAACAACAGGCTCACAAGTAAGATTAAGCTACACGGACCTGGAGCTGATTTAACTCTATCTGATTTTACTTTTAGTGATTCTAACCCCGTTGAGGACACTCAAGTTACGGTAAGTGTTGATGCAAAAAACCTAGGCTCCGCCACTGTGAATAGCCAAATTGTCTGGCAGGTATTTGATGGAGCTGGAAACCTTTACTCTCAACACTCTGAGCCTCTCAGTCTTTCCGCATCAGCTTGTTACACACCAGCCTCTAGTACAAAAACTCATACATTTACTCCAGATAGGGAAAGTGCATATTTGGTCAAAGCTTTCCTTGATCATGCAAATTCAATTTCTGAATTTGATGAAGACAACAATAATAAACAAAAATATCTCTATGTTTCAGAAGAGCCGTTTCTTGCAAATTTAACGGGCACAACGGGAAACTCTACATTCAACACCAGTGGAAGTCGACATCATTCGGCAAACGGCACAGGCAGCATAAACGCCTGGGTTCAGGCAAGCAGTCATCAAAACTGTAGTGGTGCCTGCTACCCTTGGGAGTGGGGAGCGGCCAGTGGAGCGACATTTGCGAAAGGAAAAAAGTTCACCGTCTCAGGACCTAGTGGAAATAGAACGGCTTATGCAAATATCACTGTCCCTATCGAGTTTTCTGGCTACTTTGATAATAACGCTGCCCCTTTTGGCGGTAGTGATTATCGATTAAAAATTGGTTTAGTTATCGCCGAGGGAAACACTATTACCTCAAGTCTTGTTCATGGGTACGGTGGACTAAGGCACGTCGTTTTATTAGATGAAAAGAAAAGTCCTTTTTGGGATATAGGAAGTTCTGCTCAAGTGAACCAGATTAATACTAGTGATATAGATATTATTAGCTCCAATGGGACGACAAGTTCAACAATCTCTGAGGTCTCCGCCTATAAAAAAATCGCCTCAAAAGTTGGAAGTGCATTAAATTTTGCGGACCTTATCATTCAAGCAATAGAGTTAGCAAACGTTGATGACCTCTTTATAGACTCAAAGAGTATAAGTATAAGAAACGTTGTGCTTAAACCAAACCAGGATTATATAGTTATCCTTTATGCCAAGATGACTGCAGCTGCCACAGGTGTCACCTCGGTTGCCCAATTAAACTTTGGACAAAAATATTGTAGTGACTCAAGCTACAAAACCAAAAGTTCTTGCACTTCTAATGGACATACATGGAACTCAAGCGCCTCTGCGCCGCAAATGAGCATCTTTGCTCAAGATCAAGTTCCTGATAGAGGTCTTTGGATTTTTGATCCAACTATTGAGTTTAGATAATTCAATAGTTTTTGTTTTGTAATTTTTTTAAAAATTAATCCCGAAGTTAATTCATGCGAAATGAGTTTATATTTGGATCCATTTTTATCTCTATTGGTACGGCAGTGGGTGCTTATTTTTACTTTCCAGTAATTTTCCTCTTTATTCTTTGGGTTCCACTTATCATCCTAGGAGTGCTCGACTTAAACTCGAAGCGACATACAATCGTCGCAAACTATCCCTTATTTGGAAGATTTCGCTATGTTATGGAGGAGCTTCGCCCTAAAATTTATCAATACTTCATTGAGTCTGACACAGACGGAACCCCTATTAATAGAGTAAGTAGAAGTGTCGTTTATCAACGCGCGAAAAAGCAGCTGGACACTACCCCTTTTGGGACGCAACTTGATATTTATAAACCTGGCTATGAATGGATTAATCACTCTATTACTCCCCTTGCTCTCGATCACTTAAACCCTGATGATTTAAGAATTGATGTAGGGGGAAAAGATTGTTCACAACCCTACTCATTATCCCTTTTAAATATTTCTGCCATGAGCTACGGCTCCCTAAGCTCTCATGCAATTCTTGCATTAAACTGGGGCGCGAAGCTTGGAAACTTTGCTCACAATACTGGAGAAGGAGGAATCTCTCCTTATCATGAGGAACATGGTGGAGATATCATTTGGCAAATAGGTACTGGGTATTTTGGTTGCCGAACACCAAAAGGTGAGTTCTGTGCAAAAAGCTTTGAAGAAAAAGCAAGAAAACCTCAAGTAAAAATGATTGAGCTAAAAGTCTCTCAAGGAGCAAAACCTGGGCACGGAGGAATTTTACCGGCCGAAAAAAACACACCAGAGATTGCTAAAATGAGACAGGTTGAACCGTATACCTCCGTATTTTCTCCAGGTTTTCACAGCGTCTTTAGCGGAGTTGAGGGGCTTGTGGATTTTATAAAAACTCTTAGACATCTCTCTTGCGGAAAACCAATTGGTATTAAATTATGTATTGGTGATCCTTCAGAGTTTAATGATTTATGCGTTGAGATGAAAAGGCAAAATACCTTTCCAGACTTTTTATCCATTGATGGCGGAGAAGGTGGCACCGGTGCTGCTCCACCTGAATTTTCGAACTCAATTGGAATGGGTCTTCGAGATGGGTTAATTATTGCGAATGATTACTTAATGCTTCATGGAATAAGAGATCAGGTCAGACTTATCGCCTCAGGAAAGGTTGTGACTGGCTTTGATATGGTCAAGGTTCTCGCTCTTGGTGCGGATGCCTGTTACTCTGCCCGCGCAATGATGCTTGCACTTGGATGTATTCAAGCCCTGGAGTGTAACAAAAATAAATGCCCAACAGGTGTCGCCACTCAACGACCTGACTTATACAAAGGCTTAGACGTTGAGGATAAATATGTTCGTGTGGCCAACTATCATCAGGGAACGCTTGAGAGCGTTGCTGAAATCCTTTGTGCTGCTGGCATCTCTGATATAAAACATCTTAATAGACGTCACATCTGGCGAAGAATAAGTTTTAATGAAATTAAAAATTACGAAGAGCTTTTTCCTTATCCAGAAAAATTTCTTAAGTCTGTCTGCTAAAGAAGAAATAAACTTATTTGCGGAACAAATGTAATAAGTAATAAACCTACTAACAAGACAAGAATAAGCGGTAAGATTGACTTAATAACCTCGCCAATTGGCTCTTCAAAAATACCACTCGCAACAAATAAGTTAATTCCCACAGGTGGAGTAAGATAACCAATTTCAAGATTAACAATCATCAATATTCCAAAGTGAATTGGACTAATCCCAAAGCTTTCGGCCATAGGAGTTAGTATTGGAGATAGAATCAAAATCGCACTCATGATATCCATCACGCAACCAACAAGAAGAAGCAAGATATTAACGACGATTAAAAAAGATACTTTCCCTGTAATATAAGTCCCAAGACTTTCGACTAACTGCTGAGGAATTTGTTGGTAAGTCATAAATTTGTTTAGACTAACTGCAAGTACTAAAATAATAAAAATTGTTCCAAGCATCTCTGCAGTGTCAGAAAAAATCTTTGGAAGCTCTTTGAGTTTTAATTCTCTGTGAATAAATGCTTCTACTATGAAAGCGTAAACAACAGCGATTCCTGCACTTTCGGTTGCAGTAAAAAATCCAGAGTAAATTCCACCAAGAATTACTACCGGCATAAGAAGAGATAAAATCCCCGATTTAAGGGCGCCTCTCACCTCTTTTGGGTCCCATTTACCACGCTGCTCAAAGCCTGGGCCCGCGATGATGGCATAACCAATTAAAAGAGAAGTTAGTAAAATTCCAGGCCCAATTCCCGCAAGAAATAACTTTGTTACCGAAACGCCCGCCATAATTGCAAAGATAATCATTGGAATACTTGGAGGAATAATAATTCCTAAAGTTCCACCGGCAGAAAGCATTCCAACCGAGAGTTTTTTAGAGTAATTTTTCTCCCTAAGAGCTGGATATAAAATTGTTCCAACCGCAATCAAAGTCACTGGACTGGAGCCTGATATCGCTGCAAAGATTGCGCAACTAAGAACAGCTGCAATGGCCATCCCGGAGGGAATTGGTGCCGTTAAAGCTGAAGCAAGTCTAATGAGCCTTTTGGAAATTGACCCTTGGGTCATTAGGTTTCCGGCGAGAACAAACAGTGGTATCGCGAGAAGAATTTCTTTATCGCCAGCGTAAAAAATATCACTAACGATATTTCTGATTTCTTCTTCACCAAAAAACTTAAAACAATACCCACTTATTAATCCAACGATCACGTAAAGTGGCTGTCCCAAAATAATACATAAAAGAATAAGACCGACTAAAATTAATCCTAACATTAGTGAACCTCTCTTTTAGCATTTGGCGCAATATCTTCATTTATTGAAAAAATAAGACTACTTAATCCCATCAGTAAAAAACTTAGAGGTATGACTGCTTGAACAATCCATAAAGGAAAGTCTCCTAAGATAGGACTTGTGTCTCCAAACTCTTTTGACTCAAGAACGTATTCAATTGAATAGTACATGGCACCAAAGTTAAAGATGGAAGTGAACAAATGTCTTAGTCTGTGAAATAAACTTTTTTTACTTTCAGGCCAAAGCTTATCCGCAATCTCAGGTCTTAAATGGGCGCCCTTTAAATTGGTTTGAGCAGAGCCTAAAAACCCTGCCCAAATCATTAAATAAACGCTTAGTTTTTGGGCCCATGGTAGTCCTGCTGAAAAAATCTCTCGACCAAATATATCCATGATGATGAATAAACTTAAAAAGAAAATACAAAATGCACTTAAGTACCTTGTAAAGTTTTGAAGTTGATTGATCAGAGTTTTCATACGCATTCTACCTAGAGCTTATTTATTTTTATAAGCCTCTTTTCCTTTTTTAATCAGCTCATAAATTTTCTTTGACTCTCCACCGAGACTTTTAACAACCTCTTCTTCAATCCCAGCAACTGCCGACTTGAAGGCATCTCTTTCACTTTTAGAAAGTTTGTAAACAGAAATCCCAAGGCTTTTTAAGACCTCTAGAAGCTCTCCACCTAGAGCTCTAACACTTGCTCTCGATGGGGCGGCCATATCATTTCCAGGGCCCATTAAAATTTTCTTTTGAGCGTCATTCATTTTTTTCCAAAAACGAGCTGAGTAAACTACGGCTGCTGGCTGATAAATATGCTCAGTGATTGTGTAATGCTTAATCCCAGTGTGCCATTCTGCTGCAAGCGTAAAAAGTGCTGTGTTATCAAAC
>DCQT01000097.1 GCA_002323535.1 Bacteriovoracaceae bacterium UBA1511
AAGGCTATCGGCTCCGTATTGTTCAACAACGTGATCTGGGTTTACGACGTTGCCTCTTGATTTACTCATCTTCTCGCCGTCTTCTCCAAGAATCATTCCTTGGTTTACAAGTTTTTGAAATGGCTCTTTTGTTGAAACAAGTCCTAGATCAAATAAGACTTTGTGCCAAAACCGTGCGTAAAGAAGGTGTAAAACGGCATGTTCAACACCACCGACATATAGATCAACGGGCATCCAGTATTTCTCTGCATCTGGGTCCCATGCTTGATTTTCATTTAGTGGGTCACAAAAACGAAGGTAATACCAACAACTTCCTGCCCACTGAGGCATGGTGTTTGTTTCTCTTTTTGCTGGTTTTCCTGTTTTTGGACAAGTGACATTAAGCCACTCATCAATTGTCGCTAGCGGTGACTCACCTGTTCCAGACGGCTCGTAGGACTTAACTTCAGGCAGGGCCACTGGAAGTTCGTCTTCTTCAAGACATCTCACAGTTCCATCATCGTATTTTAAAATCGGGAATGGTTCTCCCCAGTAACGTTGACGTGAAAAAATCCAGTCACGAAGTTTATAATTTATTTTTGCTTCGCCAAGGTTTTTTTCTTCAAGCCAAGAGATCATTTTATCGATGGCGTCTTGTTTTCCAAGTCCATCTAAAAAGTCTGAATTAATATGTACGCCGTCTCCAACGAAAGCTTCCTCGTCTAGGTTCCCACCTTCGAGGACAGGAATGATTTCTAGGTCAAATATTTTAGCAAATTCATAATCTCTTTCATCGTGTGCCGGAACGGCCATAATTGCGCCTGTGCCGTAGCTTGCTAAAACGTAGTCAGCTATCCAAATAGGAATTTTTTTATTGTTCACAGGATTGATTGCATAGGCTCCAGTGAAGACACCGGACTTTTCCTTGGCCAATTCTGTTCTTTCTAAATCAGATTTTTTAGCTGCTGCTTTAATGTAAGCGTTAATTTTTTCTCTTTGCTCAGGTGTGGCAATTTTACTTACAAGATCATGTTCAGGGGCAAGCACCATGTAGGTCGAACCAAAAAGAGTATCTGCACGAGTGGTAAAAACTTCAATTTTATCTTCACCAGACTCAGTAGAGAATGTCACACTGGCGCCAACGGATTTGCCAATCCAGTTTCTTTGCATCTCTTTAATATTTTCAGGCCAATCAAGTGTATCTAAATCTTCAAGCAGCTTTTCCGCGTATTCTGTAATTTTTAGCATCCATTGCTTCATCGGCTTTCTGATAACGTCGTGCCCTCCGCGTTCAGACTTTCCGTCTACAATTTCTTCATTCGCAAGAACTGTTTTTAAAGCCGGGCACCAGTTCACTTGGATTTCGTCTTCGTAGGCAAGGCCTTTATTGTAAAGTTTTGTGAATATCCATTGAGTCCACTTGTAGTAATCTACTTCACTAGTGGCAATTTCTCTGTCCCAGTCATAACTAAAGCCAAGCGCTTTTAACTGACGACGAAAAGTATCAATATTATTTAAGGTTGTCTCACGTGGATGTGTTCCGGTTTGAATGGCGTAGTTTTCTGCGGGAAGCCCAAAGCTATCAAAACCCATGGGGTGAAGTACATTGAAGCCTTTCATTCTTTTAAATCTTGAAACGATATCACTCGCCGTATAGCCTTCAGGGTGTCCAACGTGAAGGCCAGACCCCGATGGGTAGGGGAACATATCTAAGGCGTAGAATTTTGGTTTGTCACTTTTGGAGTTAGACTGAAATGTTTTGTTTTCATCCCAATATTTTTGCCATTTTCGATCAATTTCTTTGAAGTTATAGTCCATCGTTCACCTTGATATTTAGAAGTGAGTAAATAGCGAATATTCATAGCCGAATTTGCCTAGTCTGTCGCTAAAATTGAGTGTTTTTTGAAGGTTTAGGTGGGAAATCTTGGTGCCCTGGAAAACTTTTCCCCGAGGGGTTGGGTATTATTTGAATACCTGGAAAATTAAGGGAAATAGATGGAACTATACCGAAAATCTAAAAGAGATGATAAAAACGAATTAAGAGAGGTAAACTGGCGAAAATTCGTCACAAATTCAACTCTTCCTCCGAAACTTCCTCAAGAGTATTTTTCTCTACCTGTGGAGCTTGAGCAATCAAGAATTTTTAGATTTCTAGAGCGTAACGACATTGTAT
Organism: Bacteriovoracaceae bacterium UBA1511; assembly: GCA_002323535.1. Classification (GTDB taxonomy): domain Bacteria; phylum Bdellovibrionota; class Bacteriovoracia; order Bacteriovoracales; family Bacteriovoracaceae; genus UBA1511. The sequence goes on from DCQT01000097.1 coordinate 2,153, forward strand.
TAACAAGGAGGGTTGTTGAAGTCGGGGATGGTAGATTTTGTTTAGATTACATTTGGGAGAGTGATTATTTGCAGGTCATACAAAGAAAAAATGAGCTTAGTTTAATCTGTGAGTTCGCGAATTTAGCAAAGGGAGAATTTAGCATTACTCTTATTCACGACCACAGAAGGTTTTCTCTTTCAAAAAAAATTGGCTTACGAATTAGAAGGTCCTAATGGCAAGGAATTTATATTATCTATTTGGAATAGCTTTATTGGTATCTATCACCACATTTTCTAGTATTTCTCTTAGAGACTATCGTAATTACGAGCAAAACTCTAAAAACTGGCAAAAAGCTGAGAACGCCTGGCAAAAGGTCCAGCGAAATAGTCTTACACCAAGGGAGTGGGGGGAGCTGGAAATAGCAGGTGAATTAAATAAATCTGAGGATTTGGAGAAAAACGTAAGGCGGACCCTTACTGTTTATAACCAATACTACCTGCAAAAAAAATACCTTGAGACAAATGCAGGTAATGTGAAAATTAGAAATATAGGATGGCGTGACGTCCTGGACGAAAATTTTGTTGGGTTTGATGAAATAAAAAAAGATATCCAGAAAAATATAGGCTTATACTCACAGATTAAAAATCAAATTAAAAAGAAAAGAGACCTTGAATTAGTGAAAAAGTCTTTATCCAAAAAGTCTTTTAATGATTCGAGTTTGAAATTGTTTGCGCTAATAATAGTGCTTGTTATTTCTGGGTTAGTTTTTAATTACTTATTTTCTGAAAAACTTTTCTACAAAAAGGTAGAGACTCAAACTCAGGTTAACTTTGAAAATGTAGTTTCAAGCGATGATCAAGTTGTATGGAACCTTGCGGAGTTAATTGAGGACTTTTGCCTTGAGATTAAACTTAAATGTAAATCGATGGATGTTTTATCAAAAACTGACCAAATTTATGTTGATAAAAGTATTTATGAACATTTTGAATTGAGCCTAAAGCCCTTGGTTAAGATAATTGAATTTTTAAATATTAAAAATAAAACTTCTCTTCATTTAAGCCTTTGGAGTTCTAACAATAAAGTTTATTTATTCAGTGACTTCCATTTGATTCAATTTGAAAATACCTTGAAAGAGCACGGACATCTGGCAAATAAATTATATCAGGCAGAATCTTTTCTAAGTGAGGAAGGAGGGAGTCTAAAGGTCCTTCATATCAATGGGGGAAACAAAACTCGTTTAGTTTTAAGTTTCAATCACTCTTCATTAAAAAGATCATTGAACCAAGAAATTACTCAACATAGTGCTTAAAAAGTCGAATAGTTAGGAGATGAATCTCCTGTCCTTTGCTCTATTTACCTGTTTGTTTTTACCTAGCTTATGCTTCGGAGGAGACGATCTTTCGGGAGATAGGGTTTTTATTTATCTTTTAACTTTTTTAAATTTTGGGCTGGGTTTATCCTGTTTGTTTTTGATCAAGAAGCACCAAGCAGAAAAACTTACGATTACTTATGATGATAATATAAATAAAGAAACTCATCTTGAGCCTTACGGAACGGAGAAGTTAAAAGAGTTATTTATCTGTGATTTTGAAAAAGCAAAATTACTTATCATTGATGCTTTTAATAATGAAAAGTTATTAGGTGAATATATAATTTCGAAGCTTCCTTTAGCAGAAGTAATAGAGCTAAAGAAAAGTTTTAACAATTCTGAATTAGAGGCATTTTTAAGTTGTCTGAGAGTTTCACCCATTACGCTTAAGCAGCAAGTAGATCAAAAAAAAGAGGATAGAATTTTAGAGCTTGTTTATCGAATTTCTCTTGAGGAAGAGCATAATAATAGGTTTGCTGTTATAAGAGCTGAGCGTTGGGCCGCCTTAATTAAAAAAGATAATGAATTGGGAAAGTATTTATTCTTATTTTCTGAAATGTCATTCGTTGCGAAGGTTTTTTCTTTTTTAGATAAAGAAGATATTAACCTCGTTATGGACTTAGTTTTGCAAGACAAGGGAGATGTTGAAGCCGTCCAAGACAAGGTGAATGGTTTTATCCAAAAAGCTAAAAAAGAAAAAAGTATTGATGATGATTTTCAAAAAATGCTGAGTTACTTCAATAAATTCAATGACGCATACATTGGTTTGGGAGTTGAGAAAATATCGATTTTTCATAAAAATGAAGTCAAAATATTTGATGTTCTGATTAAGAACATTTCTCCAACTCTTCTTGGTTTAATTTCATTTGATATATTTAAAGATATTCGTCATGAAATCTCAAATGAGGAATTTTATAAGTACCTAATAAGGCTTCCTCAGGATAAGCGTTCGTACTTATTTAACAAGTTTTTAAGGCCAACTTCCAAGGATGTTGATGAGTACAAGCGTTTTCTTTCCTCGCACAACAAAGAACCCGTTGGCGAAGGTAAAGATTTCGTTTTTAAAAAGTATTTTTATGAAGCTGTTGTGGGTAACCCAAAATTGTATTCTGAGCTTTTTAATCATTGGAAGCTTCCTTTAAAGAGACTCTCAAGTGGCTTAAGTTTTGAGAACTCGTTTAAAGAGTACTACCCATTAAAGAAATCAGCTTAAATTTGACACCCTAAAACAGCTCCAGGGATAATTATTTCTTTAAAAAGGGAATAATTATGCGGACAATACCAAATTACATAAATGGAGAATTCATTGAGTCAAAGGCATCTGAATTTACTGAGGTGATCAATCCGTTTAATGAAGAAATTTTAGCAAAAACACCGCATTCAACCGACTCTGAAATAAGTAATGCTATTAAAGTAGCGAATGAGGCTTTTTCTACTTGGTCTAAAACTCCTGTTATTGACCGAGTTCAACCACTTTTTAAATTAAAAGGTCTTTTGGAAGATAACGCCAAGGAGATTTGCGAAATTCTTACAAGAGAGCATGGAAAAACCTATAAGGAGTCATGGGGAGATCTTCTTCGTGGGATTCAAATGGTAGAGGTTGCGACGGGAATGCCAAGCCTTATGCAAGGAGAGGCGCTTCAAGATGTGGCCAGAGGAATTGATAGTTACGCTTATAGAAAACCTCTTGGTGTGTTTGCTGGAATAAATCCATTTAATTTCCCGGCGATGGTCCCGATGTGGTTTTGGCCTTTTGCAGTGGCTAGTGGGAATTGTTTTATTGTAAAGCCAAGTGAGCGTGTATCAATGACTCAAGAGGCGATTTTTAAGCTCATCGATCAGTGTGGATTTCCTCCTGGGGTAATCCAGATGGTGAATGGGTCAAAAGATGTGGTTAATCACCTTCTGGAAAGTGAGGATATTAAAGGTATAAGCTTTGTTGGTTCAACTCCTGTGGCGAAATATATTTATGAAAAAGGGTGCGCTCATAAAAAACGCGTTCAAGCTCTTGGTGGGGCAAAGAACTTTCTTGTCATGACTCCGGACGCTCAAATTGAAAAATCCGTTCAAGCGATGGTGGATAGCTGTCTTGGTTGTGCAGGAGAGAGATGTTTGGCCGGTGCTGTTCTTGTGGGTATCGGTGATGGTTACGACAAAATGAAAGATGAAGTCCTTCGGGCGGTAAAAAATATAAAAGTGGGTGATGGACTTAATCCTGAGACAACAATGGGGCCTGTGATTTCAATGGAAGCAAAGGCAAGAATTCTTCAAGACATTGAGCAAGCGAAATCTGAGGGCGCAGAGTGTATCTATGCTGGTGAGTCTCAAGAAACTCTGGATAAAGGATATTTCGTTGCTCCTCACGTATTTGAAAATGTAAAACCTGGAAGCCTTCTTGCCACAAAAGAAATTTTTGGGCCGGTTATCTCACTGATGAAAGTTGATACGCTTGGGGAGGCGATTAAGCTTATTAACTCGTCTGATTTTGCAAATACTTGCTCCATTTTTACAACTAATGGTATGGCCGCTAGAGAGTTTTCTCAAAATGTTCATCCGTCCATGGTTGGAGTAAACCTTGGTGTTCCTGCACCGATGGCCTTTTTTAGTTTTGGAGGATCAAAGGACTCCTTTTACGGAGACGTTAAAGTCCATGGAAAATCATCTGTTGAATTTTTTACGGAAAAGCTCACTGTTATGCAGCGATGGTTTAATGAAGATAAAAATGAAAACCTGAATCCGCACTGGGATAATGACTAATTAATGTTTCGAGTAATATTTGGCGCGGGATTTATTTTAGCCTTTTTATCCTTTCTGTTTTTTCGTAACGAAGGAGAGTTTAAGGATGTTTCTTTAAGTGACATTAAGCAAGGTAGTGAAACAGCTAGTTTTATAGATGAAAAAAAAATTGTGGCGAAAGGACTTAAAGAAGTATCGATAGAAAGACTTAAAAACAGTGTTGTTAAATCAAAAAAAGTCGAAATCAAGAATGAAGTAAATCACACTGTCTCAGATGAACCTAATGATCCAAAGATGCTGACGGAAGAAGAGGAAGTTGACTTAAAAAATTTCATTTTAAGAGGCAATACAAGTGCTTTTTTACCGCTTGTCATTAAAAAGCTTCACGAGATGAATGTTTCAAAGAAAAAAAGAAATCAGGTGGTAGAAGTTTTTAAGGATTATCACTCATTTCAAGAAAAATCGAAAGATGAATTTAATAAGTTTTTAAATAAAAAATACGGTGGATATGATGTAACACCATCTACTGATGACTGGATTTTATTTCATAATAAAACTATCTCTAGGTATAAGAAAAAGCTTAATTTAATTCTAGGAGAAAGACTAGCGTCTGACATTACCAATAGAATTCCTTTTCCTAAAAAGGAAAATGATCAATTACAACTTTTTGAATGGAAGTCCTTATAGTCCGGAGCAGTCGGATGCATCAGTCATACTAAATGCACTGCAATTAACAGTGATATCATAGCATGCACATTGCTTTGTACTACTCTGTAAGCAGTAAGAACCAGAGCAACTTATGGATGTTGAGTCACTCCACGTGCCAACATCACCACTACAGGTAGAACTCCACTGGCTTCTGTAAGCACTGTCTGAAACGCTGCCGGGGTTTCTGTAGAGAACTTTGTAGCCAGTGGAGAATGTACAGTTACCAACAATTGCTCCTGTTGACCCACTAGATGAACTGCCAGTAGACCCACCACTAGATCCAGACCCACCACCGCCATTAGTCGTATCGGGCGTTCCGGTAACTTCGTCGTTTTCTCTACAAGAAGAAAAGTTAATTGTCAAAAAGATAATAATAATTAAGTGCTTCATAACAGTAACCTTATGTTTTTTTATCCAATCGGGTTACTTCAAAAAAATATTTAGGAAGCATTTTGCTTCCTAAATATTTTTACTTTTTTGAAAGAATTTTTATTTAAGAGAAATAAAACCAGATTGAAAAAATCACAATACAAAGTAGAAGAGATAAGATCGCGTCTTTCTTTTCTTCATCTCCAAAAGCTGAGCCGCCAGGAGTTCTTGTAAGCGCTAGTTGAGCCTCTGTTTGGGTTTGAGGGGAAAGCTTACTAGCGATAGTAAAAACCACTGAGCAGATAACAAACAGGATGAAAGCGAAATGTAGAAAATTTATTTCTACAAAACTTTGAAGCATTGGTGAAAGAGTCACTTTACTTGAGGCAAGCTCAAGTCCAAGTCTTGAAACACCAATAATAAAACCAGACCACAATGCCCATAGAGCACCAGTCGAGTTCAGTGTTTTAAATAGAATCCCAAATATAAAAACTGCTGCAATTGGAGGTGAAATATAGGCCTGAACTTTTTGAAGGTATGTAAACAGCTCGCCAGAGATAATTTTCATCAGCGGAATCCATGCCATTCCCATTAAAACTAAAATCACAGTACAAGCTTGCCCAAAGGCCACTAGTTTTTTCTCTGATGTGTTTGGTGAGATCTTTTTGTAAAAATCATAGGTGATTAGTGTTGAACAAGAATTAAAAACGGAACTAAGTGAGCTCATTAGTGCTGCTAAAAGAGAGGCGATTAGAAGACCTTTTAATCCAGTAGGAACAATGCTCCCGATGAGAACCGGTAGGGCCTGGTCGTTTGAGGCCAGCTCAAGTGAACCTTTTTGTGATAAGGCATAAGCAATAAGACCTGGGATAACAAAGATAAATAAGGGAAGAACTTTTAGAAAACCACCAAAAATTGTTCCTCTTCTTGCTTCAGTGATATTTTTTGCTGAAAGCACTCGTTGAACAACAAACTGATCAGTACACCAGTACCAAACGCCTAAAATTGGAGCGCCGAAGATGATTCCGGTCCAAGGAAAATCTTTATGAGTAGCGGGCTTCCACATGGACATAAAATCTGCGGGAATCGTTGCTTGAAGTTCTCCCCAGCCACCAAGTTGATTTAATCCAAAAATAGTTAACAGGATGGAGCCAAGAATCATAATAACCATTTGCACTGCGTCAGTATAAATTACCGCCCGAAGTCCCCCAAAGACGGTATAAATTCCGGTAGCGATGACAACGATGGAGGCACCGGTCCAAAACGGTACGCCGATAGTTTCAAAAACGACCGCCCCCGCATAAATAGTGGCAGAGATTTTTGTAATAACATACGCGAGAACAGAGATGACTGATAGGTACATTCTCGCACCAGAGGAGAATCTCATCTCAAGAAACTCCGGCATGGTGAATACACCGGACTTCAGATAAAAAGGAACGAAAAACCAACCTAAAATTAGTAGGATAAAGCAGGCGAGGATCTCAAACTGTGCGACGGCGACACCAGAGGAAGCCCCAGTTCCCGCAAGACCAATTAAATGTTCGGATCCGATATTTGAGGCAAAAAGTGATGAGCCCACAAGAAACCAGCTGAGGTTTCTACCAGCCAGAAAGTAATCACTTGATTCACTGTTTGATTTATCTTTTCTTGTGAGAAAAAAAGCGGTGTAGAAAATTATTAAAAAATAAATTGCAATTGTTATGACATCTGCTGTTGATAAATCAATCACTTTTTCGGTACCCTTGTTAGAAATTTGTGAGAAACATTAGTTTTATTTTAAGAGAGTGTAAACGACTCACTTGAACCAAAAGGGTTTTTAATGAAAATAGCAGTTTTACTGACATCTTTAATCTTTAACTTTAATGCTTTTGCCGAGGAAGCTTTTGGCGGCCCAGGTCTAACACCAAATTGGGCATCTGCTCAAAAAATCAGTGTAGGAACTAGTTATTCAAAAGAGCAAAAGGATAAAAACTCATTAGTTTGGTACTCCGCGGCTGGTGGAATTTTAACAGAGACTTACTACCCATCTATAGACACTCCTCAAATAAAAGATGCGCAGCTTCTTATTACTGATGGAAAGTCTTTCTTCATTGAAGAAAAAGATCTTGATCACAAGGTTGAAGTATTAAGCCCAAGTTTAATAAAACTAATTAATACTGATAAAAAAAATAGATTCAAAATTGAGCACATCATTTTTACCTCACAAGATAAATCAGTTCTTATTGATAAATTAAGAATCACTTCAAATGTAGAGGGGCTCTCTTTTTATCATTTAGTTAATTCATCACTTCAAGGAAATAGTTTCAGAGATAACGTGAATGCCAACGGCGACCACCTTGAGTTTTACGAAGGGAAAACAAAGGTTCATGTAACAAGCTCAAAAGGATATGAAAAAACATCTGCGGGCTTTGTTGGATTTAGTGATGGATTTCAAGACTTAAAAGATAATCTAAAAATGGACTGGAGTTA
>DCQT01000113.1 GCA_002323535.1 Bacteriovoracaceae bacterium UBA1511
GGTGCCGTTAATTTTGATCATCCAAGTGCGATTGACTTCAATCTACTTTGTGACCATCTAAATCAACTAAAAAAAGGTATCACAATTGAATGCCCGACATACGACTTTGCCACTCATAAAAGAACTGAAGTAACAAAAAAAATCTCTCCCTCACCTATTGTTTTAGTCGATGGAATCCTTATATTTCACCAGGAAAACTTAAGAAACTGCTTTGATTATAGATATTTTATTTCTGCCTCGGAAGATGTTCGATTCAAAAGAAGATTAAAAAGAGATACGACAGAGCGCGGAAGAACAGCTCAAGGTGTTCACGACCAGTTTTATAAACAAGTTGCGCCCATGCATAATGAATATGTTTCCCCGACGAAAGAATTTGCTCACCGAGTTATAAATCAAGATACATTCAACTCCGAGCAAAAAAGTGTGATTAGTGAACTTAATGTTCATGTACAGGCTAGCTTTTAACCGGTTGATATCTATCACGTAGCAAGGTACAATCCACCTGATAAACAAAACTAAAAATAGGAAAAAATCATGGCCGATTTTATAAACTCACTTGGGATAACAAGCCCAACAATTCACTTTAACAAAGATTCCGAATTTTACATTAACGAAACAGTCAACAGTGGCCGGGGAACACTAAGCAAGGACGGCGCTCTTTCTGTCAACACAGGTAAGTTTACTGGTAGAGCCGCTAAGGATAAGTACGTAGTAAAAAGTGCACGTACAGAATCTACTGTATGGTGGGAAAACGACGTAAACGTTATGACTCCCGACCAGTTTGGTAAATTAAAAGACAAAATAATTAGTTTTTTGAATTCACAGGAAACTGTATACTCAACCGAGAGATGTATTGGGGCTCATGCAACTCATAATCTCGGAGTTAGACTAGTAACAACAGGTTCCTCCCACGCATTATTTTCTTTAAATATGTTCAGAGACTCAGTTCGAGACTTCGATACTAAAAAAGATTTCACAATTCTCCATGCTCCAGGTCTTGAGGTTAATCCTAGTGAATTTGGAACTAAGTCCCCGACTGTGATCACCACTTGTTTTGATACAAATACGGTTTTAATATGCGGAACTTTCTATGCTGGTGAAATTAAAAAATCAGTCTTTAGTATTTTAAATTATATTCTACCTGAGCTTGGTATATTACCTATGCACGCAGGGGCAAATAAAAGTGAAAATGAAACCAGCGTGTTTTTTGGACTCTCCGGCACTGGAAAAACAACTTTATCGACAGACGAAGGACGGCTTCTTGTCGGTGACGATGAGCATGGACTAAGTGATGAAGGTGTTTTTAATTTTGAAGGCGGTTGCTACGCAAAAACAATTGCCTTATCTAAAAAGAATGAGCCAGGAATTTGGGCCGCAACAAATCGTCGTGGTGCGATGGTTGAAAACGTTGTTATGAGCGAAGAAGGAGAATTTGACTTTGACGATGACTCCATTTGTGAAAACGGAAGGAGCTCTTATCCCTTATCATTTATAGATTCAGTCGAGCCAAGTCATGCAGGCGGAGTTCCAAAGGATATCTTTTTTCTCACAGCAGATGCTTTTGGTGTCTTACCTCCAGTTAGCAGGCTGACTCGTGACCAAGCACTGTTTTACTTTGTTCTTGGCTACACAGCAAAAGTCGCAGGTACCGAAGCAGGAATAACAGAGCCAACTGCAACATTTTCAGCCTGTTTTGGAGCTCCATTTATGCTTAGACACCCATCTGAATATGCAAAACTTCTTGGTGAGTACATTGATCGACACGGTATAAAAGTATGGCTTATAAATACTGGTTGGACAGCAGGGCCTTACGGTGAAGGCCATCGCTACCCTATCCCTGTAACTCGAAACATTATCCGATCTGTTCAATCTGGTAAGATGGACTCTACAGATTTTAGGGTAGATGAAATTTTTAATTTAGAACTACCGACCAGTGTTGAGGGAATCGATAATGACGTGCTTCATCCTCATAAGTCTTGGAAGTCTCAAGAGTCTTACCAAGAAAAAGCTAAATCCCTAGCGAGATCTTTCCATACACAAATGGAGAAATTTGGTGATTTCTATACCGCAATCAAAGATTCTGGCCCTCACTCGTAGCAAATATAAATAATTTCCAACACTTGGCCCTGGTTAATGCCAGGGCTTTTTGTATGAAAATGTTAACCGACCTATTGAGAAAAATTCTGAGTTTGATAAGACAATTTTACATTGTTTATAAGTGGAGAACCTTAAATGAAAAAACTTTTTGTATTAGCTTTCATATCATCACTTTTGTATGCAGCTCCTAAGCAATTCCCAGAAGAAAATTATATTTACAGACCTCGTGTTGATAAAGGTATGGGAAAGTATAAAGCAATAAGCATGCGAGGAACAAAGCAACTTGTCTTGACTTATGACGATGGACCAAAAGTTTCAACAACACCAAAAATATTAGATGTACTCAAAGAGTTCAACGCTAAGGCAACTTTTTTTGTTTTGACCGAAAGAATTAACGAAACAACAATGCCTATTATTAAAAGAATTATTGATGAGGGGCATATTCTTGCGAGTCATGACCATGATCACTCAAACAACAATAGTGAGCCAAAAGAAACTTTCATGAAAGAGCTTAGACAGACCGTTCGAATTTTGGAAAAAATTCAAGACGATAATGGTATCAATCCAGTAGAGATGTATTACCGATTTCCCTACGGAGCATACGGCATGAATCGTGCTTACCACCATATGAATGCAATGAAGGATGTAAGCCAAGAACTATACGGTGAAAATTGTATCAACTTTGCTTTTTGGGATATTGATACTGCAGATTGGGTTTCAGATGTTACTGCAAAAGATGTCGCTCAAGGAATACGTGCTCATATGGAAGGTGGAACAGCGTACACGCATAAAAGAGTTACCTTGCCCAATGGAAGAAGAACATTTAGAAAATCTGCTTATCGTATTTCTAGTGAAAAGGCTCCAAAAGGTGGCGTTGTCTTGATGCACGATATCCATTCTAAAAATATTGAATCAACTAGACTAATACTCACAGAGGCAAAAGAAAAAGGATGGGAAATCATTCACTTAAATGAGGTAAAAGAGTATAAATATTCCCCGGAAAAAAACTGCGTGCTTAAATAATAAAAGTTTAAATCTAAAATCATGATATTATTAGGCCATGAAGAATTTATTCATGGCCTTTTTTCTTTTAATATCTGTCAACCTAAGTTTCGCGGAAGATGCGCAAGAATCACTATCCGCTCAAGAAGAAGAAGTTGAAAGAGACACTTTAAAAAAAGCAATGGATATCCTCTTAGATCAACCTTTTGCTCAATCGGCTAAACAAACTTGTGAGGCACAAGGTAATACTGCCGGTAACCTTGGAGCTTGTGTCTTTGATCAGCTTAAAAAATCTCCTGATGACCTAAACAAAGCATATGACTTAATTGACGAGGTCAAAAACCAAGCGAGTAAGGATAATGCTAAACCTATTCTTTACGAATCAAAAAGTATTGGTAAAGTTGAATTTTATAAAGATCCAACTCTTAATGAAATTTCAAAGAAACTCTCCGCTCAGTTCAGAGAGGCAATATATGGTGAACTTACTGACGCGCAAAAAAAACAAAAAATTCGTGTTGTTGACCCTCAGGTTTTTCACAAAATATATAAAGCCCAAATTTCAAAAAACCTCATACTAAATCTTACAGAGTTTTGCATTGATACGACCATAAGTGTTGATAGTAATAAAAAACCAATTTATGACTATAAAAAAGGCAACAGAAACGACAAGCTTAAGCAAATAAAGTCAGATCCTTCGACTCTCTCTCAAAAATTTGGTCTTTGTATTCAATTAATTGGAGATATCTGTACTTATGAATCCTCCGGTGACGCTTGCCCACCTGATGCCGCTGCCTGCTCCAAAGAAAACTCTGATACAAGGCAAATGGCGTGTACAGTGCAAGAGGTGATGTATGCGACCAAGCAAAACCTACTCAATACGGACAAGGTTCTTAAAGCATGGGACGAATTTGATAAAGGTAAAAAATCTCAAAGTCACGCACAGGCTTTAAATGGGCAAACAGTTGAAGAATACAACGGCACGGTTGGCCCTAGTGATGATCGTAAATCAATAGATGAATTAACAACTGTAAGTTCGGGGCAATTTGAGGAGATGGTAAAATCTGGAGAGGACTCTGATCTTTTTGCCGACAACGCAAAAAAACTTGCGGAAAAATGCAAACAGGATACGGCCCAGTCAGGTTGCGAACAGTTCGCTCTTAAAAAAGAAGATTACGAAAAAAAGAAAAAAGAAATTGATGAATATGAATTGAGAACAAAACTTATTGCCCATCGACTTAAAGACAGAGACAAAGAAAAACTTGATGTTTCAACAGATGAGGGAAAGAAGAACTTAAAAGCTTTACTTGAGCAAGAAGGCGTTGAAAACGCCGACGAAATTTTAAAGGACCAGAAAAAGGCTGAGA
>DCQT01000053.1:0-10406 GCA_002323535.1 Bacteriovoracaceae bacterium UBA1511
ATAACCACTTATTACAAAAAATACGTCAACTCCAATGTATCCACCAGAAAATAGGCTCCAACCCGCGTGAAATAAAATGACAGGAATGACAGCAAAAGCTCTTAGGCCATCAATTTCACTTCTGTACTTTAAACTCATATCTCTACTCCCATTCAATAGTACCTGGAGGTTTGTCCGTAATATCATAGACAACTCGAGTTATCCCTGCGACCTCATTTGTAATTCGACGTGAAACAGTGCTTAAAAACTCATAAGGCATATTGGAAAAAGTTGCGGTCATCCCATCACTTGAATTGACCATCCTAAGACATATAACTTCTTCGTATGCCCTTTCATCACCTTTTACACCAACTGTTTTTACCGGCAGGTAGACAGTTAGAGCTTGCCAAGTTGCCTGATAAAGATTCGCCCGTTTTAACTCCTCAAATAGGATCTGATCACTTTTTCCTACTCGCTCAACTCGCTCAGGCGTCAGCTCACCAAGAACCCGAACTCCAATACCCGGGCCAGGAAACGGGTGACGATGCACCCAGTTATACTCTAAGCCGAGCGCTTCACCTAATTTTCGAACCTCATCCTTAAATAAATAGCGAAGAGGTTCAAGAAGCTTTAGTTTCATGCGTTCAGGAAGCCCTCCTACATTGTGATGAGATTTAATAGTTGAAGAGATTCCCTCCTCCCCGTGCGGACTGACGCTCTCAATAACATCTGGATACAAAGTCCCTTGAAGAAGGTGCGTAAATTTAATGCCATGATCATTTTCATACTCGTGAACTTTTTGTTCAAAAACAGAAATGAACTCATGCCCAATAACTTTTCTTTTCGCTTCAGGTTCATCAACACCTTTAAGTTTCGAGAAAAATTGTTTTTTTGCGTCAACGATTTGAATATTAAGTTTTGTTTTTTCCTGAAGCACATGAATATGGCTGATATCCTGAGGACGAAGAAGACCGTGATCCACAAAAAAACAGTGTAGATTTTCCGTGTTGATTTGCTCACATAAAGTGGCTGCAACAAGGGAATCAACTCCACCTGAAAACGCGCAAAGAATTTGAGCGTCTTTTTCTTTTTTTACCACTCCTAGCGCTTCTTCGAGCATTTCACTATCACCCCAATCACTTTTTAGGCCCGCAACCTTTTTAAAAAATGCTATAAGAATTTCTCTCCCATGTTCAGTGTGCTCAACTTCCGGGTGAAATTGAAGGCCCCAAACAGGCCTAGAGTCATGACAGATACCAGCGATAAACCCATTTTGAGATTTAAGCATTATCTTAAAGTCTGATGGGACTTTTGAAACGTGATCAAAGTGACTCATCCAAGAATTAAATGAAGAACTTAGCCCAAAATTTTCAACACTATCTTCAAATTGAATTTTTGAAAGTCCGTATTCTCCACTTGTGCCCTTTTCTACCTTTCCCCCAAGCACGTGCCCCATTATTTGCATGCCATAACAAATTCCAAGGATGGGAAGTTTTTCTTCATTGAAAATAAAAGAATAATCACGTGGGTCTTTAAATATTGACTGAGGCCCTCCGCTCAGAACTAAGGCTTTAGGGCGAATACCTTCACTCCATCTTTTTTGAAGAGTATTGTAAGTAATTATCTCACTACTAAAACCAATCTCGCGACTTCGCCTTGTAATAAGTTGCGTGTACTGAGAACCAAAATCAACAATCCAAACTGATGTATTCATCGTCATACCTTATGAGATAGAATAATTAGGAGCTTCTTTTGTGATCATCACATCATGTGGATGGCCTTCTTTTAAAGAAGCTTGAGTAATTTTTATAAATTCAGCTCGCTCAACTAAATCTTTTAGTGTCGGCGCCCCCAGGTAACCCATCCCAGCTCTCACCCCACCAAGAAGTTGATAAACATTACTTGCAAGGCTACCGCGATAAGGAACCTGCCCCTCGATCCCCTCAGGAACAAGTTTGTTCATTTCTTCTACATCCCCTTGACCATAACGATCTTTACTACCTTTGGACATGGCTCCAAGAGAACCCATTCCACGATAAACTTTATAACTTCTTCCTTGATAAAGAATTCGCTCTCCTGGAGTTTCATCGCACCCAGCAAACAAACTTCCGAGCATCACACAACTGGCGCCCGCGGCAAGGGCTTTGGTGATATCACCTGAGTACTTAATTCCACCATCTGCGATAAAAGGAATCCCTTCTTTAAGACAAACATTCGCACAATCCAAAAGTGCACTAAACTGTGGAACACCAATTCCAGCGACAACTCTAGTAGTACAAATTGATCCAGGGCCTATACCTACTTTTATGCCATCAACACCAGCAGAGATTAAATCCTTACATGCCTGAGCTGTTGCAACGTTCCCTGCAATTATATCAACACCACTAAATTGTTTTTTTAATTTTTTAACTGCACCTAGAACCCCTTTGGAGTGTCCATGAGCAGTATCAACGACGATTGCATCCACTCCTGCTTCAACTAAAGCCGCGGCACGATCAAACTCTTTTGGTGCAACTCCCATGGCGGCTGCACAACGAAGCCTCCCTAGATCATCCTTTGATGAGTTTGGATGGCTAATTGTATTTTTAATATCCTTAATCGTAATTAAGCCACTGAGTTCACCGCCTTTATTCACAACGGGAAGTTTTTCTATTCGATGCTTGTGAAGAAGTTTTTTTGCTTCCTCCCTATTACTGCCGTCCATTGTTGTGACAAGATGTTCTTTTTTAGTCATCATATCTTTTACTTTTTTCGAAAGGTTATCTTCAAACTGCACATCTCTTCCTGTGAGAATACCAACTAGTTTATTCTCTGAATCAACAACCGGAAATCCTGTGATCTTATGCTTTTTAGTCTCATTTAAAAATTGTTCTAAAGTTAAATCAGGGGAAATTGTCACTGGGTCACTTATCATTCCGGATTCAAAACGCTTAACCTTGCGAACTTCCTCCGCCTGGCTTTCTGGTGTTAAGTTTTTATGAACAACACCTATTCCTCCCTCTTGCGCCATAACAATGGCTGCTGGTGCCTCTGTTACAGTATCCATCGCCGCAGAAACAATTGGAATGTTGAGATCAATATTTCTAGATAATTTTGTCTTTAAATCAGCGTCACTTGGAAGAATTGACGAGGCCATTGGCTTTAAAAGAACGTCATCATATGTATAGTAACTGTCTATTTTTTTTGACACGTATTACTCCGAATAAATCAATACTTAAATTATCGATTTCATTTAAAAAAATCGAAAGAGAGATTAATCTGCCTAAATTAAGTAAAAGAAAGTTTGTTTATATTCAGTTTTTCAAAAACCCAGCGAATATAAATTATATATGAAACCAACTGTCATGAATTTTGCGCCGTATTCCTATAAATGATTATCTTTCATATAGAACAGCCATTATCACCTAGCACTTTAAAAGCGTTGGATATGTTCGATGCATAGTTTTTTTCAAATTGCTTTAAGTGAAATTTTTTTATTTATTTAAATAGATGGATTAGTATTACTTCTTTAATACGATTCAAAATAATCCATTTTAAAAGACTCTAGTTCATTCACAAGTTGTCTTATTGACGCATCATACTTTCTTTGATTTTTATATTGCTTAAATAAATCTTGTCTAAATTTTGATGGTTTTGGTTTTGCCTCTGAGGCAGGTTTTCTTCTAGGCATAAATTTTTCTTTTGCTTTGAAAAAATGATTCACTTTGACTTTCGGATATTTATAAACAACCTTTTTTTTACGGTACTTTCTAAGATTTTCTTCTAGAGCAATCTTTTGTAATTTTTGGCCCTCTACTTCAGCGGTCCTCTGGTTTTTTAATTTGGGTAAAGAGGCGATCTCTCTTCTTATTTTAATCTTCCTCAAAGGAAATGAAGATTTTTCAATTGGTGCTCTTTTTGACCTGACAAATGAAAACAGTGTTTTAATTTTTTTATATGAGCTCTCACCAATCTCACTCTGCGGTCTTGGACGTCCTAAATCCTCCACTGGATTAATAATTGAAAAACTACCAGGAGAAATAAATACTTCAAATTCTTTTTGAGCAAGGTTACTCATCCTAGATAGTCCATCGATGGAAACATATTGAGTAACTGAGTCGGATGGATTGTAACTAAAAACCCCCTCTCCCTCTTCAAGCTCCACTCTAGTGTTTCCTGACAATAAAACTGTTTCAACTTTTTTATTAAGCTGAACCCAAAGCATACCTTTTTTCAAGGTGTATGTGTTTAGGCCAAGTTGCAACGAGGTCGAACCACTTAAGTTAATAAGTCGATCTTTATAATCTAAGAATTGAGCAAAGCTACCAAGCTCAACGATTATCTCATCGTTGACTGAGAGATGGTCTCCTTTTTTAGCTGACACGAACCCCCCGCTCTTAACTATAAAGACGTTGCCATTGATATTGTTTAAAACACCTAACGGAGCCGCCATTGACCCAAGACAGAAGAGAAAGATAGCAACCGCACAAAGTGGATATTTAAAATTTAAAATTTTTATAGATTTCATAGTAGTGTCCACTTATAAGTTCCCATTCCTTGGTATTTCTGTACTTTTTTCTAAATTCCTCTACGACATTAAAAAACTTCTTCTTTTCACCTTGCCTCAGGTCAATCAATCCAATCCATAATTTCGCTCCTCTCAAATGATCCGAAGTCGGAAACTCTTCAACTATTTTCACAAATGATTTTCGTGCCCAAGAGTCATAAACCTTGGCCTCGTATGCAGCGACGCCTGCATTATAAATTAAATGATCATTTATTTTTTCGTTTTGTGGAAAGGCATTTAAGATCGTTTGATAATATTGAGCCGACCTTACAAATTCTTTTTTCGAAAAGGACTCCTTCGCCGAACTCCAAAGTTGAGAAAAGTCCCATCGATATGTTTTTAACTCAACAAGGTCATTTTTTGGGTCAACTGGCTCATAGCTAGCGGGGCGCCTTAAAATTTTATCCTCAAGCTTAAGCGCTAAAATACTATTTTCATTCTCAAATTTTTTTATTTTAAATTCGTAATCTTGAAGCTTTTTTTTGAGGATATTATTTTGCTTAATTAGACTTAGACTTACCCTTTCGTAGTTATTTATCTTTTTTGCCCTGGTAATGAAACTACCCGCAACTCCAAAAAAAATAACACCCAATAACCCTGCGTTAATTGAAAAAAATATTTTTGCCATTTTCATCAAACAAATCCTCTTAGATTTTTTTGATTAATCGGCATTTAAAAAAGGATCTCTAAATAATTTTTCGAGATGGAAAGGTTTACCTAGTCTAGGCAGCCACCTTTTTTGACCTGAACCATTCATGCCACTCATCTGGATCATCCTGTCGTAACTTAAGAATTATCTGAGGAGACCAATTGGGTTTTTTAGGGACTTTATTTAGCTTCAAACCCGCCTCTTTAAGTAATTTATTACCTTTTTTTCCGTTACACTTAGAACAGGCTGCAACAACATTCTCCCATGTATTTCTTCCCCCTCTGCTCGTTGGAATAACATGGTCTAATGTTAAATCCTTAGGGTGGAACTTCCCATGGCAATACTGACAAATAAAATCATCTCTATATAAGACGTTGAATCGACAGAATTTTATCGATTTTTTTGCTTTGTGCAGACTGAAAAGTCTCAGAATCTTAGGCAACTTAAATGCGTCGTGGGTTGATCTAATAAAAGTAGAAGAGTAATCAGTTACAGCCTCGGCTCTACCTGTTATCAATAAAATTATGGCCCTTTTCCAATTTATTACTTCGACCGGGTAATACGAACTGTCCAGCAATAGCGTCCTCATGGAGCTTCCTTTTGTTGGTTGCGTTTATAAATTTTTTTCGTCTACCCTTGAGAAATATTTTAGCACAGCTTCATGTCCAAAAGCCTATTCAATCAGCGCTATCATATATAAAATAAACAAAATCAATAACTTCTAAGGAAACTCCTGATGCTAAGTTTAAACGAATTTAATTTAAAAAGACTACGATTTTGGTTATTTTCATTGCTCATTACTTTTAGCTTCTCCAAAACCTCTGTCTCTGATGAAAGTATCCCTAAAGTTATTGTTCAACTCTCTGCAAAGAAAATATCAATCAATAATAATAATCTACTTGCTATCAGTTTTAAAAATGAACCACATTGGCATACTTATTGGAAAAATCCAGGTGATGCGGGACTACCAATCAAGGTGTCAGATATCGATACTGGGGAACAAATTGAATCACTAGAGTGGCCAACTCCAAAAAGATATATTGAACCAGGTGATGCCTGGGCATATGGATATGAAAGCGAGTATACGCTATTTTTCAAACTCCCTGAAAAAAAACGCCTAAATTTAAACGCCACGTGGCTTGTGTGCAAGCACATTTGTATTCCAGGTAAAGCTGAGATTAAGTTTAACGATGTTAATCAAGTTAGTGGTGAGATTAGCCCTGGTTCAATGCAATTAGCTTCATTAAATGATAACACTCTTGAGAAGCGATATTTCGGTCTTCCAAAAAAAGATCCTAATTACCTAAAAGAGCTTGATCTAATTCTTGTTAAAAACTCAAAACAAGAAGACTCCTTGATTCTTTATTATAATTTAAACAAACCAACGGGAAATTACTTAACCAAGTTTCAAAACCTTCTTTTTCCGTTCCCCAATCCTTTATTAGATTTTAAGCATGAGAAACTATTCATTGATAATGATGGGCATCTTTACGCAAAAATGCTTATTGAATGGAACGGTTATTACCTCGAACCAGAGGTTCCTTTTCCAAAAAGTCTCGAATTTTCAAATACTCTAAATTTAGATTTTATTTACTCATCACAAGAAAAAAATAATTCCAAATTAATTTCAAAAACCTTTAAGACCTTATCATCTAATAGTGATCAGATAGAAAAGTTTTACTCCCTACTTTCGCCTGTGTCGTTTGATAAAGATGCTAAAAGTGAATCAACACTTAAAAATGAATCGAGAGAAAACTCAAAAAATACTCAATCAATTTTTAGTTTTATATTATTAGCTTTTTTAGGAGGGCTCATTCTAAATCTTATGCCATGTGTTTTACCTGTCATCACCCTAAAACTATTCTCGCTCACCTCCATCTCCACTGAGTCTAAAAGTAAAATTTCCTCTCATAATTTATTTTATTCACTTGGAGTCATAACTACATTTTGGATCTTGGCGACTGTTATATCTTTAATGAAATTAAGTGGTGGCATCGTAGGTTGGGGGTTTCAACTTCAATCACCAATTTTTATCCTCGTGATGTCGACTGGTTTATTTATCTTTAGCTTAAACATGTTTGGACTCTTTGAGTTTATTACTCCTGGAGGAAGAAGCCTGGGGGATATAAAAACAAAAGGTAAGTCTGGTGACTTTCTCAATGGTGTTCTTGCAACTGTCCTTTCTACACCTTGTTCCGCGCCTTTCCTAGGAACAGCTTTGGCTTTTGCCTTTACTCAGGGCACAGGTATAATATTTTTGATTTTTACATTTATTGGTCTTGGTCTGGCATTTCCGTTTATATTAACAATATTTTTTCCTGGTTTAATTAAGTTTTTCCCAAGACCAGGTAACTGGATGAACACTTTAAAATCATTTCTTGGGCTAAGCTTACTTTGCACTAGTATCTGGTTATTAAGCCTTCTGAGTACCTTGACGGCCCCTGACTTCGTCACTTGGGTTTTGGTCGCTTTTAGCTTCTTCTTCTATGGAATTTACCTATACAAGAAATCTTTCTACAAAAAATCTTCCTTAATTCTTTTTACAATACTTGGTCTTCTTGTTATGGCGTTGAACTACAACCCAAGAAACATTTCAGCAAAAAAATTAGTCAGGACCGATGTTGGCTTAACAAAAAAGGCCGGACTTAGCTGGGAGACATGGAGTGAAGAGAAGTTAACTAACTATCAAAATAAAAAAATACTTACCTTTATCGATTTTACAGCTGACTGGTGCCTTACATGTAAAGTTAATGAGAAACTAATCATCAGCTCAGGCGCGTTCAAAAAACTCATAAACGATAATCAAATCTCTCTACTACTAGGAGATTGGACAAATGGTGACGAGAAAATCACTAAATGGCTTTTAAAAAATGACATGGCCGGAGTACCAGCATACTTTTTCGTAGATAGAAATGGCGAGCTTCACAATCTTGGAGAAACTATCTCTGTAAAAAAGATAAAAGACCTACTGTAGGTTTATTCGATCTCAAATTTGGCCGGTAGCTTCATTAAGTTTTCTATTATGTTTTTTACATCAGCTTCCTGGTATAAAACCTCATAAATTCCCTTAAATATTCTTGCCCTGATATCATACTTTACCGCTAATTTATGTGCGGCGTACGCAGTTTTGTAGCCTTCAACGACGGAACGCTGTGACTCTATGATTTCTTTTGCAGTTCTCCCTTTAGCTATTTCATGTCCAAAGCTTTTATTTCTAGATAAGCCGCCGGTTGTAGTTAAAATAAGATCCCCCATGCCAGCAAGCCCATAAAAAGTTTCAGGCCTGGCGTTAAACACTTTTCCAAACCGAAGCATCTCTGCAATACCCCGAGTTATCATCGCGGCCCTAGTGTTGTGGTTGTAGCCTAAGCCTTCAATTATACCTCCCGCGATGGCAAGAATATTTTTTAATGCACCTCCAAGTAAGACACCCTTCACATCATACGTCATGAAAACCTTAAAATAATGACAACTCAAAGAATCAGCAACTCGTTCTAAGTGCACCTTTGACCTTCCAGCGAGAGACGCCAAAGTGATTTGTTCATCCATAATTTCAGACGCAAATGAAGGACCGCTTAAAAAAGTTACTTGGTCTTTGTAATCACTAAAAAAATGATCTAAGAGATCGTCTGGAAGTTCAAGTGTTTCTGAGTCTATACCCTTGGCCAAAGAAACGAGAGGCACATCTCTTCCTAATAGTTTAGAAACTTGATTTAAATTTTCCTCAGCCGAAAAATAGGATCTTATTGCTGACGTAGGTAAGCCTAAAATAATCAATGAAATGTTCTCAAACTCTGACTCAACCTCTTGCCAATCTATAAATGGCGATAACTCTTGATTTAGTTTTTTTCCGGGTAGATATATTTTATTTTCTCCCCTATTGATTCCATCAAAAACATCTTTAGATCTTACTTGAATTTTAACTTTACGAAACGAGTTCCCAAGAACATTGGCCATTGATGTTCCAAATGCTCCTCCTCCAATAACTAATGCCACATCCTTGGCCATAAAAAATCCTTTTAAAAGTTATAGGGTCATTACTCCTTTAACATCTTTTAAGCTTTGATATACATAAATAACTTCGTCAGCATTGTTAAATTCCTTTCCAAAGGTAAGACTAACGAACTTTTTAGTTTTAGAGTAATTATACTGAAGAATGAAGTCAGATAAAATATTTTCGGTTTCTTTTAGTGACTCCAAAGGAACAATTACCTTAAATCGGTAAACACTAGGCCAGTCATACTCATTATCTAGTAGCTCTCTTAGATCATCATAATTTTTCATTAAATTAATCCCTTCGCATACATTATGAGATCCATCACTTCTCTTCCAGCTCCTTTGCCTCCAGATTTTTTTGTTACATAATCTACCGACTTTTGAACAAGAAAGCTCGCCTCAGGAACAGTTGCAGAAAACCCGACTTGATTCAATAAGGGGATATCAAAAAGCTCATCTCCCATATAACAAATTTCAGAATCCTGAAGATTGTTTTCTTTTTTTATTAAATCATATGCATCAGTTTTATCTTCATTTCCAAAAAAACACATTTTTTCACTGAGACCAAGATTCTCCACAAACCTTTTATGGAGACCTAAAGAATCTCCCCCTGAAATTATACCCAGCGTAAAACCAAAGTCTCTCAACATTTTTAATCCATGGCCGTCATAAACATTAAAAAACCGATTCCAACCAACTTCCTCTCCCATGTAAATTACTCTACCGTCAGTCAAAATTCCGTCAACATCGAGTAAAACACATTTAATATTTTTTAATTTGTCTAACAATGAATTTACTTTTTGATGATCTACTTTAGTTAAGCTCATTAACAGCTCTCCTAATTTTTAAAATATTTGAAACAAAGGTAACAATTTTCTCTAACTTATAAGCTGTTGAAGAATCGGATAGAGCTTTTGAGGGCTCAGGGTGAGTTTCCATAAAAACTCCGTCTGCCCCAGCAGCAATAGCGGCACGGGAAAGAATTTCAATCTGCTCTCGTTTTCCCCCAGTGCTTTTTCCTAGACCTCCAGGTCTTTGCACACAGTGAGTTGCATCATGAATAACCTTAACTCCAAAACTTTTCATTATATTATATGAAGCCATATCCACAATTAGGTTATTGTAACCAAAGCTTGTCCCTCTTTCCGTCAAATAAAGATTTTCTTTTTCAAGAACTGGAGAAACCTTATCAATAATGTTTACCGTATCCTCAGGCGCTAAAAACTGTCCTTTTTT